>JBIOWF010000192.1:0-10748 GCA_044868295.1 Microtetraspora sp. | reverse complement strand
GTGGCCCAACACGCCACCCAATAGGCCGGACAGCCAGTTTGTAATTAAACCGAGACCAAAACTGATGAACATGAAAATAGTCTGCTCAATACGCCCCGAACGACGACTGCCGGAGAACCGTCGGGCCAATGCTTTGTCGAGTGCCTTGACTTGTTCCGGGGTAAGAGAGGCCAGATGTTCCTGATCTTCCACCTGTTCGCCGAGTGCTTTGAGCGCGGTCAATCGTTCTTCGAGATGGAGCTCAAGGTCGCGCGACACCTCTTGCGCCTCTCGGACCATGACCTTCAATCCCTCGACCCGCTCTGTCAATATCAGCTCACGCCTCTTCACTCGCTCTCTCCGGCGAGTCAGCAGCGCGGACACTCCCCACACGGCCCCCCACGCCGAACCACCGACCACCGCGATCGCTGCCGGAACACCCAGAAAGACCCACCCAAAGAGCTGATCGAAAGCTTTCTCAACCTCCGGTCCCTCTGTGGCATTGCTTTGCGCCTCTGCGGCGATTCCAGTGATCAACCCCGCCAAGGCGAACCACGCGACAATGCCGCCAACGATCCACCCCCCGGAAGCCCCGTCTCCAGAGGGGGCGGCAGGCTTCTCACTCGATACGTCGGAGGAAGGGGCGTCCGAAGGGCTGTCGGACGGATGTGTTTCGTCAGGAGATGCCGTCATTGGACCAGAATGCGATCAAAACGAGTCGCCCGCAAGGCCTTTAGGTGCAGACGTTGGTGCATTGGTGCCATTGCCGGCCGCCACTCCCACACACCCGTGTTCAAAGCTGCGGTGATGGCGGGCGACAGCCACTACGGCCCGCCAATAACACTCTTCGACCCCATTTGAACACGAAACAGACATCGACCCACCTTTCCCCGACTTTCCCGCCCAACAACCCGCATCCAGCGAATGCGCGCCACCACAACCCGCTAAAGCTGAGGATTTCCCTCGCATGCCGCCGCAGTGCACAGTCAGAGAAAGTCGCACCGATCCAAAACAACTCTCTCATGGAGGAGACGTGAAGAAGTCAACACGGCCGGCAATGCTGCCGGGAGCCTCTGCCCTCATCGCCAGTGGCGTCCTCGCCACCTCCGTCGCAGCGGCGGCGATCGTCTGTTAGGGCGCGCGACGCCAATGTCCGGCTGTACGGATGCCATCAGATACGCGCCAAACCCGCCACGGGATGATCTTGGAGCGCCAACCGCCAACAGCTTGGTCGTGCCCCGCGTCAGGGACGTCAGGTGATGGCTGCCATAAGTTCGTCGCGTCCGCTGGTACCGGTCTTACGGAAGATCGCCTTGAGATGGTCGTTGACCGTGTGAACGGACAAATCGAGCGCGCGGGCGATCTGCTTGGGCGCGGAACCGTTGCAGAGGTGCTGCATGATCTGGCGTTCACGGGTGGTGATCCCGTACCAGTCGCAGAACGAGGGGAGCAGCAGCCTGCCGGTCGCACGCTGGATCACGATCGCGACGTCACCACCGTCGCCGAGCGGCTGTGCCTCGATCGCGGTCCACCAGCCAGCCCCCACGGAGGGGACGCACAGCCGCGGGTATTGCGAATGCTCGCGAGCCGCGGCCGCCAAGGCGGCGAACGACGATTCGGTCAGCCATTCCGGTACCGCCAGTTGCGCCGCCATCGCGTCCAGCCATGGCCGCGCCGCAGGTGTCATCGCCTCGACTCGGCCGTCGGCTCCGACGACGATCACGCCCGGAGGCAACTCGTGTGTCGCGTCATGCGCCACCATCGGCGCGATCACACGTGACAGCTCCGCCCCTATCTGCTCCAGCCCGGCGCCGGGCGCCGGCGCCGCACGCAGATCCCGATACACCCGATCTTCGACTGCCTCCATGACGCCACTGTGGGCCGCGACGGAACGTGCAGGCCAGCGTGCTAGTACGTACATCTTCAGGGGAAGCCTGCGTATTAACGCGTACATCTTCAGGACCGGCTGCGACGAGGCCGTGCACCTCATGTGCTGGTGGGCAGGGGTCATGGATCAGGAAAAGGGCGAAGCCCGTCAGGTGGAGCTATGGGGATTCGAACCCCAGACCCCCTCCATGCCATGGAGGTGCGCTACCAGCTGCGCTATAGCCCCTGGTCACCGCCTCGAGTGCTCTCGGTGCGGCGCCCGTGGAGCATATCGGGACCACTTCCCGTTTACCTAATTGTCACATTGCCCACAGACGCCTCATCAGGTACGGCTTGCGCCTGCCCGGCGCAAGCCGTACTGGGAGAGCTCTCAGCCGGCGGTGGCCTCGGGACTGTCGTCGCTGCTCACGGGCTCGGGCAGGGTTCCGGCGTTGTGCTCCATCAGCCGCCAGCCCTTGCGCCCCTCCTCCAGGACGGACCACGAGCAGTTGCCGAGCCCGCCGAGGGCGTGCCAGAGCTCCTCGGGCAGGCCCATCAGGCGGGCGATGCCGAGCCGGATGGCCGCCCCGTGCGAGGCGATGACCAGCAGGCCGTGGTCGTCGAGCTGGGCCGCCCAGCGGCGGATCGCCGCCGACACACGGTCGGCGACCTCGGTCACGAGCTCGCCGCCCGGGGCCTCCCAGTTCTCGAACTCGACGGGCCAGCCCGCCTTGATCTCCTCTCGGGTCAGGCCCTCCCATTCACCGCCGCCCCGTTCCCGCAGGTCCTTGTCCACGCGAACGTCCAGGCCGGCGAGCCGGCCGAGGGCTGAACCCGTGTCGAAGGCGCGCTGCAGGTCCGAAGAGACGATCATCGTGGGCTGGAGAGCGGCCAGGAGTGACGCCGACCGGGCGGCCTGCGCCACTCCGACGTCGTCAAGCGGGATGTCGGAGTGGCCCTGAAATCGATGTTCGACGTTCCACAGCGTCTGGCCGTGGCGGAGACAGACGACCCGTCGGCTCATGACTGCGCCCCGCCTGCCGGCGAGATCACTGAGCGGCCCCGCGAGCTCGCTGGGCGGCCACCTGGGTTACGCTCGCCGGCAGCTCGACGGCGGGGCAGTCCTTCCACAGCCGCTCCAGGGCATAAAAGGTGCGGTCCTCCTCGTGCTGCACGTGCACGACGATGTCGAGGTAGTCGAGGAGCACCCAGCGGCCCTCCCGCTCGCCCTCGCGGCGGGTCGGCTTCGCGTCGGCCTCGATGCGGAGACGGTCCTCGATCTCGTCCACGATGGCGCGGACCTGGCGGTCGTTGGAGGCGGAGCAGAGCAGGAACGCGTCGGTGATGGCGAGCTGCTCACTCACGTCGTAGGCGATGATGTCGTCGGCCAGCTTCTCGGCGGCGGCCTCGGCCGCGACCCTCACGAGCTGGACTGATCTTTCAGATGCGGTCACGATGCGGTTCTGTCCTCCACTGACAGGCACGAGTCTCATGGGCTCCTATACCCACCCAGGGTGCCCACTACATGGCGAGCAGTTCAACCCACTTTGGTGACCCTACCCGGTCGGGCCGACCATTCTTCCGGCCGCGTCCTCTCGGCCTCGCCGCGATCCCGCCCGAAGTGGCGCTCGGCCGACGCTCAGGGCCTGGTCAGAGGGCCGTCTCACGGTAGAGGCCGCGTTTGTTGATGTATTGCACGATGCCGTCCGGGACGAGATACCAGATCGGTTCGCCGTCGGCGACGCGCTGGCGGCACTCGGAGGAGGAGATCGACAGCGCCGGGATCTCGATCAGGCTGACCTTGCCCTCCGGCAGGCCGGGGTCGAGCAGGGGGTGGCCGGGGCGGGTGCAACCCACGAAATGGGCGATGGTGAACAGTTCGTCGACGTCCCGCCAGCTGAGGATCTGAGCGAGGGCGTCCGCTCCGGTGATGAAGTAGAGCTCCACGTTGGAGCCATATGTTTTCGCGATGTCGCGCAGGGTGTCTATCGTGTACGTCGGTCCTGGCCGGTCGATGTCCACCCGGCTGACGGAGAACCGGGGGTTCGACGCCGTGGCGATCACGGTCATCAGATAGCGGTCCTCGGTCGCCGACACCGTCGTGTCGGCCTTCTGCCAGGGCCGCCCGGTGGGAACGAACACCACCTCGTCCAGCTCGAAATGATGGGCGACCTCGCTGGCCGCGACGAGATGGCCATGGTGGATCGGGTCGAACGTACCGCCCATTACGCCCAGACGCCGCGTTGTGGCCCCATTCCTCATGGGAGGGACCATAACCTGCAAGTTGGGCACCATTTGAACCCGCCCCTTACCTTCGCGCGCGGTCGCCCGCTCGGACATAGCATTCGGAGCATGACCACTCCGGATCGCAATCGTGTACAGCTACCCGGCATCAGCTCCAGAGCCTACGAACACCCCGCCGACCGATCTGCCCTGGTCGCGATGCGTTCGCTCAGTGGGTTCGACTCGGTGCTCAAGCGCATGTCTGGCCTGTTCAGTGAGCGCCGCCTGCGCCTGATGTTCCTGGCCTCCGCGGTGCGCACGACCGACACACAGTTTCGCGCGCTCT
Organism: Microtetraspora sp.; assembly: GCA_044868295.1. Classification (GTDB taxonomy): domain Bacteria; phylum Actinomycetota; class Actinomycetes; order Streptosporangiales; family Streptosporangiaceae; genus JBIOWF01. The sequence goes on along the minus strand of JBIOWF010000192.1, from coordinate 6,334 downwards.
ACGACATGGGCCGCGACAGCGCGTACATCCTGGATCTTCACCGGATCCCGGAGATCTACGTGCAACAGGACCCCAAGGTTTACGCGATGGCGATCGGCTTCGACGAACCGTTCATCGTCGTCTCCACCGGCCTGCTCGATCTGATGGACGAGGAGGAGCTGCGATTCGTCGTCGGTCACGAGACGTCGCACATCCTGTCCGGCCACGCCGTCTACGGCACGATGCTGGCCATCCTCACCCGCCTCGCCACCCGGGTGGCCTGGATCCCGCTCGGCTACATCGGCCTGCGGGTCATCGTCGCGGCTCTTGAGGAGTGGCAGCGCAAGGCCGAGATGTCGGCCGACCGGGGTGGCCTGCTGGCGGGGCAGGACGCCGACGCGGCGCTGCGGGCCCTCATGAAGCTCGCCGGCGGCTCGCGGCTGCACGAGATGAACATCGAGGCCTTCCTCGACCAGGCCCGCGAGTACGACACGGCCGGTGACGTCCGCGACGGCCTGCTCAAGGTCCTCAACCTTCTCGGCACCACCCACCCGTTCGCGGTCACCCGCGTCGCCGAGCTGGATCGCTGGCGCCGCGGCGGCGAGTTCGAGGCGATCCTGGCCGGCAACTACCCGCGCCGTGAGGACGACGCCAACGCCAAGGTCTCCGAGGAGGTCAAGGCCGCCGCCAACTCCTACCGCGAGTCGTGGGCCCAGTCCCAGGACCCCTTCATCGGCGTGCTCCGCGACGTCGCCGAAGGCGCCGTCAACGCCGGCGAGCGCATCTTCAACAGGTTCGCCCGGAGGGAGAACTAGAAGCCGCAGATCCAGGGAAACCCCACTGGTCGACACGCGAAAGGCCCACCCGAGGGAAACCGGGCCCTGGATCTCGGCATCGCGGCGACCCTCCCCAACGGGACGACCGATCTTCAACAGAACGGCAGGTTCGCCTCCTGAGGGCGCTCCTTGAATGAGAGCACCCCTTCGGACGGGTCCTGGACGAGCCTTCACATGAGTCCCTACACGAACAGGGACACAGCTCGTACGGCTGCCGCGCACAGGGCGACGAAGCCGCCGAGCACGGCGAGCGCCCGCAGGCCCTCCCTCCGAAGCTCTGGCATCTCGGCACCGACGCGTTCGATCTCGCGGCCGATGATCCCGCCGCTGACCACGCCGAAGACGACTCCGGCGACCGTCACCGGCACCGTCTGGGTCCACCACTCGGGTTCCAGGCGTGCGCCGGCGGTCGCCCAGAGCGTGACGAAGGCCGCCGCGGCGGCGGGCAACCCGGGCCACGCGACGAAGGACACCAGCGAGCCGGCCAGGGTCACGGGGAATGCCAGCGTGCGCAGGATCCCGCGGGCCCGCTGGGACCTGCGGTTGCGCACCAGCCAGTGCCCGGTCCACATGGCCCTGGTCACCACCCCGAACACGCCGGTGATGGCGAAGGCGGCGAGCGGATAGACCACCGACGTCACCACGCACGGCACAGCGAGCAACGCGAGCACGACCAGGGCCGCGTTGCCCGTGGGTATCCCGGGCGTCGCGTCGGCGGCCGTCTCCGCCGCCAACGCCGTGCCGGTGCGGCTGCCGCTCTTTCTGGACGCGGCGCGGCGAGAGGCGGTGGCCGCGCCGCCGCGGGCCGCGCCCGTCTCGGCCGTCGTACGGCGGCGCGTGGTCCTGCCGCCCGTGGCCTCCGCCGCCTCGGCTGCATGGCCTTCCGGGGCGGCCTCGTCGGCCTTCTTGCCCTTGGAGCCCCGCTTCGCAGTACGGCTCTGCTCCTCGTCGGCAGAAGTCCGGCGTGACCGCGTCGAGGTGGCCTTCGCCGCGCCCGTCTCCGCCCTCCCGGTCGCCGTCTCGGTGGCGCGGGCGAGCCGGGCGAGCCGGTCGGCGAGGAGCGCGGCGGTCGGCCGCCGGCCGGGATCTCGGTGCAGCGCCGCCCGGACGAGGGGCAGCAGCGCGGCGGGCACCCCCGCGAGATCGGCCTGCCCGTGGAGGATCGCGTACATCTGGGACTCGACGGTTCCCCGGCCGAACGTGGGCCGTCCGGTGGCGGCGAACGCGACCGTCGCGGCCCAGGCGTGGATGTCGGCGGGCTCTCCCACCGTCTCATCGGCGAAGAGCTCCGGTGCGGCGTACCCGGGAGTGCCGAGGAAGGTCCCTGTCATGGTCAGCCGGGTCGCGTCGAGGACCTGGGCGATGCCGAAGTCGATCAGCACGGGCCCGTCCGCGCCGACCAGGATGTTGGCCGGCTTGAGGTCGCGGTGCACGACCCCGGCCGCGTGGACGATCGCCAAGGCCGTGGCGAGGCCCTGGGCGAGGGGGATCAGGTCGGGTTCGGGGAAAGGGCCGCCCCGCCGTACGGCATCGAGAAGGGAGTCTCCCTTGATGTGCTCCATGACGAGGTAGGGCCGGTCGCCGGACAGATCGGCGTCCAGAACCTGGGCGACGTAGGGGCTCTCCACCCGGCGCAGGGCGCGCACCTCGCGGTCGAGGCGTAATCGTGCCTCGGGGTCGTCCTCGATGGGTTCCCGGAGCATCTTGACGGCGACCTGTTTGCCACGGCGATTGCTGGCGAGGTAGACCTCACCCATGCCGCCCCGGCCCAGCCGCTCCAGCAGCGTGTACGGGCCGACCCGCCCAAGACGTCCAGCCATAGGGTGGACAACCCTAGCGGGGCCCTCCGACAATTCCAGGACGCCACGCCGAGACACCCGAGTCCGCCGCTCGAGCGGTCACGATGAACACAGAAGCGCCGTGGCAGGCGGCGTTCGCCCCGGAATCTGCATGATCAACGTCGGCTTACGTGTTCATTGTGGCCGGGGACCTGGCAGCCGGCCGGGCTAGACCAGGATGGGAGCGACCTCCAGGCGGCGGCGCCCGAAGAAGAAATAGTCCAGACTGGCTCGCCCGGGACCGGCGACGGCGACCAGCAGGGCCAGTGCGCCGAGCGCGAGCACCAGCCCGGACCCATCGCTGTCCAACCGGATGCCATGGCCGACGTTCACGAAGGCGAAGGTGCCCGACATCAGCACGAACAGCGCGAGTCCGACGAAAGAGGTGACCAGGCCGAGGATCAGCAACACGCCGCCGCCCAGCTCGACGGTGGTCGCGAACCACGCTGAGCCGCGCGGCCAGGGGATCCCCCAGTGCGTGAACTTCTTGGTCGTGACGTCGATCCCGTCGGCGTACTTCGCGCAGCCGCGCGTGACGAAGATCATGCCGACGATCGCCCGGCCGAGCATGGCGGCTATGTCGTAGAGAACACGTCTCATCGGGACCGCTCGCCTTTCCCGAGCAGGTGCTCCAGCCCTACGGCAGGCTCGGCCGGCAGCTTCTTCCTGCCGGTGCGCCGCCAGTTCACGTGGCCGCGGCTCTCCAGCCACAGCATCAGCCGGTCCGCGCCGGCGACCACGGCTGCCGCCATGCCAAGGGCGACCACAATTTCCATGCAGGCCAGTGAAACGTGGTCACTCCCCGATTACACGCAGCGACACACCGTCGTCCAAGCCTCACCGTTGGTCCGATCCAAGCCAATGCCAACCCGGGCACAAGCGAAGGTCGAAAAGCTTGGCATGGCCGCCCGCCAAGCCCGCACTTCTGAGCAGAGACGCGAAATGACGACGATTGACTCCTCCGCCGCCATCACCGTGGTAGTCGCCGACGACCACCCGTTGTTCATCGACGGGATCCGGTTCGCCCTCGACCTGACGCCTGACATCAGCGTGGCCGGGACGGCCTGCGACGGGCTCTCCGCCCTGCGGCTGACCGTCCGCGCCCAGCCCGACGTGGTTCTGATGAACCTCACCATGCCCGGCAGCGGTGAGACCGTCGGCCACATCCACCGCCGCTGCCCGGGAGCGCGGGTGCTCGCGCTCGGCCCGGACGACGGCGACCTCGGCCTGCTCGCCGCGATCCGCGCCGGCGCGTACGGCTATCTGCACAAGGACGCGAGGCCCGCCGAGATCGCGGCGGCGGTGCGATCGGTCGCGGTCGGGCATATGGTCTTCTGCCGCGCCGCCGGCAGCCGCGTGCGCAGCCGCCTCACGGAGCCGGGCGCCCGGTCCGCCTTTCCCGGCCTGACGCAGCGCGAGCACGAGATCCTGGAGCACCTGGCCGACGGCCGGTCCAACGCGGAGATCGCCCATGCCCTGTGCCTGAGCACCAAGACCGTCCGCAACCACGTGAGCAACGTCCTGGCGAAGATGCACGCCACCAGCCGAATGGACGTGGCACTCCGAGCGCGGGACGCGGGCCTCAGCTCACGCCCCACGCTCGTGGCAGCCGGCTTCTGAGCGGCCGGCGCGGGACACGGATCTCAGCTCACATCCCACGCTCGTGGCGGCCGGCTTCCGAGTGGCCGGCGCGGGCGTGGGCTTCAGTTCACCCCCACGCTGGTGGCCGCTAGCTTCTGATGTGGCCGTCGCCGGTGTAGATCCACTTGGTGGAGGTGAGCTCCGGCAGGCCCATCGGGCCGCGCGAGTGCAGCTTCTGGGTGGAGATGCCGATCTCCGCCCCGAAGCCGAACTCGCCACCGTCGGTGAAGCGGGTCGAGGCGTTGACCGCGACGGCGGCCGAGTCCACGATCGCCACGAACCGCCGGGCGGCCTTCTGGGACCGCGTGACGATCGCGTCCGTGTGCGCGGAGCCGTACTTCCTGATGTGCGCGACCGCGTCCTCGAGCGAGTCGACGACGGCGGCGGCGATGTCGAGCGAGAGATACTCCGCGAGGAAGTCCTCTTCCGTGGCCGGGACGACGTCCGCGCTGTAGCCGCGCACGCGCTCGTCCCCGTGGACGGTCACGCCCGCGTCCTTGAGCGCCGCGAGCGCCCTGGGCACGAATTCGTCGGCGATGCCGGAGTGCACGAGGAACGTCTCGGCCGCGTTGCACACCGAGGGACGCTGCGCCTTGGCGTTGACCAGGATGGAGAGGGCTGTCTCGATGTCGGCGTCGGCGTCGACGTAGACGTGGCAGTTGCCCACGCCCGTCTCGATCACCGGGACGGTCGACTCCTCGACGACGCTGCTGATCAGCGAGGCGCCGCCGCGCGGGATGAGCACGTCGACGAGCCCGCGGGCGCGCATCAGGTGCTTGACCGACTCACGGGTCAGCCCCGGCACGAGCTGTACGGCTCCCGCCGGCACCTCGGTCGCGGCCAGCGCGTCCTGCATGATCCGCACCAGGATCGCGTTGGAGTTGTACGCGCTGGACGAGCCGCGCAGCAGCACCGCGTTACCGCTCTTGAGGCAGAGGGCCGCGGCGTCCACCGTCACGTTGGGACGGCCCTCGTAGATGATCCCGATGACCCCGAGCGGCACCCGGACCTGGCGCAGCTCCAGCCCGTTCGGCAGCGTGTTGCCGCGGACGACCTCGCCGACCGGGTCGGGCAGGTCCGCCACGTCCCGTACGGCTGCCGCGATCTTCTGGATCCGCCCGGTGTCGAGCCGAAGGCGGTCGATCATGGCTTCGGATGTGCCGCCCTCCCTGGCCTTCTCCACGTCGACCGCGTTGGCCGCGACGATCTCGGCCGAGCGGGCCTCAAGGGCGTCGGCGATGGCGCGCAGCGCCCTGTCCTTGGGCACGCGCGGCATCGGCGCCAGCTCCGTGGCGGCGGCCTTGGCCGCGTGAGCGACCTTCAGGAAGTCTTCTGCCTCAGACATGCCTGTACTCCTAGGAACGGGTCTCCAGTATGACCATGTCGTCTCGGTGGATGAGCTCGCGTTCGTATTCCGGACCGAGCTCGCTCGCCAGCTCCCGCGTGGACCTGCCGAGAAGGCCCGGGATCTCGCCCGCGTCGAAGTTCACCAGGCCACGGGCGACCACCGACTCGTCGGGGCCGAGCAGGTCCACCGGATCACCGGCGGCGAAGTCGCCCTCGACCTTGACCACTCCAGCGGGCAGCAGCGACATGCGCCGCCGCACGACGGCCTCGACGGCACCGGCGTCCAGGTGCAGCCGCCCGCGGCCGGTGGCGGCGTGGGCCAGCCAGAGCAGCCGGGTGCCGGGGTGGCGCCCGCCCGGGTGGAAGTAGGTGCCGACGTCCTCGCCGGTCAACGCCTGCGCGGCGTGCGCGGCGGCGGTGAGGACCACGGGAACGCCCGCTCCGGTCGCGATGCGCGCCGCCTGCACCTTGGTGATCATGCCGCCGGTGCCGACCCGGCCGGACGTGCCCAGCTCGACGCCGTCCAGGTCCTGCGGGCCGCGGACCTCGGCGATCCGCTGCGAGCCGTCCTTGCGGGGGTCGTCGTCGTAGAGGGCGTCGACATCCGACAGGAGCACCATGGCGTCGGCGTGCGTGAGATGGGCGACCAGGGCGGCGAGCACGTCGACGAGCGCGAGATCGGAAGAGCACACG
>JBIOWF010000191.1:0-43491 GCA_044868295.1 Microtetraspora sp. | reverse complement strand
GAGGGCCTGACCGCCGAACCACGAAGGGGGTCGCGAGACTCCCGCCCCACGAACCGTGATCCCGCAGCTGGCTCGGCCCGCATCCGGCCATCGGACTCCGATGACCGGGAAGTGACCGAGGCAACTGCCGGATCACGGAAGAAAATCGCAGGCCGGCGTGTCTGCTACGTGGGACATTCAGCGGCCTTCGGCCGCACGATACTTGTTCAGACGACAGCGAAGGACACCGAGGCCATTATGGCGGGACAGAAGATCCGCATCAGGCTCAAGGCGTATGACCACGAGGTCATCGACAGCTCGGCCAAGAAGATCGTCGAGACGGTGACGCGGACCGGCGCCAAGGTCGCTGGCCCGGTGCCGCTGCCGACCGAGAAGAACGTGTACTGCGTCATCCGGTCGCCGCACAAGTACAAGGACAGCCGCGAGCACTTTGAGATGCGCACGCACAAGCGGCTGATTGACATCATCGACCCGACGCCCAAGACGGTCGACTCGCTCATGCGACTCGACCTCCCCGCCGGCGTCGACATCTCGATCAAGCTCTGAGGGAACGCACTGACATGGCTAAGCAGATCAAGGGCGTCCTGGGCAAGAAGCTCGGCATGACCCAGGTCTTCGACGAGGCGAACCGGATCGTCCCGGTGACCGTCGTCGAGGCCGGTCCGTGCGTGGTGACCCGGGTCCGCACTCCGGAGAAGGACGGCTACTCCGCCGTCCAGCTGGGATACGGGCAGGTCGACCCGCGCAAGGTCAACAAGCCGCTCGGCGACTACCTGCGTAAGCACGACATCACCCCGCGCCGCTACTTCGCCGAGGTCCGCACCGACGACGCCGCCGAGTACACCATCGGCCAGGAGGTCCTCGCGGACACGTTCGAGGCCGGGCAGTTCATCGACGTCACGGGCAAGAGCAAGGGCAAGGGCTTCGCGGGCGTCATGAAGCGCCACAACTTCCGCGGCCTGAGCGCCTCGCACGGTACCCAGCGCAAGCACCGCTCGCCGGGTTCCATCGGCGGGTGCGCCACCCCGGGCCGAGTCTTCAAGGGCCTGCGCATGGCCGGTCGGATGGGCAACGTCCGCACGACCATCCAGAGCCTGAAGATCCACGCCGTGGACGCCGAGAAGGGCCTCATCCTGATCAAGGGTGCGGTTCCCGGCGCCAACGGCAGCCTGGTCCTCATCCGCACCGCTGCCAAGAAGGGGGCTGTGGCCAAGTGAGCTCGACCATTGACGTCCTCGACGCCGGCGGCGCCAAGCAGGGCACCGTCGACCTGCCGGAGGACATCTTCGGCGCCAAGGTCAACATCCCGCTGATCCACCAGGTCGTCGTCGCCCAGCTCGCCGCTCGCCGGCAGGGCACCCACGCGACCAAGACCCGTGGTGAAGTCCGCGGCGGTGGCAAGAAGCCGTACCGCCAGAAGGGCACCGGTCGCGCCCGTCAGGGTTCGACCCGCGCCCCGCAGTTCGCCGGTGGTGGCGTCGTCCACGGCCCGCAGCCCCGCTCGTACGAGCAGAAGACGCCCAAGAAGATGAAGGCCGCCGCGCTTCGCGGTGCCCTCTCCGACCGGGCCGGCGGCGGTCGCGTGCACGTGGTGAGCGGCCTGGTCACGGGTGACACGCCCAAGACCAAGGCGGCTCTGGAGTCGCTCCGGAAGATCACGCAGGCGCGCAGCGTGCTGGTCGTCGTCGACGAGTCCGACGAGCTGACCTGGCTCAGCCTGCGCAACGCGCCCGAGGTCCACCTGCTGGACGCGGGCCAGCTGAACACCTACGACGTGCTGTGCTACGACGACGTGGTCTTCACTCAGGAGGCCTACGACCAGGTCGTGGCGCGGCTGGCGAAGAGCGGGAAGGAAGAGGCCTGATGCAGAAGATCGCCGACCCGCGCGACATCATCCTCAAGCCGATCGTCTCCGAGAAGAGCTACGGCCTGATCGATGAGCACAACAAGTACACGTTCCTGGTGCGCAAGGGTGCCAACAAGACGCAGGTGAAGATCGCTATTGAGCAGATCTTCGGCGTCAAGGTCACCAGCGTCAACACGATCAATCGCCAGGGCAAGCGTAAGCGGACCAAGCACGGCTTCGGTCAGCGTCCCGACACCAAGCGCGCAATCGTGAGCCTGGTGGAGGGCGACCGGATCGACATCTTCGGTCAGATCGGCTGAAGGTCCGCCGCGTAGAGGAAGAGGGGGCCTCGCCGCGAGGCGAGGTCGACTCGACCAAGTAGTTAGCACCGGGGGGACCGCCGTGAGGCGGACCCCGACCGGTTAAACCGACGAAGGATGAACGAAAAAGATGGGCATCCGTAAGTACAAGCCGACGACCCCGGGTCGCCGCGGCGCGAGCGTCTCGGACTTCGCCGAGATCACGCGCAGCACGCCCGAGAAGTCGCTGCTTGCTCCCCTGCACAGCAAGGGTGGTCGTAACGTCCATGGCCGGGTCACCGCCCGGCACCAGGGTGGCGGGCACAAGCGCGCCTACCGGATCATCGACTTCCGCCGCCACGACAAGGACGGGATCCCCGCGAAGGTCGCTCACATCGAGTACGACCCGAACCGGACCTCCCGCATCGCGCTGCTGCACTACGCCGACGGCGAGAAGCGCTACATTCTCGCGCCGACCGGCCTCAAGCAGGGGGACCGCGTCGAGAACGGCCCCGGCGCCGACATCAAGCCGGGCAACTGCCTGCCGCTGCGCAACATCCCGACCGGTACCTTCATCCACGCGGTGGAGCTCCGTCCGGGCGGTGGCGCGAAGCTCGGCCGTAGCGCCGGCGCGCAGATCCAGCTGCTCGCGAAGGAGGGCACCTACGCCACGCTGCGTATGCCGTCCGGAGAAATGCGCCAGGTCGACGTTCGCTGCCGGGCCTCCGTCGGCCAGGTGGGCAACGCCGAGCAGGCCAACATCAACATCGGTAAGGCCGGCCGTAACCGTTGGAAGGGCAAGCGCCCCACGGTCCGCGGTGTCGCCATGAACCCGGTCGACCACCCGCACGGCGGTGGTGAGGGCAAGACCTCCGGCGGTCGTCACCCGGTGAACCCGAAGGGCAAGCCCGAGGGTCGCACCCGCCAGGCGAACAAGGCCAGCGACCGGCTGATCATCCGTCGTCGGAGCAAGAGGAAGAAGCGGTAGGAGCAGCCGAAATGCCACGTAGCCTTAAGAAGGGTCCTTTCGTGGACCTCCACCTCATCAAGAAGGTGGAGGTGCAGAACGAGAAGGGCACCAAGAACGTCATCAAGACGTGGTCGCGGCGCTCCATGATCGTGCCCGACATGCTCGGTCACACGATCGCCGTCCACGATGGCCGCAAGCACGTCCCGGTGTTCGTCACCGAGTCGATGATCGGCCACAAGCTCGGAGAGTTCGCGCCCACGCGCACGTTCCGCAGCCACGTCAAGGAAGACCGCCGCAGCCGGCGGTAAGCGCCTTAGGGAGAGGAAGCCGAGCTGGGCACGGGCCGGAAGCGAAAGCCGACCGGACTGTGCAAGGCGAGGCGGACTCGACCAATCGAAGCAGTAAGCATCAGAGGAGACAGCGATGGAAGCCAGGGCACAGGCGCGGTTCGCGCGCCACACGCCCCGGAAGGCCCGCCGTGTGGTGGACCTCATTCGCGGGCTGCCCGCTTCGGAGGCGCAGGCCGTGCTGCAGTTCGCTCCCCAGTCGGCGAGCGAGACCGTGTACAAGGTGCTCTCGAGCGCGATAGCGAACGCTGAGCACAACTTCAAGCTCGACCGTGACACGCTCTTCGTGAGCCGCGCGTGGGTCGATGAGGGACCGACGCTCAAGCGGTTCCGGCCACGCGCCCAGGGTCGTGCCTATCGGATCAACAAGCGGACGAGCCACATCACCGTGATCGTGGAGTCCCGCGAGCCGAAGGGAAGGACCCGATAGTGGGCCAGAAGGTTAACCCGCACGGGTTCCGCCTCGGCATCACGACCGACTTCAAGAGCCGGTGGTACGCCGACAAGCTGTACAAGTCGTACGTCGCCGAGGACGTGGCGATCCGTCGCATGCTGCAGAAGGGCATGGAGCGGGCCGGTATCTCCAAGGTCGAGATCGAGCGTACGACCGACCGCGTCCAGGTCGACATCCACACCGCCCGGCCGGGCATCGTCATCGGCCGTCGCGGCCAGGAGGCGGACCGCATCCGCGGCGACCTGGAGAAGCTGACCAAGAAGCAGGTCCAGCTGAACATCCTCGAGGTGAAGAACCCCGAGATCGACGCGCAGCTCGTCGCGCAGGGCGTGGCCGAGCAGCTGTCCAGCCGCGTCTCGTTCCGCCGTGCCATGCGTAAGGCCATGCAGTCCGCCATGAAGAGCGGCGCCAAGGGCATCCGTGTCCAGTGCTCCGGTCGTCTCGGTGGCGCTGAGATGTCCCGTTCGGAGTTCTACCGCGAGGGCCGCGTGCCCCTGCACACGCTCCGCGCCGACATCGACTACGGCCTCTACGAGGCCAAGACCACCTTCGGCCGCATCGGCGTGAAGGTCTGGATCTACAAGGGTGAGGCCCCGACCAGCCGCGCTGAGCGCGAGGCTGCCGCGGCCGGAGCCCGTGCGGGTCAGCGTCGCGAGCGTGACGACCGTCGCGGCGGCGGCGGCGACCGTCCGCGTCGTGGTGGCGGCGACCGTCCCCGCCGTGGCGCAGGTGCGGGCGGCCGTACCGACCGCGCACCCAGAACCGAGGCGGCCTCGCAGGCTGCCCCCGAGACCGGCCCGGCGGAGCAGCCGGGTGCTGAAGGGAGCTGACCATGCTGATCCCGCGCAGGGTCAAGCACCGCAAGCAGCACCGGCCCGACCGGCACGGTGCGGCCAAGGGCGGCACCAGGGTCGTCTTCGGCGAGTTCGGCATCCAGGCGCTTGAGCACTCCTACGTGACCAACCGCCAGATCGAGGCCGCGCGTATCGCCATGACCCGGCACATCCGCCGTGGTGGCAAGGTGTGGATCAACATCTACCCGGACCGTCCCCTCACCAAGAAGCCGGCCGAGACCCGTATGGGTTCCGGTAAGGGTTCTCCGGAGTGGTGGATCGCCAATGTCAAGCCCGGCCGAGTCATGTTCGAGCTCTCCGGCGTTGCCGAGCCGGTGGCCCGCGAGGCCCTCCGGCGTGCGATGCACAAGCTCCCGATGAAGTGCCGGTTCGTTAAGCGAGAGGTTGGGGAGGCGTGATGTGCAGGCACAAGCTCCCCATGCTGTGCTCCCTGGAGTTCGTTAAGCGTGAAGTGGGTGAGGCGTGATGGCTAAGGGCCTGACCGCCGGTGAGCTGCGAGTGGAGGACCAGGACGCCCTGGTCCAGAAGCTCAAGGAAGCCAAGGAGGAGCTCTTCAACCTCCGTTTCCAGGCGGCGACCGGACAGTTGGAGAGCCACGGGCGGCTGCGTGCCGTCCGCCGCGAGATCGCCCGTATCTACACCGTGATGCGCGAGCGGGAGCTCGGCATCGTCACGGTCGAGAAGGAGCCGAGCGATGGCTGAAGCAACTGAGAAGACGACGCGGAACTACCGCAAGACCCGTGAGGGCCTGGTCGTCAGCGACAAGATGGAGAAGACCGTCGTCGTCGCCGTCGAGGACCGCGTCAAGCACCCGCTCTACGGCAAGGTCATTCGCCGTACGACGAAGTACAAGGCTCACGACGAGCAGAACACGTGCGGTGTCGGCGACCGCGTTCTCCTGATGGAGACCCGGCCGCTGTCCGCCAGCAAGCGCTGGCGGGTCGTCGAGATCCTCGAGAAGGCCAAGTAACAGGCAGAACACAGACGCGCCTCGTGGGGGATGGGAGACCATCCCCCATGACGGTGTCCAAGGGGCCGGAGGAATCCGGTCCGCCCGCGGCGGCGGCCGAGAAGCTGTCGCCGGGGGAAAAAGACCACATCAGGTTCCGCCAGGCTCACCGTGAAGGTGAGAACCGGCGCGACACACAGGAGTTGACGTGATCCAGCAGGAGTCGCGACTCAAGGTCGCCGACAACACGGGTGCCAAGGAGATCCTCTGCATCCGCGTGCTCGGCGGCTCGGGTCGGCGCTACGCGGGAATCGGCGACATCATCGTCGCAACCGTGAAAGACGCCATCCCCGGTGGTGGCGTCAAGAAGGGTGATGTCGTCAAGGCCGTCGTGGTGCGCACCGTCAAGGAGCGCCGCCGCCCCGATGGCTCCTACATCCGCTTCGACGAGAACGCCGCGGTCATCATCAAGGACAGCGGTGACCCCCGGGGCACGCGTATCTTCGGCCCGGTCGGCCGCGAGCTGCGTGACAAGAAGTTCATGCGCATCATCTCGCTCGCCCCGGAGGTGTTGTAATGCCGAAGCTGCATGTGAAGAAGGGTGACCTGGTCCAGGTCATCGCCGGCAAGGACAAGGGTGCCAAGGGCAGGGTCATCGCCGCCCTTCCGCGCGAGGACCGCGTGGTGGTCGAAGGCGTGAACCTGGTCAAGAAGCACTCCAAGGTGACCCACCAGGGTCCGCGCGGCGCCAAGGAAGGCGGCGTGCAGACCATGGAGGCCCCCATCCACGTGAGCAACGTCAAGAAGCTCAAGGATGACGAGAAGCCCGCCAAGAAGGCTTCGGCGAAGGCCGAGACCGACGAGACGGGTGAGGACAACTGATGACCGCCACCACTGAGACCGCCGAGCGCACGATCCCGCGCCTCAAGCAGCGCTACCGCGAGGAGATCATCGCGAAGCTGCGCGAGGAGTTCGGCTTCGAGAACATCATGCTGGTGCCCGCGATCACCAAGATCAAGGTGAACATGGGCGTCGGCGAGGCCGCTCGCGACTCGAAGCTCATCGAGGGCGCCGTCCGCGACCTCACCGTGATCACCGGCCAGAAGCCGGCCGTCGCCCGCGCCCGCAAGTCCATCGCGCAGTTCAAGCTGCGTGAGGGCATGCCGATCGGCGCGCACGTGACGCTGCGCGGCGACCGCATGTGGGAGTTCCTCGACCGGCTGCTGTCGCTGGCGCTGCCGCGTATCCGGGACTTCCGTGGCCTGTCGCCGAAGCAGTTCGACGGCAACGGCAACTACACCTTCGGGCTCACCGAGCAGGTCATGTTCCACGAGGTCGACCAGGACAAGGTCGACCGGCAGCGGGGCATGGACATCACGGTCGTGACCACCGCAAAGAATGACGACCAGGGCCGGGCGCTGCTGAAGCTCCTCGGGTTCCCCTTCAAGGAGGCCTGATCATGGCGAAGACATCGCTGAAGGTCAAGGCAGCGCGTAAGGCAAAGTTCGAGGTCCGTGCGTACACTCGTTGCACGCGCTGTGGCCGGCCGCGCGCCGTCTACCGCAAGTTCGGGCTGTGCCGTGTGTGCTTCCGCGAGATGGCGCACCGGGGCGAGCTTCCCGGCATCACCAAGTCGAGCTGGTAGTCCCGTGCGGGGTCTGCCCCGCACGGCTCCGGCCGTACGCAAGAAGTCATATCAACCGGGCGCCGTCACAGGCGTCCACGACCACACCGTAGGTCCCCGGCCTGTACGGAACAGGGAAACCGCGGTGAGGAAGGCCACCGGCCATGACGATGACCGACCCGATCGCAGACATGCTGACGCGTCTGCGCAACGCGAACTCGGCCTATCACGACACAGTGACCATGCCCTACTCGAAGATCAAGGCGCACATCGCCGAGATCCTCCAGCAGGAGGGTTACATCCAGGCCTGGAGCGTCGAGGACGCCAAGGTCGGCAAGAACCTCGTGGTGGAGCTCAAGTTCGGGCCGACCCGTGAGCGTTCGCTCGCGGGCCTGCGCCGGGTTTCCAAGCCCGGTCTGCGGGTCTATGCCAAGAAGGACAACCTGCCCCGCGTTCTGGGCGGTCTGGGCGTCGCGATCATTTCGACGTCCGGCGGCCTCATGACGGACAAGCAGGCCGGCAAGCGTGGAGTGGGCGGGGAAGTCCTCGCCTACGTCTGGTAAGAGGGGAGGAACCACAGCATGTCGAGAATCGGACGGCTGCCCATCCCCGTACCGACTGGTGTTGACATCACCATTGACGGCCGGGATGTCCAGGTCAAGGGCCCGAAGGGCACGCTTTCTCACACGGTCGCGGAGCCCATCGAGGTGGCTCGGGCCGAGGACGGCACCATCGCCGTCACCCGCCCCAACGACGAGAACAAGGTGCGTGCGCTGCACGGCCTGTCTCGCACACTGATCGCCAACATGGTGTCCGGTGTGACCCAGGGGTACACCAAGTCGCTGGAGATCGTCGGTGTCGGTTACCGCGTTCAGGCCAAGGGCCCGACGCAGCTGGAGTTCTCTCTGGGCTTCAGCCACCCGGTGATCGTCGACGCCCCCGAGGGCGTGACCTTCCGTGTCGAGAGGCCGACCGTGTTCCACGTGGACGGCATCGACAAGCAGAAGGTCGGCGAGGTCGCCGCGAACATCCGTAAGTTGCGCAAGCCCGACCCGTACAAGGGCAAGGGCGTGCGTTACCAGGGCGAAGTTATCCGCCGCAAGGTCGGAAAGGCTGGTAAGTAGCAATGGCTGCGAAGTACGGCAAGCACACCGCCACTCGCACCGTTTCGCGAGCCCGCCGTCACGGCCGTGTGCGCAAGAACGTCTTCGGCACGCAGGAGCGTCCGCGCCTGGTCGTCAACCGGTCCACGCGGCACCTGTTCGTGCAGATCGTCGACGACACCCAGGGCCACACGCTGGTGAGCGCGTCCACCATGGACGCCTCGCTGCGCGCCGCCGAGGGTGACAAGACCGACAAGGCGAAGAAGGTCGGCGAGCTTCTCGCTCAGCGGGCCAAGGCCGCCGGTATCACCGCTGTCGTCTTCGACCGTGGTGGCAACCGTTACGCGGGGCGCCTCGCGGCTCTCGCGGACAGCGCCCGTGAAAGCGGGCTGGAGTTCTGATGGCTCCGTCCCGAGGACCGCAATCAATGGCCCGTCCTATGAGCAATGAGAAGAGGAACCACTGATGGCTGCAGCTCCGCGTCGCGGCGCAAGCGGCGGTGGCGAGCGGCGGGACCGTCGTGACGATCGCCGCGGTGGCGCCGCAGACAAGGGCGTCTCGTACATCGAGCGCGTCGTGAAGATCAACCGAGTGGCCAAGGTCGTCAAGGGTGGTCGGCGCTTCAGCTTCACCGCGCTGGTCATCGTCGGCGACGGCAACGGCCTGGTCGGTGTCGGCTACGGCAAGGCCAAGGAGGTGCCCGCGGCGATCGCCAAGGGCGTCGAAGAGGCCAAGAAGCACTTCTTCAAGGTGCCGCGCATCCAGGGCACCATCCCGCACACCGTGCAGGGCGAGGACGCCGCCGGCGTCGTCCTGCTGCGTCCGGCCTCGCCCGGTACCGGTGTCATCGCGGGTGGTCCGGTGCGCGCGGTGCTGGAGTGCGCCGGCATCCACGACGTGCTGTCGAAGTCGCTCGGGTCGGACAACCCGATCAACATCGTGCACGCGACGGTGGCCGCTCTGAAGGGCCTCAGCCGCCCCGAGGAGATCGCGGCCCGCCGTGGCCTGCCGATCGAGGACGTCGCTCCCAAGGCGATGCTCAAGGCTCGCGCCGAGGGCCTCGCGGAGGCCGCCGCGGCGGCGAAGGCGGTGAGCTAGTCGATGGCTCGTCTGAAGATCACCCAGACCCGGTCGAAGATCGGTGGCAAGCAGAACCAGCGTGACTCGCTGCGTTCGCTGGGCCTGAAGCGAATCGGCGATGTCGTCGTCAAGGAGGACCGCCCCGAGATCCGTGGCATGGTCGCCGTTGTATCGCACCTCGTCGAGGTGGCCGTGCTTTCCGAAGAGGGGGTCGACTAGTTATGACTGAGAACGCTCCGCTCAAGCTCCATGACCTGCGTCCGGCTCCCGGCGCCAACAAGGCCAAGGTCCGCAAGGGCCGTGGTGAGGCGTCCAAGGGCAAGACCGCCGGTCGTGGCACCAAGGGCACCAAGTCCCGTACGACGGTTCCGCTCGGCTTCGAAGGTGGCCAGATTCCGCTCCAGCGGCGGCTGCCGAAGCTGAAGGGCTTCACCAACGCGCTGTTCAAGACGACCTACCAGGTCGTCAACCTGGACAAGCTCGGCGAGCTGTTCCCCGAGGGTGGCGACGTCACCGTCGAGGGCCTGGTCGCCAAGGGTGCGGTCCGCAAGAACCAGCTTGTCAAGGTTCTGGGAACCGGCGAGATCTCTGTGGCGTTGAACGTGCAGGTGCACGCCTTCTCCGCCAGCGCCAAGGAGAAGATCGCCGCGGCCGGTGGTTCGGCTTCCGAACTGTAGGCCCGCAGCACGAGGCGCGGAGGTTCGTTATGAGCCTCCGCGCCCCTAGTGCGTTAGAGTTCGCTGGGCGGCGGGCATGCCCCGACGTCCGAAAACGCTGACTGGCAAGAAGACATGCCGATGGACGCCCCCGGCACCATCGCCGATCGTTACCGCGTCACAGGCGCGCAGGAGGGACCGTGCTAACCGCGATTACCCGGGCATTCCGGACGCCTGACCTGCGCAAGAAGCTGCTCTTCACATTGGGCATCATCGCGCTCTTCCGGCTCGGCTCGGTGCTTCCGACTCCCGGCGTCAACGCCGGGAACGTCCGCAAAGCCCTGGAACAGGCGCAGGCGGGTGACACAGGCAACATCTACGGCATGGTGCAGCTGTTCAGCGGCGGCGCGCTGCTGAAGCTTTCAGTCTTCGCGCTGGGCATCATGCCCTACATCACCGCCAGCATCATCCTGCAACTCCTGACCGTCGTGATCCCGCGGCTCGAGGCCCTGAAGAAGGAGGGCCAGTCGGGCACCGCCAAGATCACGCAGTACACGCGATATCTGACCATCGGTCTCGCGATCCTGCAGTCGACGGCCTTCGTGGCGCTCGCGCGCTCCGGGCAGCTCTTCCCGAACAACAACCTGCCCATCCTGATCAACGAGGACATCTTCACCATCGTGACGATGGTGGTCACGATGACCGCCGGCACCGCCGTGATCATGTGGCTGGGTGAGCTCATCACCGACCGCGGGGTGGGCAACGGTATGTCCATCCTGATCTTCACGCAGGTCATCGCGGTCTTCCCGTCGGAGCTGCTGAACATCTTCCGGCAGAGCGCCTTCAAGTTCGTCGTGGTGCTCATCGTCGGCATATTCATGATCGCGTTCGTCGTCTTCATGGAGCAGGCCCAGCGCCGCATCCCGGTGCAGTACGCCAAGAGGATGGTCGGCCGCCGGATGTACGGCGGCACCTCGACCTACATCCCGCTGAAGGTGAACCAGGCCGGCATCATCCCGGTCATCTTCGCCTCCTCGCTGCTCTACCTTCCGCAGCTGATGGTCACGCTGTTCGGCAACAGCGAGAACCCGGGACCGGTCGTCGAGTGGCTCGCGCAGAACCTGGTCACGGGCGACCACCCCATCTATATGGCCACGTTCTTCACGCTGATCGTGTTCTTCACCTACTTCTACGTGTCCATCACATTCAACCCCGTTGAAGTGGCCGACAACATGAAGAAGTACGGTGGGTTCATTCCGGGCATCCGTCCGGGCCGGCCGACCGCTGAGTACCTCAACTACGTGCTCACGCGGCTCACCGCGCCCGGCGCGCTGTATCTGGGGTTCATTTCACTGATCCCGATCATCGCGCTGGCCGTGGCCGGTGCGAGCCAGAACTTCCCGTTCGGAGGGACCAGCATTCTGATCATGGTTGGTGTTGGTCTGGACACGGTCAAGCAGATCGAGAGCCAGCTTCAGCAGCGTAACTACGAGGGCTTCCTGAGATAGTGCGCGTCGTCCTGGTCGGGCCCCCCGGAGCGGGCAAGGGGACGCAGGCCCAGTTCATCGCGTCGCATCTGTCGATCCCGAAAATCTCGACAGGTGACATCTTCCGTGCCAACGTTTCCGGCGGCACGGAACTCGGCAAGCTTGCCAAGGCCTACATGGATCGCGGCGACCTCGTCCCGGACGAGGTGACGGTCGCCATGGTGCGGGATCGTCTCGCGGAGGAGGACGCGCAGGAAGGCTTCCTGCTCGACGGTTTCCCCCGTAACGTTCCGCAGGCGGAGATCTTGAAGAAGATGCTCGCCGAGTTCGGCACGGGCCTGGACATCGTCCTGGAGCTCGTGGTGGACGAGGACGAGGTCGTGCGGCGCCTCGCGGGGCGGCGGACGTGCCGTTCCTGCGGCAAGGTGTGGCACGTCCTGTTCGACCCGCCGGCCGTGGAAGGCGTCTGCGACGCCTGCGGCGGCGAGTTGTTCCAGCGTGACGACGATCGTGAGGAGACCATCAGGCACCGCCTGGAGGTCTACCAGCAGCAGACGGCCCCACTGATCCGCTATTACGCGGATGAGGGAATCCTCGTCGGGGTCGACGCGACCGGCCCGGTCGAGGAGGTAACCCAGCGGGCGATGGCGGCCTTGCGCCGGCTCGCCGACTGACGAAGCCCAGCGATCGCCACCCCATCCGTGGGGTGGCGATCGTATGGGACAATCTCCCCCTGGGGGTGCCAAAGGTGTTCAAGAAGAACAAGCACGGAATTCAGGTTAAGACGCCTGAGCAGTTGGACAAGATGCGAGCGGCCGGCCTCGTCGTGGGCAGGACTCTCGAACTGCTCCGGTCGTCGGTCCAGCCCGGTCTGACGCCTCTCGATCTCGACGCCGTCGCCGAGGAGGCCATCCGGGCCGAGGGCGGCATTCCGTCGTTCAAGGGCTACCAGGGTTTTCCCGCCACCATCTGCGCCTCGGTCAATGACGAGGTCGTCCACGGCATCCCCACCGACAAGCGCAAGCTGCGCGACGGCGACATCATCTCCATCGACTGCGGCGCCATCCTGGACGGCTGGCACGGCGACTCCGCGATCACCGTCCCGGTGGGCGAGGTGGATCCCAAGCTGACCGAGCTGATGCGGGTGACCGAGGAGGCCATGTGGCGCGGCATCGCCGCGCTCACGGTCGGCGGGCACCTTTCCGACGTCGGGTTCCAGGTCGAGAAGTACGTGCGCTCCCAGGGGCGCTACGGCATCCCCCAGGAGTACGGCGGGCACGGCATCGGGACCGAGATGCACATGGACCCGTGGGTGGCCAACCACGGCCGTCCCGGCCGGGGCCCCCGCTTCGAGGCGGGCATGTGCCTGGCCATCGAACCCATGGTGAATCTGGGCACCGACCGCACGAAGGTGCTCGGCGACGACTGGACCGTGGTGACCCTCGACGGCAAGGCGTCCGCCCACTTCGAGCACAGTGTCGCCGTGACCGACGCCGGCCCCTGGGTGCTGACCGCGCTCGACGGCGGCGAGTCCCGCGTCAGGGAGCTACTCGCCCGGACGGGCGAAAACTAGTGCCCCTCCCGCCAATCTTTGCCCCGTCGCGCAAGTCTTGGCGGTCACGGCACTAGATCACCCGTCTGTCGGATCTTCGCCGTGGCGATGATCCACGAATGCTCCCCGGATTCCGTACGTCCCGGCGCCTCAGGCCATGCAACATAATGGTCTTATTACGCGGATCAGCGGGAGTAGATGGTGATGGCGGCAACCCCGGAGATGCGAGCCTCTGACGGAGACCGGGACCGGGTCGCCTCGGTGCTACGCGAGCACATGGCGGAGGGCCGGCTCGACGTCGACGAGTTCAACGAGCGCCTTGAGCAGGTCTACCAGAGTCGCACGTACGGCGAGCTGGCCAAGGTCACCTCGGACCTGCCGGAGATCGATCTGCACACGCTGCCCGCGACGGTCCAGGCGAGAGGCCAGGCGCGGCCGCGCAGTGGTGCCGCGCTGAAGGCGGTTTGGGCCTCTTGGGCGGCGGCGAGCGCCGTCAACTGGGTGATCTGGTTGATCGTCAGCATCACCAGCGGCGATGCCGTCTATCCATGGCCTCTGTGGGTGATGGGGCCCTGGGGTGCGATTCTGCTGGTCAGCACCATTTTCGGCACGGGATCAGGTGGCCGGGAGCCCCGACAGCGCTGATGTGCTGATTTGTGTCGTTGTGCACGTTCAGCCTGAGTGTGTATTCCTGCGCAGAACGGCAGGCGGATCGTCCGTAACTTCATGGGTGTCCGGAGATGAGCAGCATCTTCCGGGGTCTCACTGGAGGACACATGCGAACGATTCGCACCATTCTCGCTGGCACCGCAGTCGTCGGAGCGCTCGCGGCCGGGCTCGTCGCCGGCCCCGCGCAGGCGGCCACGAGCACCTCGAGCGCCACTGCCATGGCCTCGGGTCCGTCCAAGCACTTCTTCGGCCCGTACTACTCCAGGTACGGCTCTGGCGAGAGCTCCGGTGACCGGTCCTACTTCAAGGGCTACTGGTCCAAGCAGGATGGGCGCTACTGGTTCTTCGGCGACCTGTTCGACAGGGACCACGACCGCGAGTACAGCTACGTCTGGTTCAAGTGGCACGACGACTTCGGCTTCCACACCTCCTACTACAAGACGTTCGGCCACAAGCACTTCGACCGCTTCGGCGGCTTCAAGAAGAGCAAGGGCTTCGACGACTTCAAGATCCGCGTCTGCGAGGGCGACAACCGCTTCGACGACTGCGGTGGCTGGGGTGAAGGGTTCTGATCTCTGACAGTGAAGGGGGGCTCGCCTTTCGAGGCGGGCCCCTTTCGCGTGCGAACCCACTGAGGCGTCGGCGGAAATCTTCCGTGCCGGGCCGCTGAACCCGATCGTCTCGTCGATCCGGCTCATGATCTGGGGTAGGCTGCTATCTGGTTGTGTCGAGACGCTATGTGTCCGTTTCGCTTTTCGGAACGCGTTGTCGTACACTCCTTTGTCGGTTCACTATGACCTTTGCGCACAGGCGGTCTGGCTGGCTGCCGCTCTCTGGAAGCGCCCGAAGGTCGCGGCTGATTAGTGTTCCGAAGCCTCAGACGACCGATCAGTGAAACGCGAGGGACATGGCCAAGAAAGACGGCGCCATCGAGATCGAGGGCACTGTGGTTGAGTCGCTCCCGAACGCGATGTTCCGGGTGCAACTCGACAACGGCCATAAGGTCCTGGCCCACATCAGCGGGCGGATGCGGATGCACTACATCCGGATCCTCCCCGACGACAGGGTTGTCGTCGAACTGAGCCCCTACGACCTGACTCGTGGGCGGATCGTCTACCGGTACAAGTAGCCCTCCCGCTCAGGGTGGGCTGTCTGAGGAACGAATAAGGACTATGAAGGTCAAGCCGAGCGTCAAGAAGATCTGCGACAAGTGCAAGGTGATCCGCCGGCACGGTCGCGTCATGGTGATCTGCGACAACCTGCGCCACAAGCAGCGCCAGGGCTGACGGAAGAGGAAGCCGAGCCGGTTTCGGCGGGGTTGGCGGGAGCGGGCCGCGCCGGGCGGAGCAAGGTTGATTCGACCGTCAGAGGCTGTCGCAAGGCCCCACGGAGTCCGCTCGCGTAGCGGACTCGACCCATGTGGGCCTGCAAAATGAAATCGCGCGTCACACCCGTGAAGGCGGCACCTGCCGTACCACGCGGGAGACCCCCGGTCGGAGGCCGGGGCCCTCACCCCGGGCATGGGGAGGGGAAGTGAGGCGTAGGACCTCCGCCACACCGAAGGAGAATGCCCGACCATGGCTCGCCTGGTTGGCGTCGACCTCCCCCGCGACAAGCGGCTGGAGATCGCTCTCACCTACATTTACGGAATCGGCCGCACCCGCGCCCAGGAGATCCTGAAGGCGACGGGCGTCAGCCCCGACCTGCGTGTCCACCAGCTCAGCGACTCTGAGCTCGTGCCGATGCGTGACTACATCGAGGCGAACTTCAAGATCGAGGGTGACCTCCGTCGCGAAGTTCAGGCTGACATCAGGCGCAAGATCGAAATCGGCTGTTACCAGGGCATCCGGCACCGCAAGGGGCTGCCTGTCCACGGTCAGCGGACGCAGACGAACGCGCGTACCCGCAAGGGCAAGAAGAAGACCGTGGCCGGCAAGAAGAAGCCGGGCAAGAAGTAGTCCTTAGCAGCCACATTTCAGGAGATAGCGCTAAATGCCGCCGAAGAGCCGCCAGGGCGCACCGAAGAAGGTGCGCCGCAAGGAAAAGAAGAACGTCGCTCACGGGCACGCCCACATCAAGAGCACGTTCAACAACACCATCGTTTCGATCACCGACCCGAACGGGAACGTGATCTCCTGGGCCAGCGCCGGCCACGTCGGGTTCAAGGGCTCCCGCAAGTCCACCCCGTTCGCCGCGCAGATGGCCGCCGAGAACGCCGCCCGCCGCGCCATGGAGCACGGCATGCGGAAGGTCGACGTCTTCGTCAAGGGCCCCGGCTCCGGCCGTGAGACCGCGATCCGTTCGCTCCAGGCGACCGGCCTCGAGGTCGGGTCCATCCAGGACGTGACCCCCGTTCCGCACAACGGTTGCCGTCCGCCCAAGCGCCGCCGCGTCTGAGCTCCAGGAGATAGAGAGAAATGGCTCGTTACACGGGTGCGGACTGCAAGCTCTGCCGCCGGGAGAAGACCAAGCTCTTCCTCAAGGGCAAGAAGTGCGAGTCCGCGAAGTGCCCCATCGAGATCCGTCCTTACCCGCCGGGTGAGCACGGCCGCGGCCGTCCCAAGGAGTCTGAGTACCAGCTCCAGCTTCGTGAGAAGCAGAAGACCCGCCGCATCTACGGCGTCCTCGAGAAGCAGTTCCGCAACTACTACGAGGAAGCCAACCGCAAGTCCGGCAAGACCGGTGAGAACCTCCTCCAGATCCTGGAGAGCCGTCTCGACAACGTGGTCTACCGCGCCGGGTTC
The DNA here is from genome assembly GCA_044868295.1 of Microtetraspora sp. Lineage (GTDB taxonomy): Bacteria > Actinomycetota > Actinomycetes > Streptosporangiales > Streptosporangiaceae > JBIOWF01. The sequence continues at coordinate 26,857 of JBIOWF010000191.1, read as the reverse complement.
GCCGAGTCGCGCGACGCCGCCCGCCAGCAGGTCCGTCACGGACACATCCTGGTGAACGGCAAGAAGGTCGACATCCCGTCGTACCGCGTCCGCGAGCACGACATCATCGAGGTCCGCGAGAAGTCGCGCAACCTGCTTCCGTACGAGGTGGCCCGCGCCACCGCCGGTGACAAGACCGTCCCGGCGTGGCTCGGCGTCGTGCCGGACAGCCTGCGCATCCTCGTGCACCAGCTCCCGGTCCGCCAGCAGATCGACACGCTGGTCCAGGAGCAGCTCATCGTCGAGCTCTACTCCAAGTAGCAGCTCGTTCGATGCCGTACGGCTCGCTTTTCGCGAGTCGTACGGCATCATGGTTGTAGGCGAGTGGCGTCAAATAGCGGGCGCCGCCGTACAGGGGAGAGAAAGCCGAGCCGGGCACGGCCGGATCGCCGCGGGCGGACCGGAGTGGTGCCAGGGGCGGTGGACTCGACCCGGAGACAGGGGAGATCCCAATGCTGATCGCACAGCGTCCGGGCCTCATCGAGGAGTCGCTCGAGGAGCACCGGTCCAAGTTCATCATCGAGCCGCTTGAGCCGGGCTTCGGCTACACCATCGGCAACTCGCTGCGGCGCACGCTGCTGTCCTCCATCCCGGGGGCGGCGGTCACCAGCATCCGCATCGAGGGCGTGCTGCACGAGTTCTCGACCGTGCCCGGGGTCAAGGAAGACGTCACCGACATCATCCTGAACCTCAAGTCGCTGGTCGTCTCGTCCGAGCACGACGAGCCGGTCGTCATGTACCTGCGCAAGCAGGGCCCCGGCGAGGTCACCGCGGCCGACATCGCGCCTCCGGCGGGTGTCGAGGTGCACAACCCCGGCCTGCACATCGCCACGCTGAACGGCAAGGCGAAGCTGGAGATGGAGCTGACCGTCGAGCGCGGTCGCGGCTACGTCTCCGCGGCGCAGAACAAGCAGCCGGGTCAGGAGATCGGCCGGATTCCGATCGACTCGATCTACTCCCCGGTGCTCAAGGTCACCTACAAGGTCGAGGCCACCCGTGTCGAGCAGCGCACGGACTTCGACCGCCTCATCCTGGACGTCGAGACCAAGCCGTGCATGAAGCCCCGCGACGCGGTGGCCTCCGCCGGCAAGACCCTGGTCGAGCTGTTCGGCCTGGCTCGCGAGCTCAACGTCGAGGCCGAGGGCATCGACATCGGCCCGTCGCCGACGGACGCGGCCCTGGCCGCGGACCTGGCGCTGCCGATCGAGGAGCTGAACCTCACGGTCCGGTCCTACAACTGCCTCAAGCGCGAGGGCATCCACACTGTGGGTGAGCTCGTCGCCCGCAGCGAGCAGGACCTGCTCGACATAAGGAATTTCGGCGCCAAGTCGATCGAAGAGGTCAAGCAGAAGCTGCACGAGATGGGCCTCGCCCTCAAGGACTCCCCGCCCGGATTCGACCCCACCGCGGTCGCCGGCGGAGGGTACGACGACGAGGACGGCGGCTTCATCGAGACCGAGCAGTACTAGACCGACCAGCATCCGGGACGGAGAGGCAGAGCCGTCCCGGAAGCCGGCATGGGACAGCGGCGACGCGTCTCGGAGACCGGCTGCACGCACTGAACAGTCACGACCGGTCCGCCGGTCGGCCCGACCCCGGTACCTCACACGGCCGGGGCGGGTTATCACAAGGAGCATGAAATGCCCAAGCCCACCAAGGGCGCCCGTCTGGGTGGCAGCCCGGCGCACGAGCGGCTGATCCTGGCGAACCTCGCCACCCAGCTGTTCCAGCACGGCCGGATCCGCACGACCGAGACCAAGGCCAAGCGCCTTCGCCCGCTGGCGGAGAAGCTGATCACCAAGGCGAAGAAGGGCGACATGCACAACCGTCGCCAGGTGCTGACCGTCGTCCGCGACAAGGGCGTCGTCCACCACCTCTTCACCGAGATCGCCCCGACCTTCGCCGAGCGTCCCGGTGGCTACACCCGGATCACCAAGATCGGCCCGCGTAAGGGCGACAACGCCCCGATGGCGGTCATCGAGCTGGTGGCCGAGCAGCTGAACCCGGTCCGCGTCTCGCGCCCCGCCGCCGAGGCCGCCGCGCCGGCTCCGGCCGCACCGGCCGAGGAGGTCGCCCCGACCGCCGCAGCCGAGGCCGTCGAGGCTCCGGCCGAGGAGACCCCGGCCGCCGAGGTCGTCGAGACCGAGGCCAAGAAGGACGAGGCCTGATCCAGGGCTCTGAACGGGCCCAGCATCCCCCATGCGGGGAGGCTGGGCCCGTTCTTTAGTTGTGTACGGCTTTCGCCTGCCGTACGGGAAGGGCGGTCGTGGATCGAGAAGTGCGGCTGAGGCTGGATCTGGGTTACGACGGGACCGAGTTCTCCGGGTGGGCCCGCCAGCCCGCCAGGCGGACGGTTCAAGGGGAGCTGGAGGGCGCGCTGGGCCGTGTCCTGCGGGCCGATCCCGCTCCGTCGCTGACCGTCGCCGGCCGTACCGACGCCGGGGTGCATGCCCGCGGCCAGGTGGCGCACGTGGACGTGGCCGTGGAGACGCTGGCCGCCTTCGAGGCCGAACGGCACCGCCGCCGCCGTCGGGCGCCCGTCCGAGAGGATCTCCATGAGGCCGTGGGGCAGACGCGCGGGGAGGCCATCGGGGTGGCGCCGGAGGCCGTCGAACAGGCGCTGTCGCCGGAGGCCGTCGGGCAGGCGCGGGAGGCCCTTGAGGGGACGCGCGTGGGGGCCATCGGAGCGGGGCGCGAGGAGTCGCCGGAGGCCGTCACGCAGGAGCCCGGGCGGACCTTCGCGGAGGGATGGCAGCCGGAGGGCGATGAATGGCTCTCTGCGATCCTGAGGCGGCTGTCCGGAGTCCTGCCGCCCGACGTCCGGGTCCACGCCGTCTCCGTGGCTCCTGCGGGCTTCGACGCCAGGTTCTCGGCGCTCTCGCGGCGGTACGCCTATCGCGTCTGCGACGCGCCTGGCGGGGTGGATCCCCTCCGGCGCCGAGAGGTGCTCTGGCACAACCGTCCGCTCGATGTGGACTCACTGAACGCGGCCTCCGCCCGGCTGGTGGGGGAGCACGACTTCGCGGCCTTCTGCCGTAAGCGGGAAGGCGCCACGACCATCCGCGAACTGCAGCGGCTGGACTGGGTTCGAGGGGACGACGGCGTCATCGTCGCCGCGGTGGTGGCCGACGCGTTCTGCCATTCGATGGTCCGGGCCCTGGTCGGCTCCCTTCTCGCCGTGGGCGAGGGCAGGCGGCCGGTCGAATGGCCCGCGCACGTGCTGGCGAATGCCGTACGGGACTCGGGGGTGCATGTCGCGCCCGCGCACGGGCTGACCCTGGAGGAGGTGCGCTACCCGGACGGGGAGGCCGAGCTGGTCCGGCGCGCCGGACTGACCCGCCGGGTCCGCACACTCAACTCCTGACACGCCGGGTCGGCATCCTCAGCCCGTACCCCGGCAGGCTGGACTGCTCGGCTCGCGACGCGCCAGGTCAGGATCCTCGGCGCGATCCGCCGGGGTCGGCACGCTCAGCCCACTGGGCGGGCTCGAATGCTCAGCCCGCCACCTGGCGGGCTGGAGCGCTCGGCTCGCGAGGGTCGGCATGCTCAGCTCGTGACGCGTTTCTCGATCACTTCGGCGGTGTGGTCGCGGAAGGCCCCGCTGACCGGACCGAGATCCTTCTCCTTGGCGGCGGGGGTGTGGCCGTCGGCGTAGGTCGCGTAGCTGAACACGATGTAGCGCCCCCAGACCATGCCCGCCGCGTAACCTCCGGAGATCGCCACCCGATCGGCGCCGCTCGACGCGTCGCCGTTCAGGCCCCGGAACCACAGGTTGCCGCCGAGGTTCTTCGTGTGGTCAACGATGAGCGCCGCGTCCTTGGTCGGCAGTACGGCGATGCCGGTCGTCACGGCGTACTGGTGCTTGCCGTCCACGTAGGTGGCCCGGAGCACCCGGCGGCAGTGGTGTTTCTTGAGCGCGTCGGCGAACGCGCCGGCCGCCGCCTGGTCGCAGTTGTCGGTGACGTTGGCCTTGACCCGCTTGAACGTCCGCCCGTTGAGGCTGATCCGCGAGTCCGGAAACGCCTCGGCAAGCGTCAGCTTTCGGGGATCCGTCGCCTCCGAGTCGAGGATCGCCGTGGGGACGGTGCTGGGCGCGCTGCTCGCCGGGGCCGTGCTCGGCACGCTGGTCGCCGTGGGCAGCGTACGGACCGCGGTCGCCGGTGGCTGCTCGGCGTACGCGTAGTAGGCCGCCGTGCCGATGGCCCCCACGACGATGGCGGTGCAGAGCGCCAGCAGCGCCTTCCTGCCTCCGCCTGAACGCGCCTTCGCCGCAGGAGCCGGGGCCCGGTTGCCGGCAGGCGGGCCGCCAGGAGCGCGGGGAGGCAGCGCCGGCAGCGGAGCGCCAGGCATCCGCGTCACCGGGATGGTGGGATGCTCCGGGGGGACCATCGAGTCCGCGGGCTCTTCCCGGGACAGGGCAGGGTCCGCGGGGCGCTCGTGGGGCAGGGTCGGATCCGCGGGCTGTTTCCCGGAGACGGCCGGGTCTGTGAGCTGCCCTCGGGGCACGGTCGGGTCTGCGAGGTGTTCCTCGGATCCGGCCGGGACCTCGGCGGGGCTCTGCGGCGGAAGCGCCTGAACCGCGCCGCGCAGCACGACGACGCCCGCAGGCGGGGTCTGGTCGTCCGCTTTCCGGTACGGATCCTCATGCGCAAGGGGCCACGCGGCGGTTTCACCGGCGGTCGCCTGGTGCTCGGCGGCTTCCATGTCGGCCGTCGCCGCCTCAACGTTCATGGGGCGAGTGGCCCCAGGTGCCGGAACGGCGTCGGCCGCGTCGCCCGGCCGTGCCCTTGGCAGGGCCAGAGGCCGGACCCCTTCGAGGGTGGCCTGCGATGCCCCGGTCGGCTCTCCGTCGGGGTCATCGGCCTCGCCGCCAGCCACCGGGACGACGGCCATCGGCGCCGCCGCCTCGCCGGAGCCGGATCCGGAGCCCGTCGCTTCCTCAGGGTCCGTGGAGTGCGCCAGCAGGGCCTCGTCGGACTCGGAGCCAGGCGAATGTCCGGTCGCCGCCGGTGGCTGGGCGGCAGGCCCGGCCGGGTCAGGGGCACTCGGGGAGTGTTCGGCCGTCTCCTGGGGCTGGGCGGGGGGCCAAGAGGCCTCTCTGGACGGCCATGTGCCTCTCTCGTCCGAGGCTGGAGCCGCACCTGGCAGGCGGGGCGGCCACACCGGAACGTCTCCCGGCTCGGCCGCTCGGAAGGGCACCGGCAACACCGGCTTGTGAGCGGGTTCCGCGACCGCGTCCGACCGGACTCTCACGTGTTCCGCCGTCTCGTTCGAAGGGGCCTCGGCGGCACCTTCAGACCGAGCTCTCGCGTGGATGTCCGCTTCGGTCCGGATGGGGGCGCCATCGGGTGCCGCATCGTCCCCGACCGGCCGGGCGGATTCCTCCGCTCTGTCCCTGGGCGCGGAGCCGTCAGTGGTTTCCCGTGGATCAGGGCCGGCTATGGCGGGACTGCTCGCGCCGGGTTCGAGTTCCGGGCGCTCAGGCGCCGGAGTCGTTCGGTGCGGCTCGGTGGCGGCACCCGCCACTGGAGTTTCCTGGGAGCGGAGTTCGGCGGCGTGTGCGGCGGGAGGAGCCTCCCGGTGAGCCCACTCGGCGGCGGGCCCCGTCCCATGAGTCTCTGGGGAGGGCGGCTCAGCGGCGTGAGCCAGGAGGGGATGCCCCTGCGAAGGCGACTCGGCCGCGAGCGCGGCCTCTGGAGCCTCTTGGGAGGGCGGCTCGGGGGCATGCGTGGCGAAGGGAGCGTCCTGGGAGGAAGGCTCGGCGACAGGAGCTGGGAGGGGAGTCCCTTGGGAGGGCGGCTCGGGGGTGGCTTCGGCCTGAGGGGGGGTGCCGCCTGTGGTGGCGCGGCCGAACCACGTTGATCCTCCCGCGACCGGCCGCCCGTCGGGGTTGTGGCCGGGCTGCCCGGAGTCCCGGGCGGGCCAGGTGCCGGTGGGCGGCTCGTTCCATGGCGTCGGCCAGGAGGATTCGCCGACAGACTCGCCGGTGGCACCGGGCCACACGGGATGATCGGTGCGCTCTGTCACGGGAGCGGGCCACACCTGCAGGCCCGCGGCCGCCGCGGTGAAGGATGGTGGCGGCTTCCAGGCGGGAGCGCCCGGAACGGCCGGTGCCGACGCGGCGGACCATTCCTGGGTGGCCCGAGCCCCCTCCGGCACGTCCGACCATGGACGGTCTCCGCTCGTGGGGGCGTCGGGCACGGGTTGTTCTGGGTCCTCGTGCCCCGGGGGTGAGAACCAGTTGTAGCCCGGTGTCACATCATCGGGAATCCATGGCGACGCCTCCGCCGCCTGACCGCCTGGGGTCTGGCCGAAACTCGGCGGCGGCATAGCCGGTGCCGTCGCGCCATCGGTGTCGTGTTCGTGCTCGGAACCGGGATCCTGGCCACGCATATGCGGAAGCGTATCGGCGTAGAAGAGATCGGCAGGCCGCTATGGGCGTTTCCGAGCACCCTACGATGCCTGTTTGTCCAGAAAATCGCCGTATAGGGGATTCTGGCGATCGCCACGCTTTATCCGTGGCCTCCGGTCAGGGTCCGTGTGTCGAGGGCGGGGAAGACCGTCTTGTCGGTGATGTCCACGGCCGCCAGATAGAGCCGCTTGAGCTCGGCCTTGCTCGGGAGATGGCCGTCCTTGAACTGGAACCACAGGAGCACCGCGTAGTGGCCGTGCACCCAGCCGCCGGCGTAGGCGTCGCCGCTTCCGAGGAACTTCGTCACGTCGTCCTTGCCCGGCAGCGGCTTGAGGAAGTCCTTGCGCTCCTTCCCGGCTCCCGCCGAGGCGACCTTCTTGGCCGCTCTCGTGGTCTTGAGGTTGGCCACGCCAATGGTTCCGATGATCGTGCCCTTGGCGTCCTTGTAGGACGCCCGGAGCAGCTGGGTGCAGCCGCCCGCCTTCAGAGCCTTCTCGATCTTCGTTCCGGAGATCCCGTTCTTGCAGGCCTTGTCGGCCCGTCGCGTGGTCAGCACGTAGGAGTGGGTGCCCTTGGTGACTTTCTTGCGGCCGAACAGCTCGCCCAGCTTCAGCGGCGTCTTGTCCGTGGCGCGCGACCCGGCGAAGCCGTACCGGCCTGCCGGGGCGGAGGGAACGATGGCCGACGGCGTCGGGGTGGGCGGCGGCGGGGCGGCGGCCGTGACGTCGTTCCTCGCCGCGGCCCAGAGCCCGACGAACAGCGCGGCGATCAGCCCTAAACCGGCGATGACGAGCACGATGGGCCGCCGCCAGAGGGGTGCCGGCGCGTACGGGTCGTAATCCGACTCCGGGCGTGGCGGTGGCGGCGGCGGTGTGCCCTGCGGGTGAGGTGGTCGCCGGCGTGGCTGCTGGTCGTGGGGGTAGCCCATGCGCCGAGATTAGCCGTGTCGCATGCCCAATGGGCAACCGTCGGCGTTTCCGCGGTCTCGCGCGGAGGAAGGTGACAAGGTTCCCGCCATCTCATGCGGGCTGCTGGCATTGTTCCGGCGATCTCATGCCGCCCTCTTGGGCGGCGGTTTCCCACGATCACGCCGGTCGGCGAGGCGCGACCTCTGACGATCACGCCGGTCGGCGAGGTGGGTCCCCGGCGATCTCATGTGGCCTCGAGTTGTGGTGCTCCACCGGTCTCAGGGCCGGCTCCGGGATGGTCATGTGTAGCCGAAATCCTGCGTCCACCACGGGCCGCCTGGACCCATGCTGACGCCGACGCCGGTCGAGACCAGGCGGCAGTTGAGGATGTTGCGGCTGTGACCCTCGCTGTGCATCCAGCCCCGGACCGCCTCTTCCGCGGTCTGGTAGCCGCGGGCGATGTTCTCCGCGCCGCCGTCCCGGTAGCCGGCCGCCTCCATGCGATCCCACGGGGAGGCGCCGTTCGGGGAGGAGTGCTCGAAGTGGTTGCGGGCGGCCATCTCGTCCGAATGGGCGCGGGCCGAACGCGTGAGGCGGGGGTCCACGCGCAGCGGCGCGCATCCGGCCTTTCGCCTCTGCAGGTTGACCAGCCGTACGACTTCCGCCTCCAGAGAGGTGAGGGCGCTCGGGTCCTCGCCGCCGTCGGAGCCGTACGTATTCCACTGCGGCTCGTTGCCGTCGGATCCGTCGATCAGATTGGACGGCTTCTTCGAGGGCCTGATCGCCCTGGTCGTCCGGTCCTGGAGCGGCGTCTCGGAGGGCGCGACGTGGTTCAGCGCCGGTCGATGCCGACGGGTCTGCCCGGCCAGAACTTTCGCGGTGGCTTTCGTGGCGCTCGGTGTCGGCTCGGTGTTGCGCAGGTGAATCTCATCGATGCCGCCCCCCTTCATGGTCGTCCTGCCGATCGCCACGCCGAGCAGGAGCACCATCAGGACGCAGGCCACTAGCCCCACCTGAGTCCCGCGTCGGGCCGTCCGGTGGGTATGCCGGTTGTAAGGGGGCTGCCACATACCGCAGCCAAATATAGAGATTCAACGCATGTGGAAGAAGAGAGGACCGGGAACGGATTTACCCTCGGGTTCAGCGGTGATGCCCGTCGGCGTAGGCTGACACGCGGCCGACCCCACGTTTTGACCACTGGCGACAGGGCCGGTAGTCTGCTAGTTCGTTGTGTGTGGATGGGTCTCGTCGAAGACCGATTCACGGCGCGTCCGGCGTCTTCTCCCATGCATGTGGAGACGGGAGGTTGCCGCCGTGCCTGCGCAACCTACCGAGCGTTCACATTCCGACAGAAGGCACCGCTGTGCGCACGTTCTCACCGAAGCCCAACGACGTCGAGCGTCAGTGGTACGTCATCGACGCCACCGATGTCGTGCTCGGCCGGCTGGCCAGCCACGTCGCGACCTTGCTCCGCGGCAAGCACAAGCCGATCTTCGCCCCTCACGTCGACACGGGTGACTTCGTCATTGTCATCAACGCCGACAAGGTGGCGCTGACGGGCAACAAGCTTGAGCAGAAGAAGGCGTACCGCCACTCGGGCTACCCCGGCGGTCTGCGGGCCGTGTCCTACGGCGAGCTCATGGACAAGCGTCCGGACCGCGCGGTGGAGAAGGCGGTCAAGGGCATGCTGCCCAAGAACGCTCTCGGCCGGAAGATGGCGAAGAAGCTCAAGGTCTACGCCGGTTCCGAGCACCCGCACCAGGCTCAGCAGCCGGTGCCCTTCCAGATCACCCAGATCGCCCAGTAATCGTCGAGCCAGGAAAGTAAGAGGAGAACCGTGGCCGAGCCCACCGGTATCGAGACGCTCGTCGAGGGCGAGCAGGAAGACTTCTCCGCGGAGGAGTTCCCGTCCGAGTACACCACCGAGTCGACCCCCGCCAGCGACGCCCCCGTGCGCAAGCCCGTCACGACGGGCAACTCGTACGGCACCGGCCGCCGCAAGGAGGCCATCGCCCGCGTCCGCATCGTGCCGGGCACCGGCAAGTGGACCATCAACGGCCGCTCGCTGGACGTGTACTTCCCGAACAAGGTCCACCAGCAGATCGTCAACGAGCCGTTCGTGGTCCTCGGTGCCGAGGAGCAGTTCGACGTCATCGCCCGCATCGACGGCGGCGGCGTGACCGGCCAGGCCGGTGCCCTGCGCATGGGCCTGTCCCGCGCGCTGGCGGTCCTGGACGCCGAGGTCAACCGCCCGCCGCTGAAGAAGGCCGGCTTCCTCACCCGTGACGCCCGCGCCACGGAGCGGAAGAAGTACGGCCTCAAGAAGGCCCGTAAGGCTCCGCAGTACAGCAAGCGTTAAGTTGGGGCGCCTGTTCGGCACCGACGGGGTTCGTGGGGTCGCGGGTCGCGACCTCACGGCCGAGCTCGCCATGGATCTGTCCGTGGCGGCGGCTCATGTCCTCGGCGATTCCGGGGCGTTCCACGGGAGCGTCGGGCGGCGTGGCCGCCCGATCGCCGTCGTAGGCCGGGACCCGCGGGCTTCAGGAGAATTCCTGGAGGCCGCAGTGGTCGCCGGCCTCGCGTCGTCCGGCGTGGACGTCCTGCGGCTCGGCGTGCTGCCCACCCCGGCGGTCGCGTACCTGACTTCCGCTCTTGGGGCTGACCTCGGGGTCATGCTCTCCGCGTCGCACAATCCGGCTCCCGACAACGGGATCAAGTTCTTCACGCGGGGCGGCTTCAAGCTGCCGGACGCCGTGGAGAACGAGATCGAGCAGCGCCTTGGCGACAAGCCCGGGTGGGGCGCCGGGATCCGGGTCGGCGGCGACCGCCCGGTCGGCCACTCCGTTGGCCGGGTCCGGGAGGCGTACGGCGAGGCGGACCGGTATGTCTCGCACCTGCTGACCACCTTGCCGCACCGGCTCGACGGGCTGCGGGTCGTCGTCGACTGCGCCCACGGCGCCGCGCACATGGTCGCCCCTGAGGCGCTCCTGCGTGCCGGAGCGAATGTGGAGACGATCGGCGCCGCCCCGGACGGCCTGAACATCAACGACGGCGTCGGCTCGACCCATCTGGGTGCCCTGAAGGAGGCCGTCGCCCAGCGCGGCGCCGACCTGGGGATCGCCTACGACGGCGACGCCGATCGGTGCCTGGCGGTCACCGGTGACGGCCAGGAGGTCGACGGCGACCAGATCATGGCGGTTCTGGCGCTGGCCATGCACGCCGATGGGCGGCTGGCGAAGGACACCGTTGTCGCGACCGTGATGTCCAACCTGGGCTTCAAGATCGCTCTCCGGAACGCCGGGGTGACCATGGTGGAGACCACCGTGGGCGACCGGTACGTCCTGGAGGCGATGCAGGACGGCGGGTTCAACTTCGGCGGGGAGCAGTCCGGGCATGTGATCATGCTGGACCACGCCACCACCGGGGACGGCCTGCTCACCTCGCTCCACCTGCTCGCCGAGGTGGCCAGGTCGGGTCGTTCGCTGGCGGAGCTGGCGTCGGTCATGACGAAGCTTCCCCAGGTGCTCATCAACGTCCGCGACGTGTCGAAGGCGAAGGCGTCCGCGCCCGAGCTGTCGGCGGCGGTCGTCCGGGCGGAGGCGGAGCTCGGCGGCACCGGCCGGGTGCTGATCCGGCCGAGCGGGACCGAGCCCATGATCCGGGTCATGGTCGAGGCGCAGTCCCACGACCAGGCCGAGTCCGTGGCCAACCAGCTCGCCCAGGTCGTCCGTACGGCCTGCGTGTAGTGATCGTGAAAAAGGGGATCAGGGCGGTGGCCCTGATCCCCTTTTTCACGCCCATGAGCGGCGATCGTGGTCCCCTGAATCGCCCGGAGTCACTCGTCGCCGGTCAGGGACAGTGATCGCAGCCGCTGGCCCGCCCACAGCAGCGCGCCGATGGTCACCACGATCATCGCCGGTACGGCGAAGCCCAGCGTGACGTCCGCCTTGAAGAACACCGACGTGGAGACCTGGTCGGCGATCGACTGCGCCCACTGCTGGATCGAGAACTTCCTGGCTCCGGGCACGTAGCCGCCCACCAGGCCCTCCCACACCAGCGCGTAGATGACCCCCACCGTGACCGCGTGCCGGGTGATCACCCCCAGCAGCAGGAACACCGCCGCGTACGCCACCCCGCCGAACAGCGCGCCGAGCGCGAAGCCGGACGCCACTCCGGACTCGTCACGGATCAGCAGGTAGGCGGCGAGGAACGTGGGAACGGCGGCGAACACCGCGAGCAGTGAGGCCGCCACGACGAACTTCGTGAGGGCGATCACCGGTCTGGAGATCGGCTTGGCCAGCAGGTGGATGATCGTGCCGTCCTCGATCTCCGGGGCGATCACGCCGGTGCCCGCGATCAGCCCGAGCAGCGGCAGCATCGTGCCGATCGCGAAGGTTTTCATCAGCGTGACCGCAGCGCCCTCGCCGGTGCCGCCGATCAGCCGCAGCAGCGCCGCGACGCCGATCAGCGCGGCCGGCAGCAGCACCAGCAGCCAGACCCGTTTGCGGCCGAGCATCGCCCGATATGTGATGTCCGCTACCACGGTGTTCATTGGTCTCGCTCCGCTCGGCTGCTCTCAGGCGTGGTCGGCGCTTGCGGGTTCATCGGGAACTCCTGATGAGGTAGGAGAACACGCTCTCCAGGTCCTCGTCGGTGGGGGAGACCTGCCAGAGGCGCACTCCGATGTCACGGGCCACCCTCGGCAGCAGCCATGTGAATCGGCGGAAGTCCACCGCCTGGACCTCCAGGCCCTTCTCGGTGAGGGAGACCGCCCCGGACGAGGCGTCGGCGATCAGCGCGGCGGCGAGCCGCCGGTCGTCGCTGGACCGGACGCGGAAGAGATGCGGCCGGTCGGTCATCAGGCGGCGGATCTCCCGGAAGTCGCCCGAGGCCGCGTGCCGCCCCGAGACCAGGACCTCGATCTGCTGGGCGACCCGCTCCACCTCCTCCAGGATGTGCGAGCTGAACAGGATCGTCCGGCCTTCCGCGCCCATGCGCCGGACGAGGTCCATGAGGTGGAGCCGCTGGCGGGGGTCCATGCCGTTGAACGGCTCGTCGAGCAGCAGGACCTGCGGGTCGTGCACCAGCGCGGCGGCCACCTTGACCCGCTGCCGCATGCCTTTGGAGTAGGTCTCGATCCTGCGGTCCTTGGCGTCCGTCATCTCGACCAGGTCCAGAGCTCTGACGGCGGCCTCTCGAGGTGCGGGCAGGCCGTGCAGCCGGGCGGCGGAGAGCACGAACTGCCAGCCGGTGAGGAAGCCGTAGACGGCCTCCTTCTCCGGCACCAGCCCGACCAGCCGGTAGATCTCGTGGTTGCGCCAGATGGGCTGCCCGTTCAGCGTGGCGGTGCCGTTCGACGGGGCGAGGAAGCCCGCCATGATGTGCAGCAGCGTGGACTTGCCCGCGCCGTTCGGGCCGAGCAGGCCGGTGACGCCCGGCCCGATCGTCATCGAGACGTCGTTCACGGCGACCACGTTGCCGTACCAGCGGGAGACCTGGCTCAGCCCGACGATGCCCTGCCGGGTCACCGGCGGGGCGGTGGTGATGGTCATGACGAGGCGGCCTTCCGATAGCGCAGGACCAGGCCGGTCACCGCGAGGGCGATCACCGCGGCGGTGATCAGCCCCGGCCACGGCCCCGGCGGGTAGCCCTCCCCGTTGGACGGTTCGGTGCCGAACACCGCGACCTGCACGGCGTCGACGAGGAAGAACGGGTTGATCAGCATCGCCCACTTGGCGGCGGTCTCCCGGCCGACCGACATGAGCACGCCGAAGAAGACGGCGGAGACCGCGGAGGCGAACAGGTAGAACGCGATCACCGACGCGACGCCGAGGCCACGGCGCGGTGTGAGGGAGGCCAGCGCGAGGCCGATCGACGCGAGCAGGACCGCGTAGACGGCCGCCCCCGCCAGGCTCGCGAGGAACTCGGAGGTGTGCGGGGGGCCGTCGAGATCGACCAGCAGCTCGCCCGCGAACAGCAGGGTGAGCGGCACGGCCAGCAGCACGAACATCGCCGCGGTCATCGCGGCCAGCTTGGCGCTCACGTAGTCCGCGACGGTGACCGGGCGGGACAGGTAGAGCGGCAGGACGCGGAACCGCAGGTCGGGCGCGACCAGGTAGGGCGACTGCGCGGCGAGGAAGATGCCCAGCACGGCCTGCATGGTGACCCCGTAGGCAGGGTAGGGCAGCGGCCGCTCCTTGAGCAGCGCCATGACCGCGATGGAGACGACGGCGGGCAGCAGCATGATGCCCGCCAGCAGGAACGGCATGATCTTCGCGCGGGCTGTACGGCCCAGGCCGAACGCGCCGCGGAGGCTGTGGACGGCGAGCGCCACGGTGGCGCGCCCGTGCCCGAACCGGGGGCCCTCGTAGCGCCGGTAGCCGATGTCGTGGATGACCGCCGCGTCCGTCGGCATGTGGCCCGGCAGGCCCGGCACGCTCATCGCCCGCGTGGCGGTGTCCGTGCGGGTCGCCAGATGAGGCGTTGTGCCCGAATTGCCATCTGACGCCGGGTCCGGCGTCGCGAACGGTTGCTCTGATCGGTCCGTCATGCCGCCGGCTCCTTGAACACGTCCTCAATGTGGCCACGGCGCTGCTCCAGCCGGACGAGGCCCAGTCCCAGATCGCACACCGCGTCCCGGACCGCGTCGAAGGTCTGCTCCGAGCCGACCTCGACGGTCAGCAGCCGCCCCCGCACCGCGACCGACTCCCCGGCCTGCGTGAGCCGGGCGGCCAGCGGCTCGACCCCGTCCTCCACCTCGATCACGATGGACTGGGTGGTCTGGGTGAACTCACCGATCGCCGACGATCGCAGGAGCGTCCCGCCGTCGATCACGATCACGTGGTCGCAGACCCGTTCGAGCTCGCCGAGCAGGTGTGACGTGACGAGCACGCTGATGCCGAAATCGGTGCCGATGCGCCGGATCAGGGCGAGCATGTCGTCGCGGCCCTGCGGGTCGAGGCCGTTGGTGGGCTCGTCCAGGAAGACCAGCCGTGGGTCGTGGACCAGGGCCTGGGCGAGCTTGACGCGCTGCCGCATGCCGGTCGAATAGCCGCCGATCGGCCGGTAGCGCTCCTCGTGCAGGCCGACGTGCCGGAGCGTGTCGGCGGCGCGCTCGCGCGCGGCGGTTCGCGGCAGACCGGACATCTGAGCCAGGTGCACGACGAACTCGGTGGCCGACATGTCCGGTGGCAGGCAGTCGTGTTCGGGCATGTAGCCGACTGCCCGCCGGATCTCCATGCCGCGCGTGGCCGCGTCCATGCCCAGCACCGACGCCCGCCCGGCGGTCGGCGGGACCAAGCCGAGCAGGATCTTTATCAGCGTGGACTTGCCCGCGCCGTTGGCACCCACCAGGCCGGTCACGCCGGTCCCGGCCGTGACGGTGAGCTGGTCGAGCGCGGTCACCCGAGGGAAGCGCTTGGTCAGGCCCTCGGTCGCGATGGTGGTGGCGCCCGTCCGGATGCCCACCGGTTCGGGAGTCGCCTCCGACACTGTCATGATCGCACCCTACCCAGCGGAAACGCCGAGGACCTCCGTCATACGGAGGAGTTGTCAGTCCTCCCGAGGTATGCGCCGTCTCCGTGCGAGGCGGACCTAGGTACGGCGCAGCCGTATCCGGCGGACGGAATGGTCGGGGCCCTTACGGAGGATCAGGCCCGCGCGGCCACGGGTCGGGACGATGTTCTCCACGAGATTGCGCTCGTTGATGTCCCGCCAGATGTTCCTGGCGAACGTGGTGGCCTCCTCCTCCGAGAGCTCGGCGAGGTGTTTGAAGTACGACTTGGGATCCGCGAACGCCGTACGGCGGAGCTTGTGGAAACGGTCGACGTACCAGTCGCGGATGTCCTCGACCTTGGCGTCCACATAGATCGAGAAGTCGAAGTAGTCATTGACCGCCAGCGCGGTCGGCGGCGCCGGCTGCAGGACGTTGAGGCCCTCGACGATCAGGATGTCAGGCCGGTGCACCGTGTGGACCGCGCCGGGCACGATGTCGTATTCAAGGTGGCTGTACACCGGCGCGTCGACCGAGGGCCGGCCCGCCTTCACGTCGGCCACGAAGCGCACGAGCGCCCGCCGGTCGTAGCTCTCGGGGAATCCCTTGCGGTGCATGATCCCGCGGTCTTCCAGCACCTTGTTGGGGTGCAGGAAGCTGTCCGTGGTGATCAGTTCGACGCGCGGGTGCTCCGGCCAGCGGGCCAGCAGCGTGTGCAGCAGGCGCGCCGTCGTCGACTTGCCGACCGCGACGCTTCCCGCGATCCCCAGGATGTACGGCACGCGCTCGGCGCGCTCGCCGAGGAACGCGCCGACGGTCGCGCTGCGCTGCCGGGAGCCGGTGAAGTGGAGGTTGAGCAGCCGGGTGAGCGGCAGGTAGATGTCGGTGACCTCCGCGAGGTCGATCGGGTCGTCGACGCCGCGCAGCTCCTCCAGCTCCGCCTCCGTCAGCGTCAGCGGCGTGCTTTTCCGCAGATCCCGCCACTGGGCTCGGCTGAGCTCGACATACGCGTCCCCATCTGCCACGTCGGCCAAGCCTACTAACGGGTTCTTGACCGCCGCACGCCGCCCCTTTCGCGGCGCGGTCCGGGAAGGCTTTGGCGGCGCGGTCCGGGACGTGAATCCCCGAACTGCGGTGGAGGATGTGAGGCGGATTGGCACACCCTGATGGATTTGCACAGCCTGTGGATAAAAATCGATGGATTACTTTTCTCGGGAAGTGGGAACGCGTGCCTGGCTTGCCCCGCATCATTCAGTCAAGGTGGCTTGTCGATATATGCCATATGGACGGCCGGTGACGCAGGGCTAACGTTTGCGTGAACCGTACCGGGTCTTGATCGGGAGTCAGCCATGGATCGACGTCGTTTCCTCGCCGGTAGCGCCGCCGCCGCGGGCGCGGCCCTGTTCGGCGGTCCGTTCACCGGCGTCGCGGCGGCGGGCACGGCCGGCACGCGCCGATCCGGCGGCGGTTACGGCCCGCTGAAGCCGGTCACCGATCTCCGGGACGGGGCGGTGCGGCTCCAACTTCCCGACGGATTCAAGTATCGCTCGTTCAATCCCGTGGGCGAGCCGCTCACCGAGGGCGGAACGGCCACTCCGGGCAGGCACGACGGCATGACCGCCTTCCCCGGCCGCCACGGCACCGCGATCCTCGTGCGGAACCATGAGGTCAGCGGGCCGGTCGGCGCGTTCGGTGACGTGTCCACGGCATATGACCCCGCGGGCGGCGGCGGCACGATCACGCTCCAGGTCACGAAGTTCGGTGAGGTCCGCAAGAGCGGGCCCAGCCTGAACGGCACGCTGAACAACTGCTCGGGCGGCCTCATGCCGTGGGGCGCCTGGGTGAGCTGCGAGGAGACCGTCAACGGTCCCGACGTCGGCAACGACTTCAGCGGCGCGGACAACACCAAGCTGGCGCAGAAGCACGGCTACATCTTCGAGGTGCCGATCAAAGGGACGGTGAGTGCCCAGCCGATCCGCTCGGCGGGCCGGTTCGCCCACGAGGCCGCGGCGTTCGACCCGATCTCCGGCGCGATCTACCTTACCGAGGACAACTTCGCATTCGCGTCGGGCTTCTACCGCTATGTGCCGCCGAAGCACCCGCTCCACGCGGGCAAGATTCTGGACGGCGGGAGGCTGCAGATGCTCGCCGTCAAGGGCGCGCCCAACAAGGACCTGTCCGTCGGCCTCCCGGCCGGGGCGACGTTCGAGACCTCCTGGGTGGACATCGACGACCCCGACCCGACCTTCGCCGTCAAACCGACCAACGAGGAGGCCATCCAGTACGTCGGCAAGCAGGGCCGCGCGAAGGGGGCGGCGCTGTTCTCCCGGTTGGAGGGCGCGGTCTACGACTCGGGCACGATCTACTTCGTCTCCACGCAGGGCGGAGCGCCCGTGACCGAGCCGCTGCCGGCGGGCTTCGGTGACGGGCGCGGCCAGATCTTCGCGTACGACACCTGGAGCGGGCGGCTTCGCCTGCTCTACGAATCGCCCGGCGCGGTCACCCTCGACCTGCCGGACAACATCACGACCAGCCGCAGAGGCACGCTCGTGCTCTGCGAGGACGGCGACGGCGACAACTTCCTGCGCGGCCTCACCCGGAAGGGCGAGATCTTCGACTTCGGCCGGCTGGAGCCGGTGGGCGGCGACTCCGGCGCCGAGTTCGCCGGATCGACCTTCGGCCCGGACGGCCACACGCTCTATGTGAACGTCCAGTCCAAGCTGGGCGTCTCCTTCGCCATCTGGGGCCCCTGGCACAAGGGCGGTTTCTGACCACTGGTGCGGAGCCGCGTCACGTTGAACACACAGGGCCTGGGAGGCCATGCCCATCTCTGGGTAATACCGGCATTTCGCTGGCCTTGTGTGTTCATTGTGACGAGGGCGTAGGGCGTACCCTGGGCGGGTGATCATTGGAGTCGGGGTGGACGTGGTGGACATGGCTCGGTTCGCCGCGACCTTGGAGCGGACCCCGAACCTGCGTGCCCGCCTGTTCACCGATGCCGAGCGGGAGCTGCCCCTGCGGTCCCTGGCCGCGCGGTTCGCGGCCAAGGAGGCGGTGGGGAAGGCGCTCGGCTGCCCGCCCGGCCTGGGCCATCGTGAGGCGGAGGTCGTCAGGGGCGAGCACGGCAGGCCGGTCCTACGCGTCTCGGGCCGCGTCGCGGAGGTCGCCCGCGAGCTCGGTGTCGAGCGATGGCACATCTCGCTTAGCCATGACGGCGGAGTGGCCATCGCCTACGTGATCGCCGAATCGTAGGGTTCGATTCACAGGTTCCGCGGTCAACGCAAGTCGATGTCACGTGCCGCTCGGGTGAAGCCGCGCCACGCGGCCCTTGATCGCAAGCCTGTTTCCGGGCCGCCCTGATCGGCTTCCCGCCCCGGGGTCATCGCGCTCGCGATCTCCGGCGGATAGCGTCGGAGACATGCGTACCGCGTACACGTCCGACCAGATCAGGGCCGCCGAGCTGACGCTCATGGCGAAGCTGCCCGGAGGGACGCTCATGCAGCGTGCCGCGGCCGGTCTCGCCGTCGTCTGCGCCGGCGTGCTCGGCGGGCTTCACGGCAAGGTGTACGGCTCCCGCGTCGTGCTGCTCATCGGCGGCGGGGACAACGGCGGCGACGCGCTCCACGCGGGCGCCCGGCTGGCCCGCAGGGGAGCCCGGGTCGACGCGATCCTCGCGGGATCGAGGACCCACGCAGGGGGCCTCGCGGCGCTGCGGCAGGCGGGCGGCCGGGCGACCGAATTCGGTGACACGGGGCCGGCTCGCCAGCTGATCGAGGGCGCCGAGCTCATCGTGGACGGGCTGGTCGGCATCGGGGGCGCGGGGGCGCTGCAGGAGCCGTACGGGACGCTGGCCAGGATGGCCAACGAGGCGCCCGGCCTCGTCGTGGCGGTGGACGTGCCGAGCGGGGTGGACGCGAGCAGCGGGCGGGTGGACGGGCCAGTGGTCAGGGCCCAGGTGACCGTGACGTTCGGGGCGTACAAGAGCGGTCTGCTGATCGATCCCGGCGCGTCGTTCGCGGGTGTGATCGAGCTCGTGGACATCGGCCTCGGGCCGCACCTCCCGGATCCCGACGTCGCAGGGCTGACGGGCGACGACGTGGCCGATCTGCTGCCCCGGCCCGCCACGGAGTCCGACAAGTACCGCCGGGGCGTCGTCGGGATCGCGGCGGGGAGCGACAGGTTCACCGGCGCGGCCGTGCTCTCGGTGGGCGGAGCCGTACGGGCCGGAGCGGGAATGGTGCGCTTCGCGGGCCTGGAGGAGCCGGTCCGGCAGGTCAGGATCCGCTGGCCGGAGGCCGTGACGATGGTGCTCACGCC
The DNA here is from genome assembly GCA_044868295.1 of Microtetraspora sp. GTDB lineage: Bacteria > Actinomycetota > Actinomycetes > Streptosporangiales > Streptosporangiaceae > JBIOWF01. The sequence goes on along the minus strand of JBIOWF010000191.1, from coordinate 7,689 downwards.
ACAGACGTCCAGCGCGTCCGGCTCATCGGGTACAGGGGGCGCCGCCTCATCGGGCTCGTCCGCCTCATCGGGCTCGTCCGCCTCATCGGCTTCGTCCGCCTCATCCGCTTCGTCCGTCGGCCCGCCGGGCGCGAAGGGCCCGGGTAAAAATTTGCTGGACCAGGTCGGGCGGGTGCAGGCGTGGGTGGTGGGGCCGGGCCTCGGCACCGGGCCGCAGGCGCGGGAGATCGTCCGGGCGGTCCTGGCCACGGATGTTCCCGTGCTCGTGGACGCGGACGGGCTGACCATCGTCGCGGAGGAGCGGGCGCTGCTCCACAGGGCCGCGCCGACGCTGCTCACGCCGCACGCGGGGGAGCTGTCCCGCCTGCTGGGCGTGCCCCGGGAGAGGATCGAGGCGCGGCGGATCGAGCACGTACGGCGGGCCGCCGCCGAGCTCGGGGCCACGGTGCTGCTGAAGGGCTCGACGACCCTGGTGGCCGAGGAGGACCGGCCGGTCCGGGTCAACACGACGGGCACCCCGTGGCTGGCCACCGGCGGCACGGGAGACGTGCTGTCGGGCATCGCCGGCACCCTGCTTTCCGGTGGTTTGACCGGTTATGACGCCGCCTCCTGCGCGGCCTATCTCCACGGCCTCGCCGCCCGGATGGCCGCGGGAGGGCCCGGCCCGCGAAACGGGGAGGCGCCGATCGCCGCCCTGGACGTGGCGGAGGCGATACCAGAGGCGATTCGCGCACTGTGAAGTGGGGCCTGAATCGGTCTCGTACACTGTGGCCACCTGCCAGAATCAAGTGATGAGCCGCCCGATAGAGAGCTCCGTGTTCACCCCTGCTGAAGCGCGCATAGACCTCGATGCGATCCGGCACAACGTCCGGTTGCTGGCCGAGCACGCCCCGGGTGCCGCGGTCATGGCGGCGGTCAAGGCCGACGCGTACGGTCACGGACTGGTGCCGGCCGCCAAGGCGTGCCTGGAGGCGGGCGCGACCAGGCTCGGCACGGCCTTCGTCCGGGAGGCGTTGGCACTGCGTGAGGCGGGGATCACGGCGCCGGTCCTGTCGTGGCTCATCACCCCGGGGGAGCCGCTCGACGAGGCGGCGGCACGCGGCGTGGAGCTGTCGGCGAGCGCGCCGTGGGTCCTGGCCGAGATCGCGGCGGCCGCCGGGCGCACGGGGCACACCGTCCGGGTGCACCTGAAGGTCGACACCGGCATCTCGCGGGGCGGGTCCGCCCTGGCCGACTGGCCGGCCCTGGTCGAGCAGGCGCTCGCCGTGCAGGCCGGGGGCGCCATCGAGATCGCCGGGCTGTGGTCGCACTTCGCCTGCGCCGACATCCCCGGTCACCCGTCGATCGAGTCGCAATTCGTGGCCTTCGACGAGGCTCTGACGGTCGCCGACAAGGCGGGCGTGCCGAGCAGCGCCATCCGGCACATCGCCAACTCGGCGGCCACGCTGACGCTGCCGCGGGCCCGATATGACATGGTCCGGCCGGGCATCGCCATGTACGGCTTGAGCCCCATTCCGGAGCTCGGCGACTTCGCGCTGTGCCCCGCCATGACGCTCACGGCCAGGATCGCGCAGGTCAAACGCGTCCAGGCGGGTTCCGGCGTCTCCTATGGCCACCTCTATGTCACGGATCGGGAGACGACGCTCGGCCTGGTGCCTCTGGGATACGCGGACGGGATCATGCGTGGGGCCACGAACCGGGCGGAGGTGCTGGCCGCCGGGAGCCGGCGGCGCATCGCCGGCCGGGTCTGCATGGACCAGTTCGTCATCGATGTCGGGGACGACCTGCTGGTTTCGGGCGACGAGGTGATCCTTTTCGGCCCTGGCACGGACGGCGAGCCGACTTGTCAGGAATGGGCGGATTCCCTCGGCACGATCACTCATGAGATCGTGACCAGGATCGGATCCCGCGTGCCACGCGTTTATGCAGGGGAGCGCTGATCCGCTGGTGCGAGGAGAACAGGTATGACCACACGGCGCAGGGTCGGGATCGCGGGGGCCGTAGTCGGTGCCGCTTCGGCGGGAGTGGCGGCGGCGGCCCTGGCCAAGAGGTATGCCGTGGGCCGCATCCGGCTCCGTCCCGACGTGGAGTCGAACGAGCCGTTCGGCGAGTTAGAAGGACGCCCGGTGACGCTGACGACCTCGGACGGCGTGTCCATCCACGCCGAGGTCGACGGCCCCGAGGACGCGCCGCTCACGGTCGTGCTGTGTCATGGCTACTGCCTCGCCACGGATTCCTGGCACTACCAGTGGCGTGATCTGCGTGCCTCGCATCGGGTGGTGGTGTGGGACCAGCGCTGCCACGGGCAGTCCGCCCGGGCCGAGGCCGCCGACTGCACGATCGATCGTCTGGGTGAGGACCTGGCTCTCGTGCTCGAAGAGCTCGTCCCCGGGCCGTGCGTGCTGGTCGGCCACTCCATGGGCGGCATGACGATCATGGCGCTCGCGGACCACCGGCCTGAGCTGTTCGGCGACAAGATCCGCGGCGTGGCGCTGATCTCCACCTCCGCGGGGAAGCTGGCCGAGCTCAGCCTGGGCCTGCCCGCCCTGGTGTCGAAGGTGGTCCACAAGGCGGTCCCGTCGGCGGTGTCCGTCATGCGCAAGCGCGCCGCGCTGGTGGACAAGGGCCGCCAGGCGGGTAACGATGTGTCCTTCCTGCTCCTGCGCTACCTCGGGTTCGGCGACTCGAAGAACGTGAGCCCCACCGTGGTCGACTTCGTCGAGTCCATGATCCGGGCGACTCCCGCAGAGGTGATCGCCGACTTCTACCCGGCGCTGATGTCCCACGACAAGCTGACGGCGCTCGACGTGCTGAACAAGGTGCCCACCGCGATCATCGTGGGCGAGCGGGACTGGCTGACTCCGCTCGATCACAGCCGGGCGATCGCGGCAGCCGTACCGACCGCGCGGTTGACCGCCATTTCCGACTCGTCGCACCTGGTGCAGCTGGAGCGGCCGGCCGCCGTCAACGAGGCACTGCAGGACCTGCTGAAGCGGGCGGAGCGAGGGGAGCCGTGAGGCGGTGACGAGAACGATCTCCACGGCCGAGGAGATGCGGGTGTTGGGCGCGGAGCTCGGCGGCCTGCTCGGACCCGGCGATCTGGTGGTGCTGACCGGGCCGCTCGGTGCGGGCAAGACCACGCTGGTGCAGGGCATCGGAGAAGGGCTCAAAGTCCGCGGTCCGATCACCTCCCCGACCTTCGTGATCGCCCGCGTCCACCCGTCGCTCTCCGGTGGCCCGTCTCTGGTGCACGCCGACGCTTACCGGCTGGGCGGTTCGCTGGAGGTCGACGATCTCGATCTGGACGCCTCGCTGGAGGACTCGGTCACCGTGGTCGAGTGGGGCGAGGGACTCGTCGAGGGGCTCACCGACGATCGCCTCGAAATCGTCATCGAGCACGCCGACGAGCAGCGAGTTGTACGGCTTCGCGGTGTTGGTGCCCGTTGGTCGGATATTCCCTCGTCGCTGATCTAGGTCGGTAATTGCCAGCCCCTTGACGTATCCGCGGATTCCTGTGGATCATCACAGAATGATCCTGGGAGGGGTGGGGCTATGAGCAGGGTCACACAGGCCGTGGCCGCGGGGATGGTCTTACTTGGGTCGCTCGGCTGTTCGGCGGAGGCGCAGACGCTGTCTCCCAGCCCCTCGATCTCGGTGACCCCGGTGATCGCGTCGCCGACCGCCACGATTCCCCGGCAGGACATCCGCGTCGAGGTGGACCCCCGGAAGATCATCGGAGGGGCGACCAAGAACATTCGAATCCGGGCTTTCTGCCCCCTCCCGACAGGTGGCACGGAGTTCCGGGCGACCGCCCGGTCCGACGCGTTCACCGGTCTGGTCACCCTGGTGCCGCCGGCCGCCGCCACCCCGTCCGGGTCGGCCACGCCCTCTCCGGCGCTCGCCGCGGTGCCGGAGGTCCGTGGCACCGCCGCTCTCCGGGCGGACGCCGAACCCGGCGGCTACCGGGTCCAGGTGCGCTGCGAGGCCACCAACGACATCGGCAGCGGTTCGTTCAGGGTCGTCGCGGCGACGGCCACGCCCACCGCGACGGCCACGCCGACGAAGATCCCCACGAAGGCGCCCCACGCGGGTGGCGGTGGCACCGCGGCGGGCGGTCCTGAGGACGGCTCCGGCCTGCCTCTCGGCGTCACCGTGATCGTGCTGCTGGCGGTCGGCGGGGTCGCCATCGGTCTGGCGCGCAGGCGCTCCGGGGCCTGACATTGGCTGTTTCGTCCCGGTGGGTGGTAGTGGCCGGGATCATCACAGGGCTGGCGTTGTTCGCGGCGAACGGTCACAAGGAGGACCGGCCCGCTCCACGCTCCTCCGTCGTGCCCGAACGCATCGACATCCCGGCGCTCCGCCTCAAGGCGCCGCTGATGAAGCTCGGGCTGTCCGGCACGGGCGACGTCGAGCTGCCCCCGTTCGACAAGCCGAAGACCGCGGGCTGGTACAAGGGCAGCTCCGTGCCCGGCGACGCCGGAGCCTCGGTGATCATCGGGCACGTGGACACCAAGACCGCGCCCGCGGTCTTCTACCGCCTGCGCGACCTGCGCGAGGGGGCCGTGGTGAAGGTGTTGCGCAGCGACGGCAAGACCGCCGAGTATCGGGTCGACTCCGTCGAGAGGGTGCCCAAGGACGACTTCCCCGCCCAGCGGGTCTACGCCGAGGACGGGCTGAGGCTCATCACCTGCGGCGGCAGCTTTGATTGGGCCCGGCACGAGTACCGGGACAACATCATCGTCTACGCCTCGCGGGCCGACGGCCACCCCACCGACCGATAGCGCTCGCGCGGCTCCGGTGGGCGGTACAGCGACTACGCTTGACTTTCGTGCTTGTCCTGGCCTTCGACACCGCCACGCCCGCCGTTACCGCCGCCCTGCACGACGGGCGCCGGGTACTGGCCGAGTCCACGATGATCGACGCTCGCCGCCATGGTGAGCTGCTGGCGCCCGCCGTCGAGACGGCGCTCCGTGAGTCGGGCGCGTCACTCGGTGAAGTGACGGCGATCGTCGCCGGGTCCGGCCCCGGCCCGTACACAGGACTGCGGGTCGGCCTGATGACCGCCAAGGCGCTCGCCACGACCACCGGCGTCCCCGCGTACGGCATCTGCACGCTGGACGCGCTCGCGTACGCCAGCGAGCGCACTGAGCCGTTCCTGGTCGCCACCGACGCACGGCGCAAGGAGGTCTTCTGGGCCCGGTACGGCGATGCCCGGACCAGGCTCGACGGGCCCCGGGTCGACCGGCCGCACGACCTTCCCGGCGAGCTGCCGGTCATCGGCGCCGGGGCCGCCATGTACGCGGAGACGATCGGATCCGAGCGCGTCTTCGGCCCGGAACACCCGTCGGCCGGAGCGCTGGCCGCCCTCGCCGCCGAGCGCCTTTCCGGCCTGACGCCGGATGAGGCGGCCGAGATCGCCCGGCTGCCCGAGAACCGGGTCGACTCCGTGGAGAAGGCGCGGGAACTCCTGGTGCTCGGCCCGCCCATCCCGATCTACCTTCGCCGCCCGGACGCACAGGTGCCGGGAGCGCCCAAGAAGGTGACCGCGTGACGACGCGTGACCTTCGCCCGCTCCTCACCGGTTCGGGCCGGAGGAGAGGGATGGTGTCGTGACGGCCGAACCGGGGGCGGGGGCCGTGGTGCGCCAGATGACCCGGGAGGACCTTCCGGCGGTCATGTCCATCGAACGGGCGACGTTCCCCGCGGACGCGTGGAGCGAGCGCATGATGCGGGGCGAGCTGGCCGACCAGCCCCGCACGCGGCACTACGTCGTCGCCTTGATCGGTGACCGCATCGTCGGGTACGCCGGGCTCGCCGCGGCGGCCGACCAGGCCGACATTCAGACGATCGCGGTCCTCGCCGAGCACCGGCGCGCAGGCGTCGGCGCGACGCTCATGACCGAGTTGCTCTCCGAGGCCGTACGGCGCGGCGTCACCGAGGTGTTCCTTGAGGTGCGCTCGGACAACCCGCCTGCCCAGGCGATGTACGAGAGCTTCGGCTTCGAACGGCTCGGGCTGCGGCGGGCGTACTACGACGACGGCACAGACGCGATCACGATGGTGCGGAAACTCGGTTGACCGGGAGCGCCTGGAAAGGCCGGAAAGTAAAGGGAAGCCGGAAAGTAAGGGAAGGGAGTGCGACCATGAGCAGGCCTGACGAGCCGATCGTCTTGGGGATCGAGACGTCCTGTGACGAGACCGGAGTGGGCATCGTCCAGGGTCACACGCTGCTGGCCGACACGATCGCCTCCAGCATGGACGAGCACGCCCGCTTCGGCGGCGTGGTGCCCGAGGTCGCGTCGAGGGCTCATCTGGAGGCCATGACCCCGACCGTGGAGAGCGCGCTCGCCAAGGCCGGGCTGCGCTTCGCCGACATCGACGCGGTCGCCGTCACCGCGGGCCCCGGCCTCGCGGGCGCGCTGCTCGTCGGCGTGGCAGCGGCGAAGGCCTACGCGCTGGGGCTGGGCGTTCCGCTGTACGGCGTCAACCACCTCGCCGCGCACGTCGCGGTCGACCAGCTCGAACACGGGCCGTTGCCGAAGCCGGCGATCGCCATGCTGGTGTCCGGCGGACACTCGTCGCTGCTACTGGTGCCCGACGTGGCGCGCGACGTCGTCTCCCTCGGCTCCACCGTGGACGACGCGGCCGGTGAGGCCTTCGACAAGGTGGCGCGCGTGCTCGGCCTGCCGTTCCCCGGCGGACCGCACATCGACAGGGCAGCCCGTGACGGGTCCGGTACGGCTGTCGCCTTCCCGCGCGGCAAGTACGACGACGGCACGCTCGACTTCTCCTTTTCGGGGTTGAAGACGGCGGTGGCCCGGTGGGTGGAGGCCCGGATCTCCGCCGGAGAGACCGTGCCGGTCGCGGATGTCGCGGCCTCTTTCCAGGAAGCGGTCGTCGACGTGCTCACCCGCAAGGCGTTGCAGGCCTGTAAGCGTTACGGCGTGAAGGACCTGCTGATCGGCGGTGGGGTGGCGGCGAACTCACGGCTGCGGGCCCTCGCCCAGGAGCGTTGCGACGCGGCGGGGGTGCGGCTGCGGGTGCCGCGGCCGGGCCTGTGCACCGACAACGGCGCCATGGTGGCCGCGCTGGGCTCCGAGCTGGTCGCCGCCGGGGTCACGCCGTCCACACTGGACATCCCCGCCGACTCCTCGCTCCCGATCACTGCCATCCACGTGTGATCGCCGAGGTTCGGTCCATGGGCCTTCTCGACGACGTGCCGCTCGTCCGAGGCGCGGACCTGGCGCCGCTCCTGACCCGTCATGGCGTCGATCTGACCCGTCCCGACGCGGAGCGGTTCGCAGGTGGTCTCACCGTCTCGCTCAAGGTGGCCACCGACGGCACGCTCGCCGACGCGATGCGCGCCGCCACCTTCACCCATCGCGGTCCGGAGCACCTCATTCCGTTCGACGACGAGTCGGTCGAAGGAGCAGGGGAGAAGCGGGAGGAGGCACTCGCGTCGGTGGCGCACCCGGCGCTTCGTGACCACCTCCGGATGCACTGTCTCGATCCGTTCGATGCCCGTGGTGTCGGCGCGGCCTATCTGGAGACGGACGAGTGGCCTCCTGGGGCGTATGGGGCCGCCGAGGCCGGTGCCTCACTGATCGTCGGCTGGGATTTCGCCGAAAGCCAGGGGGGCCTTGCCGTAGTCGAGCTCAACAGCATCCTGGAGAGTCGCACACAGGGGACT
>JBIOWF010000190.1:0-19242 GCA_044868295.1 Microtetraspora sp. | reverse complement strand
TCTCGGTGATGTCGGTCGCGGTCAGCTTGGGCGCGACAGGCGTTTTACTCGTACGGCTCGGCGGGCCGGGGGATTTCGGTGATGTCGGTCGCGGTCAGCTCAGGCGCGACCGTGCCGTTGGGGATCTTGTCGGTCTTCGGGTCCACCCAGGTGCCGGTGACCTCCACCCAGGTGTCCTCCGGGGGCCGAGGCACTCCGAGAACGGCCACCTTGAGCGGGACCCCGTCGGCCGCGCAGCAGGCGATCTGGATGCGGGCGACGTACCAGCGGTCCTTCTTGGCCGAGCGAACCACGAAGCCGGTGAGCCGGACCTGCTTTCCGGCCAGGGAGTGGTTGGAATCGCCCCACGCCCGGCCGATGAACTCGCCCAGCGTCATCGGTGTCACCTTGCCGTCGGCGAGCGGGAAGAACGCGTCCACGGCCACGGGCGGCCGGGCCGGAGCCTCCTCGGAGCGCGCCGCGAACGCGCCCAGCGCGGGCGGCGCGATCAGGAAGATGGCGAACACCGGCAGGCAGAGCAGCCACGCGACGCGCGGTCCATGCGAATGGTCGTGCCCGTCGCCATGCCCGCCACCATGCCCGCCACCATGCCCGCCACCATGCTCGTGACCAGGCTGGTTGCCGTGCTCGCCACCGTGTTTGTCGCCGTGCCTGTCCGTCGGCGACCGCCCGTCTTCGAACCTGTCGGCCCGCGCCGACTCCGCTGACGACCGCCCGACTTCGGACGCATCCGCGTGTGAATGTCCGTCGCCGTGCCTGTCCGTGTCCGGCTGTCGGCCGTTCTCGCTCACCTCGGTCATGTACGGCGTGCGCCACTCCTGGACCAGGCCGATGACGCCCAGGATCAAGATCACGAAACCGGCGGCGACCAGGAAGGGACGGAAGCCGGGTTTCACATAGTTCAGATAGGTGTCGGACAAGAGGGTGACCCGCAGCACCGCGCCGCCGAGCAGGACAAGGATGAGGCTCTGGGACATCCGGTTCACAGCAGCACCTCTCCGACCGCCATGCTCACCAGAACGGCCAACGTGAAGGTCAGCGGGACGAAACGGACCGCGAACGATCGTCCGAACGTCCCCACCTGCAGGGCGATCAGTTTGAGGTCCACCATCGGCCCGACGACCAGGAAGGCCAGTTTCGCGGTGGGGGAGAACGTGGTGAGTGACGCTGCGACGAACGCGTCCGCCTCCGAGCAGATCGACAGCAGCACGGCCAGCAGCGCCAGCACGACGACCGACAGCACCGGCACGTCGGCGACGGACGTCAGCCACGAGCGCGGCACCACGACGTTCAGCGTCGCCGCCGTCATACCGCCGACGACCAGGAAGCCGCCCGCGTGCAGCAGGTCGTGCTGCATCGCGCCACGAAAGGCCTCCCACTTCGAGCCGGAGCCGGCCGTACGGGATGGGACGCGCAGCCAGTCTGTCCGGCCGAAGCGCAGCCAGAACCATCCGGCCAGCACCGCGACCAGCAAGGAGGCGGAGAACCTGGCCACGGCCATCAGCGGCTGGCCGGGGAAGGCGACGGCGGTCGCGACCACGACGACCGGATTGATCGCGGGAGACGCCAGCAGGAACGCCAGCGCGGCCGCCGGGGTGACGCCACGTGACATCAGGCCGGAGGCCACGGGAACCGAGGCGCATTCACAGCCCGGGAGGACCGCTCCCGCCGCGCCCGCGACCGGGACCGCCGCGTACGGATGCCGGGGAAGGGCCCGCGTCCAGAAGGAGGTTGGGACGAAGGCGGTGATCGCGGCCGACAGCAACACGCCGAACACGAGGAACGGCAGTGCCTGCACGCAGATCGCCACGAAGATCGTCGCCCAGGTCTGCAACGCCGGAGCGGTCAGCAGGGGCGACAGGATGAAGCGGCCGACGACGAGAACCGCAACGACGATGCCGAACACCCAGGGCATCACGGGAGCGACCGACGACCTGCGTCCCCACCCGGAGGGCGGGATCTCGGACGAGTCGATCACGGCTCGGTCGGACATGAACGTAATCCTGACAGATCGTGAGGGTCACCCGATCCGTTTTCGACGCGGGCCCTGACGCCGCCCCGCTGAGGTCCGGACGCGGCCTGACGCGGTCCCGACCCCGCCGCGCCGAGGTCCCGACGCGGGCCCTGACGCCGCCGCGCCGAGGTCCGGACGCGATTCCCGGCGCGGCGCCGGTGCGCTCTCGGTGCGGTCCTGGTCGGTTCCTTGGGCGGTCCGTCGCGCGACAGCGCCCCGATGAGTCCCATGGTGCGGTCCTGGTGCCGCCTGCTGAGGTCCCGTCCGATGGGAAGCCTCCGGCGATTGGACCCCAGAGCTGATCAGAGCTGATCAGAGCTGATCCAGCAGCCATCGTGGCCCGGCGACTGAGGCGCCGAGCGCGGTCACGCGTTCGCGCAGCCCGCGGTCCGCTGTGACCACGAGGACCTTCTCCCACGGCTTGGTCTCCCGGACGGCTTCCACAATGGCGTCGTCCCCACTGCCAGGTGCCGGGATGACCGAAATGATCGGGCTCGACTCGACCGCGCGGGCGGCTCCCTCGACCACCACGACGATCCGGGGAAACCACGGCGCGAGCTCGGGAAAGCCCTCAGGCGCGTGGCGCAAGCCGTCCGAGGCGAGAACGAGGAGGTTGTTCAGCAGCCGGACGGTCGCTCCGGCCCGGTCCTTCCACCAGCCGTGCTCGGCTCGCGCGCCGACGACGTTGGCCGCGTCGACGATCATGACGAGCGGTCCGAGCGCGAGCTGCACGAGCGGCCACGTCTCGGCGAAGCCGGGATGCAGTCTCTTCGCGGCGATCTCGTCAGCGGCCACCCATCGCATGTCCGAGCTCTCGCTGTTGGCGGGGGCGGCGTCGAGCAGGCCCTCGGCGTGGGCGATCACGGTGTGGAACGACCAGCCGCCGTGATCGTCGAGGAAGACGCCCTGGACACGGAGGAAATCGCTGCTCAGCGCAGCCTCCTCGCGCGCTTCTCGCAAGGCGCCGGAGATCGCGTCCTCGTGACTGTCCCGCGCGCCTCCGGGCAGCCCCCATTTTCCTCCGTGATGGCTCCACCAGGAGCGTTTCTGCAACAGGACGTACGGCATGCCGTCAACGGTGTGATGGACCGCGAGCAGCCCGGCCGCGCCATGAACACCCCAGTGCCGGTGGCCCCGATCGCACCGTGCCCAGCCGTCCCCATCCTTAGCAGCCATGGCACCATCCTGCCGCAGGGGTCGATCCGCTACCTGGCCACCGTGGGCCTCACCTGTCGAGGAGGCTCAAAGCCGTCCCCACGCGTCGAAGGGCTACATCACCTTACTTATGCGTCGAGCGGGGGCTCCGTCGCTCACCATGCCTCGAGCGGGGCGTCTATCCCCGCCGTCAGATCGAAGAGGACGACTCCGTCCTCAAGGCGGATGACCTGGATCTGGGTCGCGTAACCGACCTCCAGGACCCGCGACACGGCCTCATGCGCGTTCTTGGCGAAGTGGTAGCGATCGACGGAGGTGAAGTCCGGGGCGGGCCGCATCAATCGCACTTCGTAGCGGTCCGGTGTCCAAACGGGAAGGATAGGACCGGAATGGAGCCAGCCAGACATCTAGGTGCTTCTCCTGTCACGCCGTTGTGAGACAAGGCAGTTGACCGTTGATCGGGCTTGTCCGCTGGGATGTGACTGGCCCGATGGCCGATCGTTATGGAGTGGTAAGCGATCCTTCCTGATTGGTACGCGTCCTCACGTTAACGTGTGTGCCCTCACTTGTGATTGTCCGAAAACCGGCAAGTCATGAGATGTCATAGCAAGGCGACAGACGCCCGCCCCTTCGGCCGGAGGAGCGGGCGTTACGCGTCTTGCCGCGAGCCGTTCAGCCGTGACCTGTCCGGCGATGATCTGTTCAGCCGCGAGTCGTCCGGCGGCGAGCCGTTCAGCCGTGAACCGTCCAGCTGCCATCTGTCCAGGTGTGAGCCGTCCGGCTGCGACCTGTCCGGACGTGATCCGTTCATCTGTGCGCCGCACGTGAGCTCTCACCCGCCGCTCTTCGAGAAATGCTGGAAGTCCTTCGCGCCGGCCCATGATCCGCCCCAGCCCCATCCGACCGCGGCGAAGGCTCGCACCACCCGGTCACCTGGGTTGATCACGCCAGGCCTCCTGAGCGGACGCTCCACGTACGCGTTCGCGTTGTCGTGGGCGTTGGAACCGTCAGCGTAGACATAGGGGTTCTCACGGGGGTTGATGTCCACGGCCCGGCCGTACGCGTGCTGCGACCAGTTGCCGGACCCGGTCGCGTTCCTGCAGTTGAACGCCGAGGTGTTGTCCGCCTCGATCGAGTCGAAGTCGCTGCCCCTGTACTCGTCCACCAGTTGCATCCGCCGGATCGGGTAGCGGTAGTCGTACAGCTTCTGGAAAGCGGAGACGATGTCGTCGGTGGCCGCCTCGTTGACCACCAGCTCGCCGGTGTGCGCCTTGTCGTCGAAGCCCCAGTAGGTCATGGTGATCAACCTGAGGTCGCTCAGAGGGACCGGGCAGCCTGGGCGCCAGGAGTGCTTCACCTGATCCCTGGAGACCTTCGCGATCTTGGCGGAGAACTCCGGCGGCCCGGTCGGGGCGGGGCTGGGCGTGCTCACCGCCGGCGCCGTCGTGGTCGTCGTTCCCGGCGCGGTCTTCGCCGAGACCGGCGTCGCCGACGCGGCCGAAGCCGCCGGTGCCGTGACGGCGTTTCCTCCGCCGCCGCATGCGGTCAGCAGCCCCATGAAGGCCATCGCCATTACCGCTGACCTGCGGTTCCGTGTGGAAGCCATACGCGCAGAGTACCCGCAGCTTGGTGCTCCGACGCCGATGCCTTACCACTTCGCAGCCACTTTTCGCTGCTTCCCAGCGCCGATTCGGCTGCCTACGCGGGCGCGTTGTGGCGACGTCTGGCGGCTGTTCGGTGCCACCCTGGCGGGCGGCTTGCTCGCGCTGTTGGAGATTTCTACCCGTTCTTCCTCTGGAAAGCCGTATGGCGTGGGGGTCGGAATCGTCGGAGGGTGCCGCTATGGTGGCGATCGTGATTCCCGAGTTGCGCATCGGCGGGTTGGCCGTGCCCACCCACGGCTTCTTCGTGGGCCTCGGGGCGCTCATCGCGAGTGTCGTCTTCGTCCTGGAGGCCCGCCGCCGCGGCGCGTTGGGTGAGGAGTCTCTGGTCGCCGTCACGGGTGCGCTGGTGGGAGGCGCGATCGGGATGCGCCTGTCCGGATGGGCCGAGCACCTGGACCCGGGTCTGAACCCCAGCCTCCTGGAAGCCTGGATATTCGGCTCCCGGAGCATTCTCGGCGGGCTGACCGGCGCGTACGTGGGGGTGCTGATCGCCAAGAGGCTCATCGGATATCGCGGAAAGACGGGCGACCTGTTCGCTCCGGCCGTGGCGGTGGGCATGGCGGTGGGCCGGATCGGCTGCTTCCTCACCGAGGCGCCGGGCCGTCCGACCCAGCTGCCATGGGGGATCCACGCGCCCGCCTCGGTTCCGGAGTGCCCTGGCTGCCTGACCGGCCAGGCCATGCATCCCTCGTTCCTCTATGAGATCGCTTTCCAACTTGCCGCCTTCGGCGCGCTGCTCTGGGCGCGCGACCGGGTCAGCCGGCCGGGGGAACTGTTCACGCTCTACGTCGGTGCGTACGCGCTGTTCCGGTTCCTCGTCGAGTTCACCCGGGCGAACGAGACGGTCTGGCTCGACCTGACACGGCCTCAGTGGTTCCTCATCCCGGGTTTGACGCTCGTGGCTTTCCGACTGCGGTACGGCTATCGCCGCGGCCACTACGACACGCTGATACGCAGAGCAGACCGCTCGACCGACACCCGACAGGAGGAAGGCACCGCTTCGTCGGCATAGACGGTGGAGCAACACGCCGAAGACCAGATGACCACACCTCCCCAGCAGCCCAACGGGTCCGACAGCGAGGGGTCCAAGCCCCAGCCCAACGGCGAATCACCCGGCGGCCCCGACGCCGGCGCTCACCCCCAAGGTTCACAAGGGCCAGTTCCTGAGGCCCAGGGTTCAGGGGCGCCGGGTACACATGCCGGAGGTCCGCAAGGGCCGGCTCCCGAGGGCCGGGGTCCGCTTGTACCGGGTTCGCAACCGCCAGGTGGTCCACACGCACCGGGTTCCTATGGCCAAGGGCCCCATGGGCCGAGTCCCGGGGCCCAGGGTTCAGGGGCGCCGGGGCCGTATGCCGCAGGTCCGCATGGGCCGGGTCCTCAGCACTCCGGTGTTCCGCAAGGGCCTCCGCCAGGCCCTCTCCCCGGGCAGGGCTATGGGCCGGGTTATGGGCCGGGCTACGGATGGCCGCCGCCTCCGGCACCGGCGCGGAGCTCGACGGGTGTCGTCGTGGGCATGGCCTTCGCCGGAGTCGCCATCTTCGTCGTTCTCAACTTGGTGGCCTTCTTCGCCACGCTGAGCGCGGCGGGGGCCGCCGGTAGCGGCAACCAGAATCTGGTCCTCGGGATCGGTGCCGCGCTCCTGGCGGGGATCGCGCTTGGTGGCGGCGGGCTGCTGATCGCGCTGCGCAAGCCGTGGGCCAAAGGTCTCGGGCTCGGTTTGATGATCGGTTGGGCCTTGATGTCGATCGTCTCCGTAGGCCTCTGCACCGGCGTCAATCCGTCGATCTACACGGACGGCACCCTGTGACGGGGATGCCGTTGCGCGGGGACCGCATCCTCCGCTACGTCAACGCGTTCTGTCCCCGCTGCCATGATGAGTGGCCGGACCGGCCGCTGGACGAGGTTCCACGGTTGTCGGGGTGGCTCGCCACGCGAAACGACCGGGTCTACCTGGAGCGCGGATGCCGTACGCACGGGATGGTCCGGACGCTCTATGACGAGGACCCGGAGATCCTGGCCTATCTGGAGGAATGGACGGCTCCCACGAAAGCGCACATCCCCGATGTCGCCGGAAACTTCGATCCGATCCCTGGGGCATACCTGCGTGGGCTGCCTGAGATGCAGACCCAGCACACCTGCATCCTGCTTGAGGACATCGCGGAGACCTGCAACCTGCGGTGCCCGACGTGTTTCACCGAGTCCTCCCCGGACCTTCGGGGAGTCGTGCCGGTCGACGAGGTCCTGGCCAACGTCGACCAGCGCCTGGCCCGTGAGGACGGCCGCATCGACGTCCTGATGCTCAGCGGCGGCGAGCCGACCCTGCACCCCTCGCTGCCGGAGCTGCTGGCCGAGCTCGTCGCACGGCCGATCACCCGCATCCTCATCAACACCAATGGCCTTCTCATCGCGCGGGACGACGCCCTGCTCGACCTGCTGGCCGAGCACAGGGAGCGCGTCGAGGTCTACCTGCAGTTCGACGGGACCTCGGCCGCCGCCTCGCGCCATCATCGGGGCGGCGACCTGCGGCGCTACAAGGCCCAGGCGATCGAGCGGCTGTCCGAGCGTGAGATCTTCACGACGCTGGTGATGACCGTCGCTCTCGGCGTGAACGACGACGAGATCGGTGACGTCGTGCGGCTCGCGCTCGACACGCCGTACATCGGCGGCGTTTCGATCCAGCCCCAGTTCGGCTCCGGGCGGTCCGGCCTGATCGACCCGATGGACCGGCTCACCCACACGGGGGTGCTGAAGAGGCTCGGCCCGCAGACCGGCGGCCTCGTGAGCTGGCGCGACCTGACCGCGCTGCCGTGTTCCCATCCGCATTGCTGCTCGGTGGGCTACATGGTCAGGGACGACGCCGACCAGTGGCGGTCGCTCACCACGCTCATCGGGCACGACCGCCTGAAGGAGAACCTCGGCCTGGTGTCGAACCGGATCGCCGACTCGGAGATCCCGCGTGAGCTGCGCCTCGCCGTACAGGAATCGCTCCTCGGGCTGCTCTCCGAGCAGTCGTCGTTGTCCCATCCCGAGATCGGCAAGCTGTGGCGGGACATCTGTGAGAACTGCGATCTCGGGCTCTCGACCCTGCTGACCCTGGCGTCCTCCGCGCTGCCCGGCCGCAAGCGGCGACTGCGCCGGTTGCTCGGCGAACGGGTCGTCCGCATCACGATCAAGCCGTTCATGGACATGTCGACCATGCTGGAGGAGCGCCTCATCCAATGCTGTGTCCATGTCGGCACCCGCTCGGACCAGGACCAATGCGCACCGTTCTGCGCCGTCCAGGCATGGCCGGCCCTGTCGCGCCAGCGCCTGTCCGCGGTCGCCTCGGCCGAGTCCGCTGACGTCGCTGTACGGCTCCCGCTCATCGAGATCACATGACATCTCCATCCGAGGACACGCCGCATCCGCCCGCCGAGGAAGCCGTTTCGGGAGTGGCGTACGCGGAGGCCATCGCGGCCCGGAACTCAGATCCGCGAGAGTTGTACGGCTCTGGGAAAGGGGCACCGGAGCAGGGCCCGCGAGAGCCGTACGATCCGTTGAAACTGTGCGTCTACGCGACCGTCGCGCTGTTGGCGTGGCTGTTCGGGCCGTGGGCGGTGCTCGGCTTCGCGGGGCTCGGGTTCACCGGATACCGGCGTGCCCGGCGCGCGGGCCTGCGCAGGAGCAAGTGCCTCCTGCGCGACACGCGGCTCGTTCTGGCCTACCTGGCACTGATCGCGCTGGTGGCCGTCGGCGCCCTTGTTCGGCAGTACCTTCCCCGCTAGGTCGTGTTTTATAAATCAAGCCCTGCCGCGCGACGCCCAGATCGGCGCCTCGCCGCGTTGGCGCCCCACCCACGAAAACTCTTCGCAAGCTCAGAGTTTCCGCGGGGCCCGGGATTGTCGCCCGTAGAACACCGCTACGGGCTCCTCCTCCGCCTTGCGATCCACCAATCTGGATCGCCGCTCGCGACGGGCAGCATTTATAAAAAACTCCCTAGGCGAAGGCCGTTCGGACCGGACCCCTGTGCCGAAGCCCGATGCCGAAGCCCGATGCCGGGGGCCGAGCCCTCATGCGGAAGATTTCTCGAAAGTCTCTGTGCCAGAGGGTCCGCGTGTGGGAGGGCCCTTGTTCGGAGGCTCCTTGTTGGTGGGCCCCTGTACCCGGGAGGCCTCGGGGCGGGAGCCTGGAGGCTCTCCGGGGGGACCTTTGCCGGAGCTTTTCGCCGAAAGAGCTCGCGCACATGTTCGATGTCGCGCTACAGTCTTGGCCATCGGATCGAACAGGGGTTCGGTCAATCTCAGCTGGTGAGGGGTGTGCCATGACATTGCTCGCGGCACCGGTGACGCCGTCTCCCGGACTTCCGGGTGACCGCGCTTCCGCCCCTGCCCGGTGTGTCCCACTCCGGCGCGGAGGAGCGACACGCCGTAGCGCTTTCTACGGAAATCTACGACGGCCGCTATATCCAGTCATAAAGTCCGAGAGCGTGGACCCCGTGCGCAACCCCTACGCCCCCGGAGCGGGGCAGCGTCCCCCCGAGCTCGCGGGACGCGACCGCGAGCTCCAGCAGTTCGAGATCGTGCTCGAAAGGGTGGCCCGTGGCCGCCCGGAGCGGAGCATGGTGCTCACCGGGCTGCGGGGCGTCGGCAAGACCGTCCTGCTCAACACCTTCAAGTCCATGGCCATGCAGCGGCTGTGGGGCACGGGCAAGATCGAGGCCCGGCCCGACCAGTCGATCCGGCGGCCGGTTGCCGCCGCCCTGCACATGGCCATAAGGGAGCTCGCCCCCCGGCATCGGGCTCCGGAGCGCATCGAGGAGTTTCTCGGCGTGCTCAAGGCGTTCGCCATGCGCGATCCGGCCGCCGCCAAGGGCACGTCGCACTGGTCGCCGGGCATCGACGTCCCGGCGTCGCGTGGCCGGGCCGACTCCGGCGACCTTGAGATCGACCTGACCGAGCTGTTCGTCGACGCGGCCGGGGTGGCCACCGATCTTGGTGTGGGCATCGCCCTGTTCATCGACGAGATGCAGGATGTGCAGGCTCCCGATATCTCGGCGCTCTGCGCGGCCTGCCACGAGCTGTCGCAGAACGGCGGCCCGCTGATCGTGGTCGGTGCCGGGTTGCCGCATCTGCCCAGCGTCCTGTCCGCCAGCAAGAGTTACTCGGAAAGGCTCTTCCGGTACGCGCGGATCGATCGTCTGGACCGGGACGCCGCCGACCTGGCTCTCATCGCCCCTGCTGAGCGAGAGGACGTCGAGTTCACCCCCGAGGCGCTCGACGCGCTCTACGAGGCGGCCGACGGATACCCCTACTTCGTCCAGGCGTACGGGAAGGTCGCCTGGGATCTCGCTCCGCGGAGCCCGATCACGGCGGACGACATCAAGGTGTCGGCGCCGGAGGCCGAGGAGGAGCTCGCCGTGGGCTTCTTCGGCAGCCGCTACGAGCGGGCCACCCCTGCGGAGCGTGACTACATGCACGCGATGGCCCAGCTTGGCGATGACCCGGTGCCGACCGCTGACGTCGCCGACATCCTCGGCCGTAAACCATCGAGTCTGTCCCCGGCGCGGGACAGTCTCATCAAGAAAGGCCTGATCTACAGCGCGGAGCGAGGCGTGATCGCCTTCACCGTCCCGCATTTCGGGAGGTTCCTGCGTGCGCAGCCGCTGTAGAGCGAGCCACCATTGACCTCTCTACGGCTTTCTAGAGGGGAAGCTAGAGAGCCGTAGAGAGTTGAAGTCATATGCCCGGAGTCTCTGCCGGAATCTATGGGTTTCTAGTGTCAGGCCGATACTGGGATAGATTCCGGCAGAGTCCCGACCTGCCGTCCATCGGCGCTGACGATCGCCGTCCTGATGGGTGGGCGGCGCCCACTCAGGTAGACGGCGAAAACCACCTGCGTCCCGCCCCGACCGGGGAAGACGAAGAACCGCCAGCACAGCTCGCGCCACATGTCGTCGGGCTCGTCGGTTTCGAGAATCCCGGCATGCGTGCGCCATACCCCACTCGACCGGAGCCTGGACAGAGCCCGGTCGGCGGCAGCCGGGCGCTGCTCGCAGGGCGCGCGGTAGCGGAGGCGGGACACCGCTTCCTCGATCTCCGGTGACAGGAGCATCAGCAGGCAGAGGCCGCCTCCGATCCAGATCGCCACTGTCCATGACATGCCGGCCAAAGCGACGGCGGCACCGACGTCCTCCAGGACGACCCCGACGGCCATGGCGGTGAGGACCATCGTCCGCGCGATCGACCGCAGGCCGACCGGGGTCGCGCTGACGTCGCCGAAGCAGCCGCAGCCCACGTCGGGTCGGCGTCGGCGCAGGTCCCACAGCACATACGTCGAGACGGCGAAGAACGCGACGGTCATCCAGCGCGGGGCGGGATGGTCGGCGACGAGCAGGCCGGCCGCCAGGCCGAACTCGCCAAGCGCGCAGAGGATCAACGCGGTCTTCCGGTAACGCTCGGGGGCGAGCACCGCCGGGCCGAGTGTGCCGAGCCCGCCGGGCCCGGTCTCGCCTCCGGCCGTGGCGACCTTGGCGACGCCGCCCATGGTCAGCATCAGTACGAGAATCGGCAGTGCCGCTATGGCGATGGTCGAAATCACCACTCACCCCAATCCGACGCGGGCGTTGAAGCAGCCCTTGGTCAGGTCGCCACCGAGTTCCACGTAGGACGTCGCGGAGAGTTCCACGATCCGGCCGCGCGGTGAGGTCCCGCACTCCACGCAGCGGTCGCAGAAGCGGCCGGCCATGCAGCCGCAGTTCACGATCGGCAGCACGTTGGCCCGGCCGGCGCAGACGTTGCGAACGTAGAGCATCGAGCCGAGCGCGAGGTACGGCAGGCCGATGCAGGAGGCGCCCGCGTCATCGCACCCCGTGTCGCTGCTCTCCAGCATCGGGTAGGCGGCGCCGCGCTCCGCGAAGTCCGCCCACACCGCGGTTCCCGAGATCTTGGATTGCGCGCCGCCGAACGCCGGGGGAGGGGCTGGTACGGCGCCGGCTCTGTACGGCGGCTGGGAGGTGGCCGTGAGCTGGGCGAGCGGGGTGCCGTCGTCCATCAGGCCGATCGCGTCGAAGAGATAGCCCGGCTCGAACTGTGGATGCCGCACCCGGATCCGTCCGGAGGAGCGATACGGGATGACGATCGATCGCCGTCCGCGATGTGGACCGCTGTCGAGCTCCACTGTGAGGTCCCGCTTGCCCTCGATGCTGAGGATGATGCCGGTCATCCGGGTGATGTCCGCCCAGATGCGGTCGACGACCTTGGCCGAGCGTAATGTCCGGATGACGACTCGTGCCCCTATCGGCAGGTCAGCCGGGGCGATCGTCCCGCCACGCCACGCGGTCGCCCAAGGCGCGATCACCATGCGTTCCTCGACGCCGTGGTCGTTCTCGATGATGATCAGGTGGGGGCTGACGTCGAGGATTTCGCCGCTCGCCGCGTCGACCATCTGCCCGTCGTCGGCGGTGAGCCGAGGCGGCTCGGCGGTGCGGCCGAGCGCCGCGGCGGCCAGCATGCGCCGTTGATCCAGGTACGGCATTACCCCTCCCACAGGATTAGCCTCACATGACGCTTATCCCAATAGGCGGATAATTCCGACCGGAGGCGAACCCGGTAGCAATATTCCCACTCCTAGTGGAATGCGTTATCTCCCAGTTCGGGGCAAACCCGTGTCTGCGCGAGAGCCGTACCCACAACGGGGAGTGCTAATCGCGCAATCGACCTGGCACGGTCTTTGCACTTGATGGTACGAAACCTGGATTCCGGTTCAGCCGGATTGCGAGCCACGGCTGCGATTCTGGCGACAAGGTGCCTCCAACGCCGGGTCGGTGAGCGGATGATCGGAAACCATGAGGAGTTCCGCGAGTACGTTATGACTCGTGGGGCGGCCCTTCTCCGCGTCGCGCATGAATTGACCGGGAACCCTTCCGACGCGGAAGATCTGCTTCAGGCCGCCCTGGCGAAAACGTATGTGGCCTGGGACAGGATCCAGGATCGTGCCTCTCTCGACGGTTATGTGCGGCGCGCCATGGTCAACATCAACATTTCGTGGTGGCGGCGGCGCAAGATCGAGGAATATCCCGCGGAAGAACTGCCGGAAGTGCCCGTCCAGCATGACCCGCGGCACCGCTACGAGGAGTTGGAGCTGGCACTCGACCGGCTGCCGGCCCGGCAGCGGACCGCGATCGTGCTGCGCTACTACGAGGACATGACCGAGCCCGAGATCGCCAAGACGCTCGGCATCAGCATCGGCACGGTGAAGAGCACTGTCTCCCGAGGGATGGCGAAGCTTCGCGGCCACATGGTCATCCCCGAGCAGCACCAGTCCCTGAGCTGATGTCCGGCCCTTTGGCGCTCTCGTCCCCGGACCTGCTCGTCCCTCGGGCGGCCCGACCTCTCAGGTCTCGCGAGGGCGAACCGGCGATCATCCGGCATTGGCGCGATCCACCCCAGCCGTGGCGCAGGGCCGTACGACATCACGGATCACGCGCAGTGCGGCCAGGAAGTCCGCGAGCTGCTCCGGCGTCAGCAGGCTGGTGAACCAGGTCTCTATGTCCTCGATGTGCTGGGGGAGTACCGTCTGGAGGCGCGCCATGCCCGCGTCGGTGAGCACCGCATAGGACGAGCGGCGATCGGTCGGACAGGCCTGGCGCCTGACGAGGCCGTCACGCTCCAGCCGGTCGACAACGCGGGTGATCCCACTCGTGGACAGCGACGTCTGCGCGGCCAGGTCACTCATGCGCAGACTCTGCGCGGGCGAACGAGCGAGCCGGATCAACGTCTCGAAGTCCACGTCCGACAGACCTGTCTCGGTCAAGGCGGGGCCGGTCTTCGCCATGATCCCCGTATAGACCTCCGCGAACAGGCCCATCGCGGTGAGCCGAGGATCATCAAATTGGTTCATGGGAGCAGTCTACGCGAGATTAGTTGACGTGAGGAATATTTCTCGTGTAGACATTTGTTGACGCAGACATCCGCACAGCAACTACATCGGGAGATCAGCATGTCCGTTCGTGAGTGGGAAGGCCTCAAGATCCCGGCCGTCGGCGACTTCGCCCTTGACGTGGCGCACACCCGGGTCGGCTTCGTCGTCAAGCACATGATGGTGAGCAAGGTCCGCGGCAGCTTCGGCGAGTTCGAAGGCAAGATCATGATCGGGGAGAACCCGCTCGAGTCCGGCGTCGAGGCGGTGCTCAAGGCCGCCAGCATCGACACCGGCGTCGCCGACCGTGACGGGCACCTGAAGGGCGATGACTTCCTCTCCGCCGAGAAGTTCTCCGAGATCACCTTCCGGAGCACCCGCGTCGTAGGCCACTCGGGTGACGAGTTCACGGTCGTCGGCGACCTCACCATTCGGGATGTCACCAAGGAGGTCGAGCTCAAGGTCGAGTTCGGCGGCGCCGCCACCAACCCATGGGGCCAGGAGATCTTCGGTTTCTCCGCCGAGACCGAGATCGACCGCGAGGACTTCGGCCTGACCTGGAACCAGGCTCTGGAGGCCGGTGGCGTTCTGGTCGGCAAGAAGGTCAAGATCGAGATTGAGGGCGAGGCCGTCCGCCAGGCCTGATCCCCGAATGCGCTGGGAGTGGTCCACCAAGCGTCCACAGCTTACCCACAGCCCTTGTCCACAGCCTGTGGATAAGGGCTGTGGGTATTCCTGGGGATAAGTATCCAACTCCTTCCCGGCCTCACAGCTCTCCAAGGCTGTGCCGGCGGGGCTCTGGCGCCTTCCGAGGCTCAATGATCGCCACGGGCGAATCCGCTTTGCTGCCTCGCACGATCGCCGGTACTCTGTGCTGTGCCACACGGCAACCAGGAGGCTTCGCCTAGTCCGGTCTATGGCGCCGCACTGCTAATGCGGTTTGGGTCTTAAGCCCATCCGGGGTTCAAATCCCCGAGCCTCCGCAGCTCAAAGCCCCTCACGCGACCTCAGCGTGAGGGGCTTTCGCGATCATGAGCCGCTCGTGACGGCGCGGAAAGCCCGGACGCTACACAGCGCTACGACCAGCTACGTGGAGAGTCTCATTGCGCGGCGGAGAGGTACCGGACGACGTGCTGCAGGGCATGGTCTCCACGTCCTACGCGTCGGTCATCGAGAGTCTGCCCAAGAAGGTCCAGCGGGAGATCGCTGGATAGGCCACCAGCGCTGGGCACGGCAGGGCTCCGACGTAGATTCTTTGGGCCAACTCAGAGTGATCTTCATCTCCGTGGCGTGATCGGGTGTTTCAGGCCGCGCCCGGACAGGCAGGTTGTCAGCCTGCTCTTGCCCTGCGGCGCCGTACACGGTGATGTCAGTAAGAACTCAGCTTGCGATTTATGTGGATCCGGACATTGATGCAGGTCGGGCGGTAACGCCTGATGTCGCCATATAGTGGGATGTACCGGAATATAGCCGTTGGGTCACGGCGTGCTGAGCGGCCACCACCTTCATCTTCGATGTTGAGAGACGTCGGAGACCAAGGGGCGGCCGCAGATGTTCACTATCACAGCTGTGTGCGAGGTGGGGGAGAGCGCCGGGACAGCCGGTCGGCCACATCTCCGTCCCCTGATCGCTTTCCGGGCCGCGTTCCATGGCCTGCTGTGGCGCCGGGCGGATGCGTTGTTCGAGCTCACCGATGCGATGCTGTGCGCGCAAGGGCCCGTGCGCTCACCGGTGGAGTTGTCGATGGAGCCGGAGTTCCGCCGTGGGCACGGCTCGGTGTAAGACGCTCTCAATGAGGGGCGGATCGACGCCGGCAGGCTGCGGCGTCTGCTGCTGGGGGCTTCGGCGGCGGCCCGGCCGGGCGAGCCGTTGATGTTCGCCCTGGACGTCACCCCCGACGCCCGGCCTGATGCCGAATACGCGCGCGAGCGGGTGATGGTGCAGGTCCGCGGCAAGGGCGGGGACAAGTTCCTGCCCGGCTGGCCCTACAGCCTCCTGGTGGGCGTGCAATGGGGAGCTTCCTCCTGGGTGGACCCGATCCAAGCACGGCGGATCCGCCCGGGAGAAGATCACACCGAGGTCACCATCGACCAGATCACCGGCCTGCCGGCCGATCTGCGGATGACCGGCAAGCCGGCCGAGGGCGATCCACCGCCGCCGGTCATGCTGGATGCCGGGAACTACGCCACCGACATCTCCCACGCGCTGGCCGGCCGACAGGTGCAGGTCCTGGTCCGGCTACGGGCCACCCGGGTCTTCTACGCCGACCCCGAGCCGCGCCGGCCAGGAGAAATGGGGGCGGGCCGGCGTCATGGCCGCGAGTTTTCCTGTTCCGACCCGGCCAAGCGGCACACTCCGGACATCGAACTGGTCACCGGGTCGCCCCGGTATGGGAACGTGTGCGTGCGCGCCTGGACCGGCCTGCACCAAAAGCTCACCCGCATCGGCCGGTGGAGCGATTATCCCGAAGGTGAGCGCTTGCCCATCGTGCGCGGCACCGTCATCCAGATCGTCGTCGACCGGCTGCCCGACGGCCGCAAGCCGACCAAGGATTTGTGGCTGTGGCACACCGGGGCGGGAGAACCCGACGCGGCGTTGGTGGATCTGCTGTGGAAGGCCTACCTGCGGCGCTTCGACCAAGAACACTTTTCACCGCTTCGCCAAGGTTTACTTGGGCATGGCCCGCGCCCACCTGTCCTCGGCGCAGGCCACCGACCGGTGGATAGACCTGATCATGGCCGCCTACGCACAACTGCGGCTGGCCAGCCCACACGTGGATGATCTTAGACGCCCCTGGCAGCCGCGATCCGAACCCGGCACGTGCCTCACCCCCTACCGCGTCCGGCTCGGCTTTCGCCGTCTCCGTGCGAAACTCGGCACACCCACCGGCTCACCAAAACCCGGCCGCCCCGGACCGGGACGCCCCAAAGGATCAAGAAACCGGCCCAAGGCCAAGCGTCCGCCCTATCGCAAGACCACACACAGCGACAACGAACACCGAGAGTGACCGCACGGAGGTTAAATCGCAAGCTTAGCCGTACGTGTGGATGCGTCTCCCCCGATAATCGCGGGCCGCAAGCGGCTCATGGAGGTCAGCTGGGCTTGAGCTCGGTCGGCAGGTGTGCCTGAACCCGCCATCCGCCCTGGTAGAGTCCCGCTTCGACGGTGCCGCCGATGGACGCCGCCCGCTCTCGCATCTGCTTCAGCCCCGAGAACCGTGCCGGTCGGCTGCCGATCGGAGTGTCGACGATGAGCGTGATCCCGCCCGTCTGGTAGCCGATCACCACGGTGGCGCTGGCCGTACCGCGCTCCAGGGCGTTGGTCAGGGCTTCCTGCACGATGCGGTAGCCGGCGACGTCCACACTGGCCGGGAGCGGCCGAGGTGAGCCGGACACGTGCAGTCTGGCGGCGAGACCGGCCTTACGGGACCGTTCGAGCAGGACGAGCGTGTCGTCCAGCCGCCTCCCGTCCGCGCCCAGTATGCCGTTCACCTGTTCGGCCAATGAGTGATCGTGATCGGCTCCCGCCTCCGTGCGGTGTTGTCTGCGGACCGACACGAGTATCAGGATCACGAGCGCGAGTCCTACGACGCTGAGGACCCTGACGTCGAGGGCGAGGGACATGACGGGACCCATCGGCATCAGCCCCATTTCTGTGATCATGAGAGGGTATGGGCGATCTACATCGGTTAATTGCCGGTATCTCCGCAGACCACGCGGGCAATCGCCGAATCTTGACCGTGATGCCGGAGACCGTGCCGGTCGTCCTGAGCCGAGACACGAGCAGGTCTCGCGGTGCGCTCCGCAAATCCAGTTCAGACCACGCGCCAGGAACCGCTATGCTTACTCAAGTCAGCAAGCGGCCGTAGCTCAATGGATAGAGCATCTGACTACGGATCAGAAGGTTAGGGGTTCGAGTCCTCTCGGCCGCGCAGGGTTTGACCGGGGAGTTCCTTGATCTAAAGGGACTCCCTGAGTCGTTTCCGGGGCCGGACTGTAGCAACGGTTGTAGCAACCAGCTTCGAGCGGATAATTCATTCATTCGGGTTCGCCACCGTTCGCCTGAGTCTCTTCGCCCGCTCGGTGGCGCGCGATGTACTCGTCGATGGCCCGAGAGATCAGCCATGAACGGCTCCGGTCCTCGCGTACGCCGATCGCGTCGAGGGCCTGAGTCTGCTCGTCCGAGAGCCGGACTGAGGTAACCGTCTTGGCCATGACTACAGCGTATTACGTTCGACTACGTAGCACCAGAGGTTCACAGCAATCACTGCCGACATAGTTACTGACTCGACTTAGTCACTCAATCGACTCCTCCCCAGCCGAGACAGGGCGCCGTCCATCGAGGCGGCAGCCCGGCGCTGCACCTCCGCCGTGAGGTGTGTATAGATCTCACTCGTCGTAGCAAGACGGGTATGGCGAAGCGCGCCCTGAATCGTTTTCAGGTCCACGCCTTCCCCATGAAGCCAGGTCGCGGCCGTGTGCCTCAGGTCGTGGATCCTCACTCGCTGGCCACTGGGGCGGGTGATCCCGACCCGATCGCACAGTGCGTTCCACGCCCGGTTCGCGTTCCTCGGCTCGATCGGAGTGCCTACCGAGGTCGTGAAGAGCAGTCCGGGATCTGACCAGAACTTCGCGGCCAGACGCTCAGTGGCCTGGTCCTTACGGTGCTGCTTAAGTACCGCGACGAGTGATTCAGGGATGGCGATCGTCGCGGTAGATCCTTCGGTCTTGCCCTTCACCACACTGAGCTGGCCGCGCCGGCGGCCGGTCTCCTCGTCCAGCTCTCCACGGAGCCTCTGGAGAGACGGGCCGACCTTAACGACTCCCGCATCAAGGTCAAGGTCCTCCCAGCGAAGAGAGAGCGCCTCGCCGCGACGCAAGCCGAGGCCGAGGATGGTTAGCCACAGGACACCCCACCGGTCTTCGGTTGCGGCGGCGAACTGCTGTTCCGCCTCTGTCGTGGTCAACGCGGTACCGCGGTTACTCCGGCCAGAGGGCGGCTCGACGAGCTCGGCGACGTTACGAGAGACGAGCTCATCCTTTAGCGCGGCATTCAAGGCGGCCCGGAGGATCGCGTGACAGTAGTTGACCGTCCGGTCCGAGAGCAGCTCGACGGGCGGCGGCTCCTCACCTTCGACCGGCTTCTTCTGTCGCGCCGACGGCTTGCTCTGGAGCTCGAGAATCCACTCACGCAGCCGGGCAGGGGAGAGCTTGGTCAGCTGCTCGCCGCCGATGTGCGGGTCGATGTGGAGCCGCACATGGTCGGCGTAGGACACTCTCGTGGACTCCGACATCTTCCCGGCCGCTACCCGCTGCTTAAGCGTGATGTCGATCCACTGCTTCAGGTACCGATCCAGGGATACGCCCCGACCGGTTGTGATGGGCTTGCCGTCCTCGACCTGGCGCTGGAGCTCACGCCACTTCTCGCGTGCAGTCTTCTGGCTCTTCGAGCTGACTGTCTTCCGCTGGCCGCCCGGCAGCGTTACCGATCCGATCCAGATGCCGTCAGCTCGTT
>JBIOWF010000189.1:0-21488 GCA_044868295.1 Microtetraspora sp. | reverse complement strand
GTGGGCTGGCTCGGCGCCGCCAAGGTCGTCATGGGCTGGCCCCTCCAGGTCGCCGCGCTGACCGCGATGCTCTGGCTCCTCGCCCGCGGCCGTACTCCGGTGGAGAGCGGCGAGACGTAGTCGCCCTTGTCAGTGGGCGGAGAGCAGCTCGCCCAGCTCGTCCTCGACGTCCTGGCTGGCCACGAACAGCAGCTCGTCGCCCGCCTCCAGCGTGTCGTCCGCGCCGGGGACCAGCACCCGGCCCTCGCGCAGCACCGCGACCAGGGCGGTGTCGTGCGGCCAGGCGACCGAGCCGACGAGCTGCCCGGCCAGCGGGGCGTCCTCCGGCAGGGTCAGCTCGACCAGGTTGGCGTCGCCCTGCCGGAAGGTCATGAGCCGGACCAGGTCGCCGACGCTGACGGCCTCCTCGACCAGCGCGGACAGCAGCCGCGGCGTCGAGACGGCGACGTCGATGCCCCAGGACTCGTTGAACAGCCACTCGTTCTTGGGGTGGTTGATGCGGGCCACCACGCGCGGCACCCCGTACTCGGTCTTGGCCAGCAGCGAGACCACCAGGTTGACCTTGTCGTCGCCGCTCGCCGCGACGACCACGTGGCAGCGCTCCAGCCCGGCGTCGTCGAGCGAGGCGATCTCGCAGGCGTCGGCGAGCAGCCACTCGGCGCGCGGCACCGCCTCGACCTTGATCGATCGCGGGTTCTTGTCGATGAGGAGGACCTCGTGGCCGTTCTCCAGCAGTTCGGCCGCGATGGACCGGCCCACGGCCCCCGCCCCGGCGATGGCGACGCGCATCAGTGGTCCTCTTCCGGTGCCAGGGCCAGCACCTTGTTGATCCGGTCCATGTCGTTCTCCGCCGCGACCAGGTGGATCAGGTCGCCCTCCTGGATCACGGTTTCGTCCGTGGGCACAAGTGCCTCACCCATGCGGTTGACGAAGGCGAGCCGAGCGCCGGTGGCCTCCTCGACGACCTTGGCCCGGACACCGATCCAGGCCGGGTTGAAGGTGACCTCGGCGAGGATCACCGTCCCGGTGGGGTCACGCCAGAGTGGCTCGGCGCCCTCGGGGAGGACCCGGCGCAGGATCTGGTCGGCGGTCCAGCGGACGGTCGCCACGGTGGGGATGCCGAGCCGCTGGTAGACCTCCGCACGCCGCGGGTCGTAGATGCGGGCGACGACGTTGTCCACGCCGAAGTTTTCACGAGCGACGCGCGCGGAAATGATGTTGGAGTTGTCGCCGCTGCTCACGGCGACGTAGGCGGACGCCGACGCGATGCCGGCCTCTTCCAGGACGTCTCGGTCGAATCCGATTCCCGTCACCCGGCGGCCGCGGAACCCGGCGCGGAGCCTGCGAAAGGCCTGCGGGTCGCGGTCGATGATGGCGACCGAGTGGCCGCTGTCCTCGAGGATGTGGGCCAAGGTCGAGCCGACCCGCCCGCATCCCATGATCACGATGTGCATTCTCCCCCGCCGGTGGGTTGAGGCGGTCTCCTATCAGACAGTATGTCGCGCTCTGGGAGTCCTGCGTCAGCGGGGCACGGCACTGAGGACTAGCATCAATGAACGTGTCAAAGGTGACGGATCTTGTCAAGCGGCTTCTCGTGGGGCGCGCTCTGAGGAGCACGCAGCTCCACGATCAACTGCTGCCCAAAAGAATCGCGTTGCCTGTCTTCGCCAGCGACGCGCTTTCCTCGGTGGCGTACGCGCCGCAGGAGATTTTGGTCATCCTGTCGCTGGCCGGGGTCTCCTTCTACAGCTACAGCCCGTGGGTGGCGTTGGCGGTCGTCGCCGTCATGCTCATCGTGGTCGCCTCCTACCGGCAGAACGTGCACGCCTACCCGAGCGGCGGTGGCGACTACGAGGTCGCGACGACCAATCTCGGGGCCAACGCCGGGCTGACCGTGGCCAGCGCCCTGCTCGTCGACTACGTGCTCACCGTCGCCGTCTCGGTCGCCAACGGCGCCGACTACGTCGGCGCCACGATCCCGTTCGTCGCCGAGCACCGGCCGCTGGTGGCCATCGGGATCGTCGTCCTGCTGACCCTCATGAACCTGCGCGGAATCCGCGAGTCGGGCATGGCGTTCGCCATCCCCACCTACGGTTTCATGATCGCGGTGATCGGCATGATCCTGTGGGGGTTGTTCCGGCTACTCGTGCTGGCAGAGGACCTGCAGGCGCCCACGGCCACGTACGAGATCGTGGCGGAGCAGGCCGATCTGGCCGGACTCGCGCTCGCGTTCCTGGTGTTGCGCGCCTTCTCGTCCGGCTGCGCCGCGCTCACCGGCGTCGAGGCGATCAGCAACGGCGTGCCCGCGTTCAGGAGACCCAAGAGCAAGAACGCCGCGACGACCCTGCTCATGATGGGCCTCATCGCCGTCACGATGTTCGGCGGCATCATCTTCCTCGGCCTCAAGTCGGGCGTCCGGGTCGCCGAGCCGGCGAACGTGGCCACGGACATCCTCATCAACGGTCAGCCGGCCGGGCCCGACTACTACCAGCAGCCGATCATCGCGCAGGTCGCGTCGGCCGTCTTCGGGGACGGCTCGGTCCTGTTCGTGGTCATCGCCGCCGTCACCGCGCTGATCCTCTTCCTGGCCGCCAACACGGCGTTCAACGGCTTCCCCGTCCTCGGCTCGATCCTCGCCCAGGACAGGTACCTGCCGCGCCAGCTGCACACGCGAGGCGACCGGCTGGCCTTCAGCAACGGCATCGTCATCCTCGCGGCCGGGGCCTGCCTGCTGATCTGGGCGTTCGACGCCGACGTGAGCAAGCTGCTGAACCTCTACATCGTCGGTGTGTTCGTCTCCTTCACGCTCAGCCAGATCGGCATGGTGCGGCACTGGACCCGCCACCTGAAGACCGAGACCGACGCGAAGGCCCGTTTCCGGATGATGCGCGCCCGAGTCATCAACGGCTTCGGGGCGATCATGACAGGCATCGTCCTCGTCGTCGTCCTGCTCACGAAGTTCACCCACGGCGCGTACATCGTCTGCATCGCCATGCCGGTGCTGTTCCTGATGATGAAGGGCATCCGGCACCACTACGACCGGGTCGCCGCCGAGCTCACCGCGCCCGAGGGCGAGGTGGACGAGTCGATGCTGCCCGCCCGCAACCACTCGATCGTGCTGGTATCCAAGATCCACAAGCCGACGCTGCGCGCTCTCGCCTACGCCAGGGCCACCCGGCCGTCGAAACTGGAGGCCGTCACCGTCAGCGTGGACGCCGACGAGGCGGCCAAGCTGCAGGAGGAGTGGGACCGGCGGGGCATCCCGGTGCCGCTGAAGATCCTCGACTCGCCCTACCGGGAGATCACGGGACCGGTCCTCGACTACGTCAAGTCGCTGCGCCGCAGGTCGCCCCGCGACGTGGTGACGGTCTACATCCCCGAGTACGTCGTCGGCCGCTGGTGGGAGCACTTGCTGCACAACCAGAGCGCTCTGCGGCTGAAGGGCCGCCTGCTGTTCACGCCCGGCGTCATGGTCACCAGCGTGCCCTGGCAGCTGGTCTCCTCCGACCGCCTGAAGGGCCGTCCCGATGTCGCCGCCCCGGGCGCCGTGCGCCGTCAGTATGTTCCAGTTCGGGAGGACGACCAAGTAGAGGCATGATGAGCACATGCCCGAACAGGCCGGCCGGTGTGGCGGGCGGTCGGGCATGGACTGCTCTGTGGCAGGAATCGCCGTGCGGATCGAGCTGACGGCGGGAAACGTCGCGATCGGGTACGGCCTGGTGTGTGACCTTGGGTGAGAAGGGATCGCGGTGCGGATCGAGCTGACGGTGGGGAACGTCGCGAACGGCGGATGGTGTGTGGCGAGGCACGAAGGCCGTGTCGTCTTCGTGCGGCACACACTCCCTGGAGAGCGGGTGGTCGCCGAGATCACCGAGGAGACCTCGCGGTTCCTGCGCGCGGACGCCGTGGAGATCCTCGAGCCGTCGCCGGATCGGGTGACGCCGCCGTGCCCGTTCAGCGGTCCCGGAAGGTGTGGCGGCTGCGACTGGCAGCACGCGTCCCTGGACGCCCAGCGGCGGTTGAAGGCCGACGTCGTGGCCGAGCAGCTGAAGCGGCTGGCGGGCATCGACCAGAAGGTGACGGTCGAGGAGGTGCCGGGGGCCCCGGACGGCCTCGGCTGGCGGACCAGAGTGCAGTTCGCCGCCGACCGTGACGGCTCGCTCGGCCTGCGCCGCCACCGGTCCCACGACATCGAGCACGTCGACGCCTGCCCGATCGCCCACCCCGCCGTCGAGGAGCTCGGCGCCGAGAGGCTGAACTGGCGGGGTGCCGCCGGAGTCGAGGTGGTCGCCTCCTCAGGCGGCGGCCGGGCCGTCATCGTGGTCCCCAAGCCCCACCGGAACGTGGCTGTACCGGACGTGGACGCGTCGATCCTCGTCGACGAGGGAAAGCGGGGGACGCGGGCGATCCAGGGTCAGGCGTCGCTCGTGGAGCGGGTCAAGGACCGGGAGTTCCGGGTCACCGCCAGCGGCTTCTGGCAGGTCCATCCGGGCGCGGCGGTGACCCTGCTCGACGCGGTGGTCGACTTCGCCCGCCCGAAGGCGGGGGAGTGGGCGCTCGACCTCTACTGCGGGGTCGGCCTGTTCGCCGCCGGAATCGCCGAGGCCGTCGGCACGGAGGGAGCGGTTCTCGGCATCGAGTCCGAGGCGCAGGCCGTACAGGACGCCCGGCGCAACCTGCGCGACCTGCCGCAGGTGCGGATCGAGCGGGGCAAGGTCGAGGAGGCGCTCGACCGGCTGGAGATCGAGCGCGCCGACCTGGTCGTCGTGGACCCGCCGCGTGCGGGCCTGGGCCGCCCAGTCGTCGACCGGATCTCGACGCTCGACGCGTCCCGGATCGTCTACGTCTCCTGCGACCCGGCCACGCTGTCCCGCGACATCGCCTGGTTCTCCTCGTACGGCTACCGCCTGACCGAGTTGCGCGCCTTCGACCAGTACCCCATGACCCACCACGTGGAATGCGTGGCCCTCCTGACCAGAGACTCGGCGTAGCCCGGCACGTCTCATCGGTCTCACGCAGGAGCGGCAACGCGGCAGCGGGAGACGCACGACCGCCGACCCTTTCTCACTGCACAAGGGTTTTCGATCACCGTTTTTGTCCGAGTTCGCCACTGGACAAAACGCCCCTGTGTAGTCGGGAAGGGCGGCAGCTGCGCCGCCGTTGCCATCCGTCCCCCGCCCGGCCCGCACGCCGACGGGAGGCGCTGCGCGGTGCCGGCATGCACTCCGACGCGTTGAAGGTGTGGTGCTGTCAGCCTTGGGAGGTGCCGAGCAGGCGGCTGACGGCGGTGTCGGGGCGGGCGCCGCGCACCGACAGCAGGGCCAGGTCTTCCTTCGCCTTGAAGTCCACGAGCCGGCGGGCCCTGTCCAGGCTGAGGTCCTGCGCGCTGACCAGGACCGGGGTGATCCCCATCCGCTGCCAGCAGGACCGGCCGGCCGCGCCCAGCGCCCAGCTGATCTGGGCGTACGCCGCCTTGGCGGTGGTCATCGTCCGGGCCACGTTGCCGTCCGCGCCCGGCCTGAACGGCACGAGCAGGTTGACCGTGCTGATCTCGGCGCCCGCCTCGCGGGTCGCGCGCACCATGTCCCGGTCGGCGGGGGAGAGGCCGGTCTCGGCGGCGGGCAGTGTGAAGGTGACGGCGAGCGGCCTGCCCTTCTCCCGCGCGTCCCGCTGGAGCGCGACGATGGCCGCCGCGCGCCGCCGGGCGGCCGCCACGTCCGCGGAGTCGCGCACCTCGAAGTCGATCGTGGTGAGGCCGAAGGCGCCGATCACCCGCCGGTAGGCCGCCAGCAGGCGTGTCTCGCTGTCGCACGTGGCCGAGAGCTCGTGGCCGGAGGGCCCGCCGAACGCCAGGCCGGCCTCGCCGCCCTGCGCGCGGAGCCCCGCGATCCGGTTGGCGACCGGGTTGCGGCTCTGTTCCGTCACGCCGCCCCACTTGGGCGTGCAGCCGTCCTGTCCCGCGGTGAGATGCCCGATCGTGTACCAGCGGACGCCCGTACGGCGGGCGGTCGCGGGCAGGTCGAACCCGGGGTGGTGCACGGCGTCGACGAAGGTCACGAAGCCGGACGGGCCGCCCGCCCGCACCGGCGCCGGCGTGGCGGCGGGCTGGGGCGCCTCCGGCGTGATCTGGGGTTCAGGCGTGCGGACCACTGTCACGGGCTGGACGATGATCTTCGGCTGCGCCGCGCTCGCGGGCGCCGACCATTCCGGGCGGGCCTGGGCCGGGAGGAACCAGAGGGCGGCGCCTGTCCCCGCCACCAGTGCCGTCGCGCTCAGGGCCACGAGGGGGCGAGGCATGGTCCCCGCCTCCTGGGCATGCAGTGCCGTATCCACCGTTCACCACCCTGAGCTTCCTTGCGACTACGTTGCGCGCACGAGGGCGAACTTAGCAAGAGGAAAAACACGGGGAGGCGATAATGGGCGGATGAGGCTGAGGATCTTTACCGAACCGCAGCAGGGCGCGACCTACGACGAGCTGCTCACGGTCGCGCGGGCGACGGAGAGGCTGGGATTCGACGCGTTCTTCCGTTCCGACCATTACCTGCGGATCGGTCCCGGCGATCCCGGACCTGGCTCCACCGACGCCTGGGTGACTCTGGCTGCCCTGGCCCGGGAGACCTCGCGCGTCAAGCTCGGGACGCTGGTCACCCCCGTGACCTTCCGGCTGCCCGGCCCCCTCGCCGTCAGCGTCGCCCAGGTCGACCAGATGAGTGGCGGGCGGGTTGAGCTCGGCCTGGGAACGGGCTGGTTCGACGCCGAGCACGACGCGTACGGCATCCCGTTCCCGCCGATCGGGGAGCGGTTCGAGATGCTGGAAGAGCAGCTGAAGATCATCACTGGCCTCTGGACCGCCACCGAGCCGTTCTCCTTCGAGGGCGGGCACTATCGCGTGGTGGATTCTCCGGGGCTGCCCAAGCCGGTCCAGCGGCCGCGACCGCCGATCATCATGGGCGGGTTCGGCGCGAAGCGGACGCCGCGGCTGGCGGCTCGCTTCGCCGACGAGTACAACGTGCCGTTCCGTGCCCTCGACGACACCGGGCCGGCCTACCGGCGCGTGCTGGAGGCGTGCGAGGCCGCCGGGCGCGACTCGATCGTCCTGTCGGCGGCGCAGACGGTCTGCGCCGGCGCGGACGACGCCGAGATAGCCCGTCGCGCCCGGGCGATCGGTCAGGACGAGGCGGAGCTGCGTGCGATCGGCCTGGCCGGAACGCCGGCCGAGATCCTCGACAAGGTCGGAAGGTTCGCCGAGCTGGGCGCGGAGCGCATATATCTCCAGGTCATGGACCTCTCCGACCTCGACCACCTCGAACTGCTCGCCGCCGAGGTCCTGCCGCACGTCTGAGTGCCGTCTGACACGTTTCCGCACCTGGGCGGGCGGTGCCGCCTGCGTGTATGAGTGCGATTCGGTAATAGGCGGCAATTCGGTAGCGCCGCGAAACGAGCATCCGGCAACCTTGGTCCGTGCTTCTCACGATCTCGACCACCTCCCGACCGGCCACCGATCTCGGCTTCCTCCTCCACAAGCATCCTGACCGGGTGCAGGAGTTCGGCCAGTCCTGCGGTCTGGCGCGGGTCTTCTACCCGGAGGCGACCGAGGAACGCTGCACGGCCGCCCTCATGCTGGAGGTCGACCCGATCCAGCTGGTGCGCTCGCGCGGCAAGACGTCCCCCGACTTCAGCCTGGGGCAGTACGTCAACGACCGGCCCTACGCGGCGTCCTCACTGCTCGCCGTGGCGCTGGCGGACGTGTTCCGGACGGCTCGCTCCGGACGGTGTAACGCCCGCCCGGAGCTGGCCGCGGGCCCGATCCCGCTGGAGATCTGCCTGCCCGCGCTGTCCTGCCGTGGCGGCGCGGAGATCGCGCGCCGCGTGTTCGAGCCGCTCGGCTGGCAGGTGGAGGCGGAGACCGTGCCACTCGACGAGGGTTTCCCCGAGTGGGGAGATTCCCGCTATGTACGGCTGACGCTGCGCGGCGAGGTACGGCTGGCCGACGCGCTCAACCAGCTCTACGTCCTGCTGCCGGTGCTCGACGACGCCAAGCACTACTGGGTGGCTGACGACGAGGTCGACAAGCTGGTCAGGGCCGGTTCCGGCTGGCTGGCCGCACATCCGGAGAAGGCGCTGATCACCCGGCGCTACCTGGGCCGCCGCTGGGCTCTCGCCCGTACGGCCTTCGCCCGGCTGGCCGAGCTGGGCGACGACGTCGAGGAGGCCCTGGAGCCTCCGGTCGAGGAGGACCTGACCGCCCCGTCCGGCGAGGACTGGCGGGTCGCGCCGGAGGCCGGCGATCCCGCACGTGATCACGACAGGGCCGGCGATCCCGCGCGTGATCACGACGCGGATCCGTTCGGCTCGCCCCCGGGGACCGGGAACGCGGACGGGACCGGGAACGCGGACGGGACCGAGAACGCGGACGGGACCGGGAACGCGGACGGGACCGGGAACGTGGACAGGGCCCAGGACGCGGACGGGTGCGACGCGCATGATCAGAAGGAGCGTGCCCGGCCGCTCAACGCGCTGCGGAAGGAGGCCGTGGTCGCCGCTCTGGAGGAGATCGGGGTGCGTACCGTCATCGACCTCGGTTGCGGGTCCGGCCAGCTGATCTCCGCGCTGCTCGCCAAACCAGCGTTCGCCAAGGTCACCGGCGTTGACGTGTCGGCGCACGCGCTCGCCCTGGCCGCGCGCAAGCTCAAACTGGACCGGATGCCGGACGCCAAGCGGGCCCGCCTCGACCTGTTCCAGGGCGCGCTGACGTACACCGACGCCCGGTTCGCCGGATACGACGCGGCGGTGCTCATGGAGGTGGTGGAGCACGTCGACCCGCCTCGGCTGCCCGCGCTGGAGGGGGTCGTCTTCGGCACCGCGAAACCGGCTCATGTGATCGTGACGACGCCGAACGCGGAGTACAACGTCCGCTACGAGTTCCTCGCCGGACGGCCCGGCCCGGCGCACCGTCACCCGGACCACCGCTTCGAGTGGACCCGGGCCGAGTTCGCGGAGTGGACGGCCGGCGTCTGCGCCCGGTACGGCTACCACGCCGCGTTCAGGCCGGTGGGGGAGGACGACCCCGAGGTGGGGCCGCCCACCCAGATGGCCGTATTCACCCTGGTCGGCCCCGCCGACCGCGAGACCGACGGCAACACGAATGATCACAACAAGGGGGCCGGCAATGGCTGAGGTAAGGGTGCCGGAGCTGGCGCTGGTGGTGCTCGTCGGGATCTCCGGCAGCGGCAAGTCGACATTCGCCGGCAAGCATTTCAAGGCCACCCAGGTGATCTCGTCGGACTTCTGCCGGGGCCTCGTCTCCGACGACGAGAACGACCAGACGGCCACGCCGGACGCGTTCGAGATGCTGCACCACATCGTCGGGACCCGGCTCAGGCGTGGCCTGCTGACGGTCGTCGACGCCACGAACGTGCAGTGGGAGGCCCGCAAGCAGCTGATCGCGCTGGCCAAGAGCCATGACGTGCTGGTCGACGCCATCGTGCTCGATGTCGCGGAGGACGTGGCCGTCGCCCGGAACGCGTCTCGGGCCGATCGCGACTTCGGGCCCCATGTGATCCCCCGGCAGCGCAAGGACCTCAGGCGCTCGCTCGGCAAGATCGCCAGGGACGGGTTCCGCCGCGTGCACATCCTGCGCGGCGACGAGATCGACGACGCCGTGATCTCCTACGAGAAGGCGTGGACCGACAAGACCGAGCTCACCGGCCCGTTCGACATCATCGGGGACGTCCACGGGTGCCGGTCGGAGCTGGAGACGCTGCTGCGCACCCTCGGCTGGGACGTGTCCGCCGACGGCGCCACCCATCCCGAGGGCCGCACGGCCGTGTTCGTCGGCGACCTCGTCGATCGCGGTCCTGACTCGCCGGGCGTGCTCAGGCTGGTCATGGGCATGGTCGCGGCCGGCACCGCGCTGTGCGTCGCCGGAAACCACGAGCAGAAGCTCGTCCGCGCCATGAGCGGCCGCAAGGTTCAGGTCAGGCACGGCCTGGAGCGGTCGCTGGAGCAGCTCGCCGCCGAGCCGGAGGAGTTCCGCCAGGCCGCGAAGGACTTCATGGACGGCCTCATCAGCCACTACCAGCTCGACGGCGGCTGGCTCGTGGTCGCCCACGCGGGCCTCAAGGAGGCCTACCACGGGCGGGCCAGCGGGCGCGTCCGCTCGTTCGCGCTGTACGGGGACACGACAGGGGAGACCGACGAGTACGGCCTGCCCGTCCGCTACCCGTGGGCGAACGAGTACCGCGGCCGGGCGATGGTCGTCTACGGGCACACTCCCGTTCCCGAGGCCGAGTGGATCAACAACACGATCTGCCTGGACACGGGAGTGGTCTTCGGCGGGA
Organism: Microtetraspora sp.; assembly: GCA_044868295.1. Classification (GTDB taxonomy): domain Bacteria; phylum Actinomycetota; class Actinomycetes; order Streptosporangiales; family Streptosporangiaceae; genus JBIOWF01. The sequence goes on along the minus strand of JBIOWF010000189.1, from coordinate 11,148 downwards.
AGCTGACCGCCCTGCGCTACCCCGAGCGGCAGCTGGTCTCCGTCCCGGCCGAGCAGGTCTGGTACGAGCCGACCCGGCCGCTCAGCGCGTACGGCACTAGAGAGCCCGGCGTGCTCGACATCGGCGACGTCGACGGGACGCGGTTCGTGGAGTCGAGGTACGGCGGGCGGATCAAGATCAGGCAGGAGAACACGGCCGCCGCGCTGGAGATCATGAGCCGGTTCGCGGTGGACCCGCGCTGGCTGGTCTACCTGCCGCCGACGATGGCGCCGCCGGAGACGTCCACACTCGACGGCTACCTTGAGCACCCGGCCGAGGCGTTCGAGGAGTTCGCCAGGGCCGGGGTCACCCGGGTCGTGTGCGAGGAGAAGCACATGGGCTCGCGGGCGATAGCCGTACTGACCCGGACCGCCGAGGTGGCCGCCAAGCGGTTCGGGATCACTGACGGGACGACGGGGACGGTCTACACCCGCACCGGCCGGCCGTTCTTCGACGATCTCACGGGGGAGCTGGTCGATCGGCTGCGCGACGCGGTCAGCCCGCTGTGGGACGAGCTGGAGTCGGACTGGGTCGTGCTCGACTGCGAGCTGCTGCCCTGGTCGGCCAAGGCCGAGGGGCTGATCCGCGGCCAGTACGCCTCGGTCGGGGCGGCCGCGCGGACGGCGCTGCCGGAGGCGGTCGCGGCGCTGGAGGCGGCGGCGCGGCGTGGGCTGGACGTCGGAGACGTCCTGGAGCGCACCCGGCGCCGCCAGGACAACGCCGCCCGTTTCCGCGACGCCTACGCGCGGTACTGCTGGCCGGTCTCCGGCCTCGACGGTGTACGGCTCGCGCCCTTCCAGATCCTGGCCTGCGAGGGCCGGGCGACGGCCGTCCAGGAGCCGCACTCGTGGCACCTGGAGGTGCTGTCGCGCCTGACGTCGACGACCGGCGATCTCGGGCCGGCTGCCGGGACAGCCGGGATCATCGCTCCCACCAGGCACGTTTTCGTGTCCCTGGACTCCGAGGACGAGCGCGCGGCGGCCGTCGAGTGGTGGTCGTCACTCACGGCCGCGGGCGGTGAGGGCATGGTCGTGAAGCCGGTGGAATTCGCGCCCGACACGGAGCCGGCCGACCCCGATCAGCCTGGTACGGATCAGCCTGGTACGGAGCAGTCTGGTTCGAGGCAGGCTGACATGGATCAGCCTGGTACAGAGCAGGTGGGTGCGGAGCGGAGCGCTGCGGGGGAGGGCGGCAGGCAGCGCGGCGGCAGGCGGCAGGGCGGCAGGGCGCAGCCCGGGATCAAGGTTCGGGGGCGTGAGTACCTGCGGATCATCTACGGTCCCGACTACACCGAGTCGCTCGGCGTGCTGCGGCGGCGGTTCCTGGGCAAGAAGCGCTCGATGGCCCTCCGTGAGCACGCGCTCGGTCTGGAGGCGCTCGCCCGCCTCGCGGAAGGAGATCCGCTGTGGCGTGTCCACGAGCCGGTCTTCGCCGTTCTGGCGCTCGAGTCCGAGCCGGTCGACCCGCGGCTGTGACCCCGCCACCACTCCGCTGACCCCCGGCTGACCTCGCCGGTCCTGCGGGGAGGCGATGACGGCTTGCCGCAAGAGCCGCGCGAGCCGTCATCGCCGCTGTTATCGCCGCTGTTATCGGCACTGTTGTCGGCACTGCTATCGGCACTGCGACATGCGGTATGGCGTGCCCTGCCGGGCAGTGAGTCGCGCTGCCGTACGCGGCCCGAGCCGTCGACGCCGTCGATGGCGAGCAGCTGCAAGATCGGGCCTTTACGGCCGAGAAGCTGACAAGAGGATGTGCTGCAGTGGGGCCACCTCGCGTTCGAAGAAGGGGACCATCTCCTCGGCCTCCTCGAAGAGATCGGCCAGGAGCGGCACGCACCCCGCGATCAAAGACCGGTCGGTGATCCGGCGCCCACCGAGGTGGGCGCCGACCTCGTCATAGAGGATCTCGTACATCAGGTCGGGACCCAGGATCACCAGCTCAGGGAGCGGGGCCGCGCGTTCCAGACGGCGAACCGCCGACGCCGGCAACACCCGGCCGCACTCGCCCGCACGGCTGCGGGCGGCCAGCAGGGCGATCTCCCACTGGACGTACGGCGTGAGCGGCATGTCGACATCGACAATGCGTAAACGCCGCAGCTCCACACCCGATGGCAGGTCGTGCTCGAAGCACATGGTCCTGATCAGGCGAAGGGACCGGTCCCAGTCGCCCTCCATCATCGCCACCCAGCTCGGCACGTCCGGCTCGTGGAATTGCTGGGCGCGCTCCAGCTTCCACACGACGCCGTCCACCCGCGGGAAACGCTCGTAGAACTCGGCGCGGTAGGCGGCCACGGGCAGCACTTCACCCGTGGCGCTTCTGACGTGTTCGATCGCCTCGCTCCGCATGAGGCCTCCTCCTCGATGTCAGGAAATCAGCCCGATCCGTGGACGTCGCACCCGTCGTCTGCCCCTCTCGCCGAAACCTGTGATCCTCAGTTGCCGGAGGAGTTGCTGCACACCACCGTCTCGATCTTGTCCAGCCTTCTAATCGTGATCTTGACGTATGCCGCCATATCGCTGTCCTCCCGCAAGAGGGGTTCTATCTCGGCTGGGTTCATCTCACCCTCCGTAGTCTGATTGAGGGACAACCTTCCTTGAGGCGACCTGCTGATCGTTAGTCGCCGCAGATCTGCGGTCAAGACCCAATTCCGGTACGGCTCACGCCGCGCAGGCGCAACCCGCCCGGTACGGATGCCGGACGTAGACGTGGTGGTCGGGGGCGATCAAATTGACCCCGTAGATGTAGCCGGGCGGCACGCCGGGGATGCCGGTGATCGAGGCGATCACCGCTTCGGCCACCAGATTGCCGGAGATCCCGGCGGACGGCGCGATCACACCCGGACCGCCGAGATTCACCGGCGGGCTCCCGATCCGCCGGTCGGCCTCGCCCGCGCTGAGGCACTCGTAGCACGGCCCCCCTGGCCCGAACACGCCTATGGTCACCAGCGGGCCGTCGTAGCCGCCGCCCACCCAGGGGACGCCGGCCGCCAGGCAGGCCCGGCTGGTCCACACCCGGATCGCGCCCCGCGGCTCGTCGGCGCACAGGGCCAGGACGTCCCGCCCGCCGATCAGTTCGGTGACCTCGTGCGCCGCCGTTATCCGGCGACGCTCCGCGGTGACCGTGATGTCGGAGTTGGCCGCCTGGAGCCGCTCGACGGCGGCGTCCGCCTTCGGCCGCCCGACGTCTTCCTGGGTGTAGAGGATCTGCCGGTTCAGGTTGGAGAGCTCGACCCGGTCGGCATCGACGCAGTGCAGCGAGCCGACCCCGGACGCGGCCAGCGCCCAGGCGGCGTGGCTGCCGGTGCCACCGAGCCCCAGCAGCGCCACCCGGGCGCTCTTCAACCGGATCTGGGCCTCCCAGCCGTGGCCTCCGGGTCTCAGGTCCACGTGGCGGAAGAACGCGTGGCTCCGGCTGTACCGGTCACGTTCGCGCGGCGTGAGGTCCTCCGGAGGACGGGCCTCGGCGTCCTCGATGTACCCCGACCCGATCAGGGCGTTCATGATCTCGACGGCTTCGCGGGATCGCAGGCCCGGAAAGCTGACGCGCAGCCGCCTGGCGATCTCGTCGGTTGTCCGCAGCCCGTCCATCAGGGACAGGCACTCCCAGACGACGCCGAGTGGGTCCTCGATCTCGGCCGCCAGGCCGTAGATCTCGCCGCCGATGCGCACCCTGCCGCCGACGGATCGGTAGGGCAGGTGCTCGGGTTTCACTCGCGGCAGACGCAACCCGGCGGCTCCCTCCGGCAGCCGGTCGGTCGGGCCGCCAAAGTCCGGCCGCCGGTCTCGGATGGAGCACGTATGCCGCTCTGAGCCTGGATCTCCGTGCCCAGCGGATCCATGATGCCCACCCCCCATCAGGGCAGATCATGAAATATCAGGACAAGGATGGTCAAGGCCCAATTCTGTGGCGGTTATGCCACCTACGATGCCGAATCAGGCCGGTCACGGCCACGGCCAGCCAGATGAAGAAGATCACTTTGACGGCGGCGATCAGCGGCCACGCGGTACCCGACACCAGCGCCGAGATGACCAGGGCGGCCAGGATCAGGAGCCCGATGGGCGGCCTGCCCGCACGCCGCCTGGCCGTCCAGTGGGCGCGCCGGTGGGCCCGCCATTCGGCCCGCCGCCTGGCGGCCTCCGCGTGATACCCCCAGGTGGCCAGATCTCCCCGGTAGCCGGGCCCGGGCTGGCGCGGTGGCCGTGGCGCGTCGGCGGGCCAGGGTGGAGGGTGCTGATGGCGTGAGCCGTACGAGCCGGGCAGGTCCGCGGTCACTCGCCGCAGGTCCCCGGCGGTGCGGGCGGTCAGCGTGGCCTCCAGCCGCTCGCCGAGCTCGTCGCGGGTGATGCGGCCCTGCGCGAACGCGTCGTGCAGGGCCTGCGTCACCTCGTCGCGTTCACGGTCGCCGATGCGCAGGTCGCGTTCCTTGAAGGGTTCACCGGAACGCGTGCCGTCCGGCTCGTCCGTGGCGGTCATCGTCGGATCACTCCTCGGCGGGGTCGCCGTCGGCGAGGATCTGGTAGAGCTTGCGCCGGGTCTCCGCCAGCACCTGCTTGGCCTGGCGGATCTGGCCGTCGGTGCCGGTCTGCGCGAGCTGGAACAGCGCGGACGCGGCCTGGCGGGAGAGGTCGAACAGCTCGTGGACGTTGTCCCCGACGTCGGGAGTCATGTCCTCCCAGGGGGCGCGGACCTCGTCCTGGTGCTCGGCGATGTAGGTGAGGCCGGTCTCGGTCAGCTGGAAGGTCTTGCGGCCCTCCGTCTCGTCGGCACGGACCAGCCCCTCGTCGGTGAGCTGCTGGAGCGCGGGATAGACCGCCCCGGGGCTGGGCTTCCAGCCGCCCTGGCTGCGCTCGGCGATCTCCTGGATGATCTGGTAGCCATTGCGCGGCTCCTCGGAAAGCAGCGCGAGGATCGCGGCGCGGACATTGCCGCGCTTGGCCTTGCGGCCCCGGCCGAAGCCGCCTCGCCCGCCGAACGGGAAGCCGGGGCCGAACGGCCCGCCGGGGCCGAAGCCGCCGCCCCACGGGCCGCGCCCGCGGTGGCCGCCCCGGTGGCGGTGCTCATGCGGCCCGCCCTCCTGCGGGCCGCGGTGCTCGTGCTGCCAGCTCGCGGCCGCGCCTCTGAGTGCCTCGCGCAGGGCTTGCCGCATCTCGCGGCGCATTTCGTGTGGGTGGGCCCATGGCCCGTCGCCCTCCTGCGGGCCGCGGTGGCCGTGCTGCCAGCTCGCGGCCGCGCCTTTGAGCGCCTCGCGCAGGGCTTGCCGCATCTCGCGGCGCATTCCGTGTGGGTGGGCCCACGGCCCGCCCATCGTGTACGCGGAAGTCATAGTGTCCCCCTGAGACCTATTTACGATCGACCTTCGACCGTTCTTGATGGCTCAAAGATATATCGAGAACATTCTAAAGCGCAAGAGTGATGTAGATCACTAGAATCTTCCGCAATCCGGGAACATCACCCGAGACCGGAGCGTTATCAACCACAGACGGGATTGTTCTGCTCTGAGAGGGCTGGGGGGTGCTCTTGGAGCGGAGCGATCCCGTCTTCGTCGTCTCCAGCCTGTGCCCGCCCTGCCGGTGGGGTGGAACTGTGGGGGATCGGCGACACGCCAGGGCCGGTACGGCCGTGCTTCCATGATTTTGTTCGGAATTTGCCGTACAGTGACCAGGCGTGATCTTGACATGATGGGGCATTCGCACGCCCTGAGCGGGGCCGTGGTCTGGCTGGGAATCGCGCCGGCGCTGGCCGCGCTGCCGGGCGCGATATCGCCGGAACTGGCACCGTCGCTGGCGAACGTGCTGACGCCGTCGGAGCTGATCGCCGGAGCGGTGATCTGCGCGGGCGCGGCCATGCTGCCGGACCTGGACCATCCGAGCGCGACGATCGCCCAGACGTTCGGCCCGGTCACATGGGCGCTCAGCAAGGCGGTCAACTTCGTCAGCGGCGGCCACCGGCACGCGACGCATTCGCTGCTGTTCGGGCTCGGCACCGGGGCGGGCGCGCACTTTCTCGCGGGGCGTTATCCGGTCGCGCGCGACATCCTGGTGGTCCTGATGATCGGCTTGGCGCTTCGTGCCGTCGGCATCGGCGTGCCCGGGAAGACGATCACATCCGCGGTCGTCAACGTGGTGCTCACGGCCGGCCTGTTCGTGGCCTTCTACATGTTCGGCGTCGGCTATGCCTGGCTGGGCTTCGCGATCGGCGCCGGCTGCCTGGTGCACGTCTTCGGCGACTGCCTGACAGAGCGGGGATGTCCCGTGCTGTGGCCGATCAAGGGCCGGTGGCTGCTGCCGTACAAGATCGGGATCAAGACGGGGAAGGCGTTCGAGCAGCAGTTCCTCGGGCCCGTGCTCTCCGTGGCCGTGCTCGCCCTGCTCGTGCTGCGGCTCATGCCCGCCTGAGCGCCACGTCCCGGAAGCCGGCCACGTCCCGGAAGCCGGCCACGTCCCGGAAGCCGACCGCGTCTCGGCGACCGACGGCGTCTTCGCAGCAGACGATTGCCGGGCAGATGGCCGGTTTCCGGCAACTTTCCGGAAACCGGGGGCGACCTCCGCCTTTGTGCTGCTTGAGGGCCTGTGATGATATCTACTGAAGGGTAACTTGATGTCGAGATATCCACAGCGATATCTTGATATCGAGACATCCCGTCGCGAGCCCGATTGTTAGGCGGACCTAACTGTCGGGTGCGTTCCTAAGGTGCGGCAGGATGCAGAGGCGAACTTTGTGACCCAAAGCCCGGAAACCTGGGGAGGCGAGACTTCGTGTCCGCGAACAGCTTCGGCAGCCGTGACACGCTGCGAGTCGGCGACGCGTCGTACGAGATCTATCGGCTGGACGCCGTCGAGGGGTCGGCGCGCCTCCCGTACAGCCTGAAGATCCTTCTGGAGAACCTTCTCCGCACCGAGGACGGCGCGAACATCACCGCCGACCACATCCGCGCGATCGGCGGCTGGAACCCGCAGGCCGCGCCCAGCGTGGAGATCCAGTTCACCCCGGCCCGCGTGATCATGCAGGACTTCACCGGCGTCCCCTGCGTCGTGGACCTCGCCACCATGCGCGAGGCCGTCCGCGACCTGGGCGGAGACCCGGCCAGGATCAACCCGCTCGCGCCGGCGGAAATGGTGATCGACCACTCGGTCATCGTGGACTTCTTCGGCGGCCCGGACTCCTTCGTCCGCAACGTCGAGAAGGAGTACGAGCGCAACCGCGAGCGCTACCAGTTCCTGCGCTGGGGCCAGACCGCCTTCGACGAGTTCAAGGTCGTCCCGCCGGGCACCGGCATCGTGCACCAGGTCAACATCGAGCACCTGGCCCGCGTCGTGATGATCCGGGACGGCAAGGCCTACCCGGACACCTGCGTCGGCACCGACTCGCACACCACCATGGAGAACGGCATCGGCGTCCTCGGCTGGGGCGTCGGCGGCATCGAGGCCGAGGCCGCCATGCTCGGCCAGCCGATCTCGATGCTCATCCCGCGCGTGGTCGGCTTCAAGCTGACCGGCAAGCTGCCCGCCGGTGCGACCGCCACCGACCTGGTGCTCACGATCACCGAGATGCTGCGCAAGCACGGCGTCGTCGGCAAGTTCGTCGAGTTCTACGGCGAGGGCGTCGCGAGCGTGCCGCTGGCCAACCGCGCCACGATCGGCAACATGAGCCCCGAGTTCGGCTCCACCTGCGCGATCTTCCCGATCGACGGTCAGACGATCGACTACCTCAAGCTCACCGGGCGCAGCGACGACCAGGTCGCGCTCGTCGAGGCGTACGCCAAGGAGCAGGGCCTCTGGCTGGACCCGGCGGGTCCCGAGCCCGTCTTCTCGGAGTACATCGAGCTGGACCTGGCCACCGTCGTCCCGTCGATCGCCGGGCCGAAGCGCCCGCAGGATCGCATCGCGCTCAGCACGGCCAAGGAGACCTGGCGCCACGACGTCCGCAACTATGTGGCGGACTTCGACTACGACGGCGTGGACGAGGAAGGCGAGGAGAGCTTCCCCGCCTCCGACCCGCCCTCCTCCAACTCCCGTGCGGACGGCCTCCGGCCGCACAAGCCGACCCCGGTCACGCTGGCCGACGGGACGTCTTTCGAGATCGACCACGGGGCCGTGACGATCGCCGCGATCACGTCCTGCACGAACACCTCGAACCCGTTCGTCATGCTCGGCGCGGCCCTGCTCGCCAAGAACGCCGTGGACAAGGGGCTGACCCGCAAGCCGTGGGTGAAGACCTCGCTGGCGCCGGGCTCCCAGGTCGTCACCGGCTACTTCGAGCGCTCGGGCCTCCAGCCCTACCTCGACAAGCTGGGCTTCAACCTGGTCGGGTACGGGTGCACCACGTGCATCGGCAACTCCGGCCCGCTGGAGCCCGAGATCTCCGCTGCGGTTCAGGCCTCCGATCTCGCGGTCACCGCGGTGCTCTCCGGCAACCGCAACTTCGAGGGCCGGATCAACCCGGACGTCAAGATGAACTACCTGGCGTCGCCGCCGCTGGTCGTGGCGTACGCGCTGGCCGGCACGATGGACCTGGACCTCCTCACCGAGCCGCTCGGCACCGGGTCTGACGGGAAGTCGGTGTTCCTCAAGGACATCTGGCCGGCGCCGGAGGAGATCTCCGCCGTGGTGGCGGACTCCATCGGCCAGGACATGTTCCTGCGCGACTACGCCGACGTGTTCAAGGGCGATGAGAACTGGCAGTCGCTGCCGATCCCGACCGGCAACACCTTCGAGTGGGACCCCGCCTCGACCTACGTGCGCAAGGCGCCGTACTTCGACGGGATGCCCGCTTCCCCGGAGCCTGTCTCGGACATCTCCGGCGCCCGGGTGCTGGCGCTGCTCGGCGACTCGGTCACCACCGACCACATCTCGCCCGCCAGCTCGATCAAGGCCGACTCCCCGGCCGGGAAGTACCTGCGCGAGAACGGCGTCGAGGTCAAGGACTTCAACTCGTACGGCTCCCGCCGGGGCAACCACGAGGTGATGATCCGCGGCACCTTCGCCAACATCCGGCTGAAGAACCTGCTGCTGACCGGCGTCGAGGGCGGCTTCACCCGCGACTTCACGCAGGACGGCGGCCCGCAGTCGTTCATCTACGACGCCTCGCAGAACTACCAGGCCGCGGGCATCCCGCTCGTGGTGCTGGCGGGCAAGGAGTACGGCTCCGGGTCCTCCCGTGACTGGGCGGCCAAGGGCACCGCGCTGCTCGGTGTGCGCGCCGTCGTCGCCGAGTCCTACGAGCGGATCCACCGTTCGAACCTGATCGGCATGGGCGTGCTGCCGCTGCAGTTCCCCGAGGGCCGGACGGCCGCCTCACTCGGCCTCACCGGGGAGGAGACCTTCGACATCATCGGTGTCGAGGAGCTCAACAAGGGGATCACGCCGGAGACCGTGACCGTCCGGGCGGGGGGCGTCGAATTCCAGGCCGTCGTGCGGATCGACACACCCGGCGAGGCGGACTACTACCGCCACGGCGGCATCATGCAGTACGTCCTGCGTTCCCTGCTCGCCAAGAGCTGATCCGAGGGGTCATCGCAGGTCATTGATCGGCCCGGGGGCGCGACCACAAGCGCGCCACACGGGGAGCCCGGCCGCCTCCGAGCGGCCGGGCGGAGCGCGCGCCTGACAACAGTTCCCTCGCGCGTGCCGCTCGGGGGCATGTGACCCTCAACAAGCCAGAGCCGTCCGCGGCGGGACAACCTCCCACCCGGACGGCTCCGGTGTTTCACAGCATGTCGTGGGCCCATTCGGATACTTCGTCCAACACGCCCTTGGGTGCGGTTCCCCACCAGTCTTTGAGGCGCAACCGTGAGATGGACTTGATCTGTTCGGCCATCACCCAGCTTGTCTCCTGCAGGCCGGTACCCTCCTCGGGATTGATCCGTATATGTGTTGACCAATTCCTGTAGATCGTCGTCAGCGGCGCGATGATGACCAACCCGGGTATCGCGGTGTTGTACTCGTAGTTGCTGATCACCAGGGCGGGACGTTGGCCTGCCTGCTCGCGTCCGACCGTCGGGCGGAGGTCAGTCAGCCAAATGTCTCCATGCATCACCCTCACGGGCATCCTCCGAGAGCGTAGTCGTGGGGATGGGTTCGTCGTGAAGACCGTCCAGCGAGGCGTTCTCCCACAGGGCGGTCTCCTCCAGATACTCGGCCCAGGCTGCCGGATCTTCCCGCCTCGTGCGCTCCATCTGCTCCGCCACTCGCTGCCAGCGAAGCTTCCTCTCGTACTGTTTGATGGCGTCGTCTACCACTGCGGTCATGGACTTGCCCTCCTCGTTGGCGAGTCGCGCGAGCGTGTCGCGCGTGGCAATGCTGACCCGGATCGTCGTGTTCCTCGGCTCGTCCTGCACGCAATCGAGGCTACAAACACGTCTACGTATAGGTCTATGGCTCTGTTGCCAGATGAGATTTTAGGAGGCCGGCGATTACTCCCGCAAGAAGTTTCGATTACGTTCCGTGATTATCCTGGTTTGTCGGGGAAGGGCTTCCTGGCGTCGCGCTGGGGCGGCGGGTTCGGTCTGGTGATCTCGGGGGGTCGAACTGTGGCGGAACGCGGGGTCAATGGTTGATAAATCCTGTGTTTCGTGATTGTTACCTGGGGCAACAAACTTTACCGTTTCGTGTCTTTCACCACGCCTAGTCCTGGCTTACGTTGTCTCAAACAACATTCGTTGGAGCGGTGATGGTCGGGCCCCGGCCCCGCCGCTCCAGATGGCCCAGAGCTCGGCCGCACCCCCCTCATAGCCCCAGCCAGAGAAAGGACCCACGCATCATGCGCAAGGGGATCCTCAGCATCGGCGCCGCCGCCGCAGCGCTCTCCCTCGGTCTCACCGCGTGTGGGGGCGAGAGCGGTGACACCACCGCTCAGGGCAGCAGCGCACCGTCCGCGTCCGCCGCCAAGCCCGGCAAGATCGGCGTAATCCTGCCCGACAGCAAGTCCTCGGCCCGCTGGGAGACCGCGGACCGCAAGTACCTGGAAGAGGCCTTCAAGGCCGCGGGCGTCGCCTACGACATCCAGAACGCGCAGGGCGACAAGAGCGCGTTCCAGACCATCGCCGACCAGATGATCACTGGTGGCGTCACGGTCCTGGCGATCGTCAACCTGGACAGCGGCACCGGCAAG
>JBIOWF010000188.1:0-4002 GCA_044868295.1 Microtetraspora sp. | reverse complement strand
CGTTCTCGTTGCAGTCACCGCGCGGCGGCCGCCTCTTCGGCATCGCCCTGGCCATCGCGATCATGGCCGGCTACCTGGTCGTTCACTACGTGGCCCTGGCCTTCGCGCGCGCCGATATGCTCCCGCCCCTGCTGGCGGCGTGGACGGCCAACATCATCTTCCTCGGCCTCGGCACCTCCCTCTTCCTGCGCGCCCGGACTTGATTGACATGGGGGCGCCGAAATGGCCCCCAAACCCCCAACGCTCGTCGCGCCCCGGCGGAGCCGGGTCGCTCCTCGTTAGCCGCCGTGGTCGGCAGGTGGCCCCATGCCCGTACGACTCCACCGCCGATCGCTGCCGCGCAGAACCTGCTTGCTTCTTGTTCGCCCCGGCGTCGCGGCCGGTGCCCCCTTGCCGTACGACTCCACCGGCCGATCCCTGCCGCGCAGAGCCTGCTTCTTGTTCGCCCCGGCGTCGCGGCCGGTGCCCCCTTGCCGTACGGCTGCGCCGGCGGCCGTATTGCGAAGCGGGTTGCTCCTCGTTCACGCCGTTGGCGGCGATGACGGTGCGTGGCAACGCCGGCGTGGAAGCGAGAGCGCGGGCCGCCAGCCTCGCGAACTATTTCTTGGGGGTGGTCAGCTCTCGGAGCGTCTCTTCGAGGCGCTTCTGCTCGGCGCCGTAGGCGGCCCAGTCGCCGCGCCGGAGGGCTTCCTGGCCGCGCTGGTAGGTTTCCAGCGCGCGTTGGGCGAGGGCGCGATCGCCCGGCGGCATCGTGGGTTCGGGGCCTGACGACGGCGGGAGAGTCGCCGTGGTCACCGGGGGCAGGCGGCCGCCGAAGATGCGGGTGAGGGACTGCTCGAGGGTGGGCTCCATCGCGATCTGGTTGCCGTGGGCCACGATCACGCGGCGCAGCTCGGGGAGCGCGCCCTGCTCAGACGCCGCCAGGTAGAGCGGCTGCACGTAGACGAGCGACTGCTCGATCGGGATCGCCAGCAGGGAGCCGCGGATGACGGTGGAGCCGCGCTGGTTCCACAGCGACAGCTGCTGGGAGATCACCGGGTCCTGATCGATGCGGGCGTCGATCTGGCGGGGCCCGTACACCAGCTTCTGCTTGGGGAAGTTGTACACGACCAGCCGGCCGTAGCTGGGCGGATCGGAGCGGGCGGCGAGCCAGCCGATCATGTTGTCGCGCCGGCTCGGATTGAACAGGGTGAGCAGGATGAACTCCTCGTGCGATTCGCCGGGCAGCCGCATGATCGTGTAGTACGGCTCCATCTCACGGTCCCGCCCCTCCACGGTCCGCCGGGGAATCGCCCACATGTCCTCGCGGTTGTAGAACACCTGAGGATCGAGCATGTGGTACGTGGCGTACTTCCGCGCCTGGATGGCGAAGAAGTCCTCGGGATAGCGGATGTGGCGCTGCAGGTCGGCCGGCATCTGGGTCAGCGGCCGCAGGAGGCCGGGGAACCCGTGGCTGAAGGCCCGCACGAGCGGGTCGGTCGGATCGGCGAGATAGAAGGTCACGGTGCCGTCGTAGGCGTCGACGGTGACCTTCACGGAATTGCGGATGTAGTTGCTCTGCCCGCGCGTGGCGTCGCGCACGGGGTCGGAGTACGGATAGCGATCGGTCGTCGTGTAGCCGTCGAGCATCCACACCAGCCGGCCGTCGTCGGTGACGACCATGTAAGGATCGCGGTCGTAGCGGAAGAACGGCGCGACCCGCTGGATACGCTCGGTGACCGTCCGGTACATGAGGATGCGGCTGTCGGCCGTGAGGTCGTCGGACAGCACGATCTTGGCCTCGCCGAACCGCGCGGCGAACGCCAGCCGCCGCAGCCACGACGTGATCGCGATGCCGCCGCGGCCCTGGTAGCGCGTGTAGACGTTCTGATCGCCGCGCGGGTAGTCGAGCTCCTGCGAGCGCGTGCGGACGAGCACGTACTCGTTGGCGATCTCGCCGTAGTAGATCTCCGGCCGGCGGACGGCCGGGAACGAGTCGGCCGATGCCGGCGGGATGTCCTTGACGAGGAACTCGGGCAGCCCCTCGGCGGTGACGCGCGTCACCGGGCCGACCACCACGCCGTAGCCGTGCGTGTAGGTCAGGTGTTCGTTGATCCAGTTGCGCCCGCCCTGCAGGTGTTGATAGCTCAGCTCACGCGGCGAGAGCATGAGCTGGCGGTACTCGCCGCCGACGCGGTAACGATCGTTGTCGACGTCGACGAACTTGTAGTACGTGCGGATCTCCTGGAGCTGGGCGAACGTGCGCAGCAGCGGGCGGTAGTCCCACAGGCGGATGTTCTTGATGGTCGCCTCGTTGCGGGCCAGCCCGCGGGCGTCGAGGCCCTCGTCGGCGGGAAACTCCTTCTCCTCGATGCGGTCCAGGCCGTAGGCCTGGCGGGTCATGCGGATGTTGTGTTCGATGAACGGCCGCTCGAAGGCCAGCTCGTTGGGTTTCACCCGGTACGTCTGCAACAGCGCCGGGTAGATGCCGAGCCCGATCACCCACACCACCACCAATACGGCCAGCGCGGCCCCGATCACCCGGAGACCGGGCCGAGCGATCTGCACCATACAGGCGACGCTGGCGGCCGCGGCCAGCACGGCCAGCGCGGTCAGGGCCGGCAGCGTCGCGTACACGTCCGTATAAGCCGCGCCGAACACGACGCCCCGCGGGGAGAACACGATCTCGTAGCGGTCGAGCCAGAAGCCGACGGCCTTGAGCGCGAGGAGCAGGGCGCCGAGCAGCAGCAGGTGGGTGCGGGCCCCCGCCGCCAGGCGCGGTCCCCGTGTCGTCAGGACCAGGCTGCGCTGCAGCACGTAGAGCACGAGGGTCAGCAGCAGCGTGCCCGCCGCCAGGGTCGTGGCCCAGCCGTGGACCAGCCGCCAGAACGGCAGCGCGAAGACATAGAAGCCGAGGTCGTAGCCGAACGCGTCGAGCGGGTCGGTGACGCGGAAGGGCTGCGCGTTGCGGAAGCCGAACAGGACCTCCCAGTGGACGCTCCCCCGCAGTCCCGCCACGATCGCGATCAGCGTGATGAGGATCGGCAGGAAGCGGCGGATGAGGGGCTCGATCACGACGCGTCCGGGCAGGCCGAGCTGGTCCTCCAGCTCCCACAGCACGTCGGGCGCGGCCGTCCGGGCGGCGAGCGTGAGGTTGGCCCACAGGAAGACGAGGGTGAGGACGGCGACCGCGGTGAACAGTCCGCCGCGGAGCGAGAGGATCGTCCAGAAGACCTCGATGTAGCCGACCTCGCCGAACCACAGCCAGTCCGTGTAGAACGGCACGACCTGGGCGACGATGCCCAGGGCGACGATGAGGACGACCAGCAGGACGATCGGCTGCGGTCGTCGCATGCGGTGCTCGGCCGGAACGGCTAGGTGGCGGCGCGGCCCCGGGTGGGCGCCGGCCTAGGCATCGTTCTGGAGATCCTTCACGCGGTTGGTGCGCTCCCACGTGAAGTCGGGGTCGAGCCGGCCGAAGTGGCCGAACGCGGCGGTCTTCCGGAAGATCGGGCGCCGCAGGTCCAGGTAGTCGATGATGGCGCGCGGCCGGAAGTCGAAGTGTCGGCGGACGATCTCCTCCAGCCGCGGCTCGGGAACGCGGCCGGTGCCGTCGGTCCGGATCATGATGGACACAGGTTCGGGCACGCCGATCGCGTAGGCGACCTGGACCTGGGCCCGCGACGCCAGCCCGGCGGCGACGATGTTCTTGGCGACGTGGCGAGCCATGTAAGCGCCCGAGCGGTCCACCTTGGTGGGGTCCTTTCCGGAGAAGGCGCCGCCGCCGTGCGGGCACGAGCCGCCGTAGGTATCGACGATGATCTTGCGCCCGGTGACGCCGGTGTCCCCCATCGGGCCGCCGGTGACGAACCGCCCCGTCGGATTGATGTGGTAGATCACGGTGTCCGGATCGAGCAGCGCCGTCGGCACCACCGGCAGGATCACGTGCTGGATGACGTCGTTGCGGATCTGGTCCTGTCCCACCTGGTCGGCGTGCTGGGTGGACACCACGACCGTCTCCAC
>JBIOWF010000187.1:0-2902 GCA_044868295.1 Microtetraspora sp. | reverse complement strand
CCGGTCGACCTCGACCTGGAGATGGACCTGATCCGGCAGGAGGCCGACGTCGTGGCCGCCGTGCCGGACCACGTGGTCGAGGTGATCGCCCGGTTCACCCGGCTGGTCCGCGAGTCCACCGCGGTGGACTCCCGCTCCGGCGTGTCCGCGCGGTTCTCCATCGCCGCCGCCGAGACGGCCGCCGCGTCAGCCGTACGGCGCGCCGCCCTGACCGGTGAGGAGCGCCCGGTGACGCGGGTGTGCGACCTGCCGGGGGTCGTGTCCACTCTGCGCGGCAAGGTCGAGTTCGAGGTCAGCGAGGAGGGGCGCGAGGTCGAGGTCCTCGCCCACCTGCTGCGCCGGGCGACCGCGGAGACCTTCCGCGGCTCGCTGGGCGGGGCCGACCTGACGCCGCTGCTCGACAAGTTCGCCGAGGGCGCCCAGATCGAGTCGGGCGAGCTGGTGCCCGCGACCGAGTTGCTGCGCCGCATCGGTCGGGTCGACGGCCTGGCGAAGGTGATGTCGCAGCTCGGCATTGGAGAGGGCGACGAGTCTCCCGGCCACGCGGCGGCCGCCCTCGAATTCGCCCTGGAGGGGCTGTATCTGATGCGCCGCCTCTCCAAGGACGACATCTCCGGCGGAGCCCTCTACCGAACCTGAGGAGGCATGAGTCGTGACTTACCGGTACGGCGAGTATCACGACGGGCCCGATCCGCTGGCTCCGCCGTACGATGTGCGTTCCGCGCTGGACGACATGGGCGACGCGATCCTCTCCGGTTCGACGCCCCTCGACGCGCTGCGTGACCTGCTCAAGCGCGGCCTGCCCGGCGCTCCCGACCGGCGCGGCCTGGAGGATCTGCTCCGCCAGGTACGGCAACGCCGGCGCGAGCTGCGGGAGAACACGCGGCTGGACGGGACGCTGGAGCGCGCCCGGGCCCTGCTGGACAAGGCGATCGGCCAGGAACGCGCCGAGCTGTTCCCCGACCCTTCCGACGACGCCCGGTTCAGGGAGGCGACGCTCGACGCGCTGCCCGGCGAGACGGCCAGTGCCATCCAGGAGCTGGGCTCCTACGACTGGCGCTCGGCCGCCGCCCGGCAGACCTTCGAAGAGCTTCGCGACCTGCTGCGCCGCGAGGTGCTGGACAGCCAGTTCCGCGGCATGCGGGACGCGCTCGCGAACCAGGATCCGGCGGCCATGGAGCGGGTCCGCCAGATGATGTCGGATCTCAACGACATGCTCGACCGGGATTCGCGGGGGGAACACACCCAAGAAGACTTTGACCAGTTCATGGAGAAATACGGGGATATGTTCCCCGAGAACCCGCGAAACCTCGACGAACTGGTCGACCAGCTCGCCCGGCGGGCCGCCGCCGCCCAACGGCTGCTCGCGTCGCTGACTCCGCAGCAGCGGGAAGAGCTGGCCGGGCTGATCAACCAGACGTTGGAGCAGGCCGGTCTCGCCGAGCAGATGCGCCGCCTCGGTGACTCGCTCTACGCCAGGCGCCCCGACCTGGCCTGGAGCAGGCCCGAACGGCTGTCCGGCGACGATCCCATGAGCATGGGCGACGCCGTCACCTCGCTGCAGGAGCTGGCCGACCTGAGCGAGCTGGAAACGGCCCTCAGGCAGGACTATCCCGGCGCTCGGCTGGACGACATCGACGAGGAGGCGATCCGCCGGGCACTCGGCCGTTCCGCCGTCGACGACCTCGACACCCTGCGGAAGGTCGAGCGCGAGCTGGAGGCCCAGGGCTACCTGCGCCGCCATCGCGGCAAGCTGGAGCTGACCCCCAAGGCGGTCCGACGCCTGGGCGAGACCGCTCTCCGCCGGGTGTTCGCGTCGCTGGACTCCAGCCGCCGGGGCGACCACGACCAGCGAGACGCCGGAGCCGCCGGGGAACTCACCGGCTCCACCCGAGCCTGGCGCTTCGGCGACGAGCAGCCCATCGACGTGGTCCGTACGGTCATCAACGGGGTCCGCCGAGGCCCAGGCCGGACCGCATGGCCCGCGGAAGACACAGGCACGAGCCGCACCGGCGGGGGCGCGAGCCCATGGCCCGGGGACGACGCCGGCACGAGCCGCACCGGATCGCCGGCAGGTGGCACGGGCGCGGACCGGACCGCATGGCCTATGGACGACGGCCCCGCTGGAGTCGGCTCCCGTCCGAATTCAGGACGCGCACGAGTCCGGTTGTCCATTGACGACTTCGAGGTATCGGAGACCGAGCGGCGGTCGGCGGCGGCGGTGTGCCTGCTCGTGGACCTGTCGTATTCCATGGCCCTGCGCGGCACCTGGGCCGCCGCCAAGCAGACCGCTCTCGCGCTGCAGGCGCTGGTCGCGTCGAAGTTCCCGCAGGACGCGGTGCAGATCGTCGGCTTCTCCAACTACGCCCGTGTGCTCCGGCCGGACGAGCTGGCCGGGCTCGAATGGGACATGGTCCAGGGCACGAACCTGCACCACGCGCTCCTGATCGCGGGCCGCCACCTGGACCGCCACCCGGACTTCGAACCGGTCGTCCTGGTGGTCACCGACGGCGAGCCGACCGCGCACCTGATGCGGAACGGCGTCCCGCGCTTCGAGTGGCCGCCCTCCCGGGAGACGATCGAGCTGACCCTCGCCGAAGTCGACAAGATGACCAGGCGCCACGCGACGCTCAACGTCTTCATGCTGGCCGCCGACGACCGGCTGAGGGAGTTCGTCGACGAGGTCGCCCGGCGCAACGGCGGCCGCGTCTTCGCGCCCAGCGCCGATCGCCTCGGCGAGTACGTCGTCAGCGACTTCCTGCGAGCCCGCCGCGCCCGCTAGCCCCGTCCTCCGCACATGACGAGTGATCAAATTTCGTGGGACGTCATGGGATCCGGCGACGATCACCTGTTGGTCAGGCGATACCGGGATGTATGACTGAACAGGCGCGATCACACTCTG
>JBIOWF010000186.1:0-6290 GCA_044868295.1 Microtetraspora sp. | reverse complement strand
CCGCTGATCTACCTGCTACCCGTGGACGTGATGGCCGGTCTGTCGTCGCTCCTGCTCATCGCGACGATCGGCCTTGTCGCAGTTTGGAGCGCCTGGTACGGCGGGCGCGG
Organism: Microtetraspora sp.; assembly: GCA_044868295.1. Classification (GTDB taxonomy): domain Bacteria; phylum Actinomycetota; class Actinomycetes; order Streptosporangiales; family Streptosporangiaceae; genus JBIOWF01. The sequence continues at coordinate 6,180 of JBIOWF010000186.1, read as the reverse complement.
CGAGCATGCCGCCACTCGAACCGGCTGACTGATCGTCAGACTGGCCCCACCGCTCGGCGGCGGCGGGCGTGCCGGTGATGAGCGCGGCGGTGGACTCGGCGGTGAGCCCGCTCCTTGGTCGGGTGACCGGCCGGGCATCAGCCGGCCACCGGACCACTCGCGTGTTCGAGACCGGGTTCTTGGTTCTGACCGGTTTCTCGACAGTCTCCGGCCACGATTGTCTGTGGAAGGTGGGAGTACTGATCGCTGAAGGGAACGTTGAGGTAGGAACCGGTAGCGGCCTGAGCCACGCCGGGCATGAACACGCCCAGCGCGACGAAAGCGCCGGCCACAGCGGTGAGTCCGCGTTTGGTCTTCATCGAAACCTCTCTGTTGTGTGCGTTGGTGTTCCGTATCGATACGGACATCGCCGAGTTCGGTGGGTACTCGCGGACACCCGGTAAGAGCCCGGCGAGTATCCAGATCAATGCTCCAGACGGGCACCCATCCGCTGCCATGTCCGCTCCGCCGCGGGTTGCGGCGGCTTCTGCATAGACCTCCTTGAACGAGGCGTCCACCTATTCGGCGTTCCAGAAAGTTCCATTCGGCTGTCCCAACGCGTTCCACTTCGACGGCCCGGTCGCGGCTCACAGGAACCTATGTACGTGCAGGCGGAGGCGGAGATACATCGAAGCATCCACAGGAGCAGTTGCGATTCGTCCACAAGCGATAGTCAAGAGATGCGCAATCGACGGCTCCCAGGGTTGGACTCGAGTTCTGGGGCCGTACGCAGAGATGGTGCAGCGCGGGGGAAGGCGAGCGGGGGCCTGAAAGCCCTCGCGGCTTGCAGCGCTTAGGGAAGGCGGTGGTACCGGCTGCCGCGAGAGGAGGACTGTGCGAAGGGCGCAAGGGCTGGAAGTGAGCCCGGCCATGGGAGAGGACGACATCGAGGACTCTCTCCTGAAAGGGGAGCACGCACTGTTCGTCGATGGCAGCCTGCGAGTCGGCCGGAAGTGGTTCGAGGCGGCCTACCACGAAGCGGAGTGCCGAGGGGATCCGCGTGGGTTGGCGCGCGCGGCGCTGGGCCTCGGTGGGCTGTGGGTGCACGAGCACCGCACGATCGCGGACGCCGCCATGGTGCGCGCGCGTCAGGGGCGCGCCTTGTCGATGGTGCACCCGCAGTCTCTCCTGGCGCTGCGACTGCGGGTCAGGCTGGCCGCCGAAGAGGACTATCACACCGGCGGTAATGCCGCGATCCTGGCCATGGTGGCGGAGGCTCGGCAAGCGGGCAACGCGGTGGCTCTGGTGGAGGCGCTGAGCCTGGCCCACCACTGCGTGTCGCCTCCTCCGTGGCCGACAATGGCGCGTCGAGTTGGGCGAGCGGGCCGTACTCGGCGCGCACAGCGTGGGGATGGCTCACCTGGCGATGCTGCTGGCCAACCCCGGATGCGAGATACCCGCCTCCGAACTCGCCGCCGGGGCCGGACTCTCCGGTACGGCGAAGGCACCCGGTGCCGCCCTGTCCGCGCAGCCGGTCCTGGACGAGGTGGCCAAGCGCGAGTACAAGCAGCGGCTTTCGGAACTGGACATGCGAATCGATGAGCTGGAGGCGACGAAGGAGTTGGAGCGGGCCGATGCGGTACGCGCCGAACGTGATTGGTTGATCGCCGAGCTCGCTGCCGCCACCGGCCTGGGCGGGCGCCAACGCCAGTTCGCCGGCAACGAGGAGCGGGCCAGGATCGCCGTGGGAAAGGCCATCCGGCGGGCCTTGGCCCGTATCACCGAGGCCGATCAGGTCATGGGCGACGAACTGCGCGCCTGTGTGCAGACGGGCCTGCGCTGCTGCTACCGGCCCGGATGAGCCGGGCCCGGATCCGGGCTTCAGGGGCGCTTGTCGTTCGCCTGCTCGAAGGCATATTCGAGCACCGGCTGTGCCGCTTCCACGGTGTCCACACCGGCGACGATCTCGCCGTGCACCATGGCGGCGGCACCACGCACGATGATCACCGGCCGGCCGCGTGACCGGCGAGGCGCAACCCCACCGAGCCCAGCAGGAGTCCGGCGAATCCTCCCAACCCACGGCTGCCCAGCACGATCTCCGCGGCCCTCTCTGACTGCGCGCGAAGTACCTCGGCGATGTCACCGTAGAGCGAGCAGCTCCGTGCTCACATCGACCTTTCCGTGGAACTCCGTAGCCAGCCCAGCCGCTTCGTCCAGCAGGCGTTCGCCTTCCATGCGAATCACATCGTCGCTCGCGCGCTCGTACGCCTGTCCGCCGTACATGATCGGCTTTCGCGGCATTTGGTGGCGGCAATGGCCCGATTCACCGACCTGGCCTCGGTGGGCGCCGCCGCATGCGCCTCAACCGAAGTGAAGACTGCGGGCCTCGATGAGGACTCACGTGACGTTGCCCGCCGAATGCTGGACGAGGGCATCCGCCACCTTCCCGTGGAACAGGACGGGCGCATGGTCGGCATGGTGTCGATGCGCGACCTGCTCGCTCTGGAGACGTGGACGACGTAGAAGTACCCGTTCTTCTGTCAGTGCGGGCTACAGGGCTACTCAAGCCGGATATGGCTCCGAAGAGGTGGCGATGAGCGAACATGACCAAACGCGTTCCGTCCTGGTCGGATATGACGGATCACCGGCCAGCGAGCAGGCACTGCGCTGGGCGGTGGTCTCCAGACCGTGCCAGGGCCCGTGGAGCAGGGGCGCTTGTCGTGGCCGACTTCCATGGTGCCCGGCACGATCAGATCATCGCGTCTTGATGCTTTGTCCGGAAAGCGCCCGCCGTTGCGTCCACAGAGCGGTGTAAGAGTTTCCGCTGGTGACAGGACGTGGCGTCGTCCTAGAGTGGCTTTCTGCGGCTGCGTACGCTCACTGTGAGGGGGTGTCCATGGCCACCATAGACCTGACCAGGATCAACGCTGTCATCTTCGACACCGATGGTGTCGTCACCGATACCGCGAGAGTGCATGCGGCCGCCTGGAAGCACGTGTTCGACTCCTTCATGAAGAGCCGCCTGGAGCCGCAAGACCGCTTCAGGCCGTTCGACATCCGAGACGACTATCTCCCTTACATCGACGGCCGGCCGCGGCTGGACGGAGTGCGCACCTTCCTCGCCTCTCGGGGAATCACGCTGCCGGAGGGATGGCCGTCCGACGCTCCTGGCGCGCCGACCGTCCACGGCCTGGGCCTGGCCAAAGATCAGCTGTTCGTCGAGCAGGTGGAGCGGTACGGCGTGGCCGCCTTCCCGTCAACCGTGGCATTGCTGCACGAGTTGCGGCATCGCGGGTGCCGTACAGGCGTGGTGTCCGCCAGCCGGCACTGCCGGAAGGTGGTGACGGCGGCCGGCGTGGCCCGCCTCTTCGACGTTCTTGTGGACGGCAACGACGCCGCTCGGCTCGGTCTCCCCGGCAAGCCGGATCCGGCGCTCTTCCTGGAAGCGGCCCAGCGCCTCGCCGTTCCTCCGGGCAAGACCGCGATCGTCGAGGATGCCCTGCCCGGGGTCGAGGCGGGACGAAGAGGCCGGTTCGGGCTCGTCATCGCGGTCGACCACACAGGTCAGGCTGCCGCCCTCACAGCGCATGGAGCCGATTTCGTCGTCACCGACCTCGACGAACTGGCGATCGCCGGGCGAGTTCCTGTCGGTGCCAGGTGAACCCCTGGGCACTTGTCTACGAGGGTTTCGACCCGGCCGAGGAGGGGGTGCGCGAGGCTTTGTGCACGTTGGGCAACGGCTACTTCGCCACGCGAGGCGCGGCCCCAGAGGCCGGGGCCCAAGGCGTGCACTATCCCGGCACCTACGTCGCGGGCTGTTACAACCGGTTGACCACCACGGTCGCCGGCCTGGCCATAACCAACGAAGAGCTCGTCAACCTGCCGGACTGGCTGCCGCTGGCATTCGCCACGCCGGAATCCGGCTGGTTCTCGGCGGACGAGACGGAGCTGCTCGATTATCGGCAGGAGCTCGACATGCGGCGGGGGGTGCTCCATCGAAGGTTCCGATTTCGCGACGAGCACGGCCGCGTCACCTTGGTCAGCCAGCGTCGCCTGGTCTCCATGGCCGATCCTCACCTGGCCGCCCTGCAGACGACGTTCACGGCCGAGAACTGGTCGGGACCGCTTCGCGTGGTTTCCGCGCTCGATGGCAGGGTGACGAATCGAGGCGTCGCCCGCTACCGCGACCTGCGCGGCGACCACCTGACCGATCACGCCACCGGACAGGACGGGGACATCACGTGGCTCCGCGCGAGGACTCGTTCCTCAGAGATCACGATCGCGCTGGCCGCCAGGGCGGAATCCGGGGAGGGATGGGGCGAGCTCAACCAGGAGGCCGGGTGGATCTCCGAGGAGCACACCCTGCACCTTCGGGAAGGCCGTCCCGCGACGATCACCAAGATCGTCGCGCTGGCGACCTCCCGTGATCATGCGATCGCCGACGCGCGCTCCGCCGCGCTCAGGTGGGTACGGCTGGCGCCTGGCTTCGACGCCCTGCTTTTGCGCCATCGGCTCGCGTGGGATCGCCTTTGGGAGCGCGCTCGGCTCGACGTGGCCGATCCGAAGGGGTCGCAGAACATCCGCCTGCACACCTTTCATCTACTGCAGACCCTTTCTCCGCACACCGCCGACCTCGACGTCGGCGTGCCGGCACGCGGGCTCCACGGCGAGGCGTACCGGGGACACGTGTTCTGGGACGAACTGTTCGTCCTTCCCTGGCTGAACGTGCGGTTTCCCGAGATCTCCCGAGCCTTGCTGCGCTACCGCCACCGGCGACTGCCGGAGGCACGGGCCGCCGCGAGTTCCCTCGGCCTGCCCGGTGCCGTGTTTCCCTGGCAGAGCGGCAGCGATGGGCAGGAGAAGACTCCGCTGCTCCACCTCAATCCGCGCTCAGGGCACTGGCTGCCCGACAATTCCCGGCTGCAGCGGCACGTTGGTCTGGCGATCGCCTACAACGTCTGGCAGCACTACGCGGCCACCGGCGATGTGGGTTTCCTCGCGGACATCGGCGCCGAGTTGTTGATCGAAATTGCCCGCTTCTTCGCCGCGCTGGCAACATTCGAATCCACGTCCGAGCGGTACGAGATCCGCGGCGTCATGGGTCCGGACGAATACCACGAGGCCTGCCCCGGAGCGACCACCCCCGGCCTGGACAACAACGCGTACACCAACATCATGGTCGTCTGGCTGCTGCTTCGCGCGAGCGAGACGCTTCGACTCCTCCCCCGGCGCGAACGCCGGGAGCTGACCGTACGGCTGGCGCTCACCGAGGAGGAGCTCGAGGGCTGGGAAGAGATCACCCGCCGTATGCGGGTCGACTTCCACGACGGAGTGATCAGCCAGTTCACCGGCTACGCCGACCTGCCCGAACTGGACTGGGCCCGCTATCGCGGCGTTCGCCGGCTCGACAGAGCACTGGAGTCCGAAGGCGACAGCCCCAACCGATACCAGGCGTCCAAGCAAGCCGATGTGCTGATGCTGTTCTACTTGCTCACCGCGGAGGAACTCGAGGAGATTCTCGGCCGTCTCGGTTACTCGCCGAAACCGGACATGATCCAGCGCACCGTCCACTACTACCTTGAGCGGACCTGCCACGGCTCCACGCTGAGCTCCGTCGTGCACGCCTGGGTGCTGTCCCGGTCGGACCGCTCCGGATCATGGCGATTCTTCACCGAGGCGCTGGGCAGCGACCTGCGGGACGTCCAAGGTGGCACCACTGCCGAGGGCGTCCACTTGGGCGCGATGGCCGGCACCCTCGACCTGGTCCAGCGCTGCTACCTCGGCCTGGAGGTCCGTCGCGGCGGCCTGGGCCTGAACCCGCTCCTGCCCGACCGGCTCGCCGCGCTGTCGCTGCCGATCCGCGTCCACGGCGCGTCCCTCTCCATCGATGTCGACCATGACACGCTGCGAATCGCTCGCGCCGACGACGGACCGGAGCTCCTGAGCATCACCGTACGAGGCCACTCCATCACGCTCGGGCGCGGCTGTGGCCACGGCTTTTCGCTCGTCCGCGACCAAGGAGGACACTGATGCCCGACCGAGCGATCTCACCCGGCGACCTGAGCCGCCGCATCGCCTATCACCGCAACAGGCTCGGCCTCACCCGCGAGCAACTCGCCGAACGCGCGGGGATGGCGCCGGGTTTCATCGAATACCTGGAGCTGCGTACGCCCTGACGAGATGTGGTCACGTGGCCGGGAC
>JBIOWF010000185.1:0-35721 GCA_044868295.1 Microtetraspora sp. | reverse complement strand
CGATCATCGATACGGCCCTCCTTCTTACATTTGGCGTGTGGCCGGTTATCACTCGCGCAGTGGCTTCATCCAGGGCTTCGTTGACCGGCTCGCGCACTGACGTTGGCCCAGAGTGTTCTTCCGCCGTTTCAGGTCGCGACTCTGCGTGTTTCACATCTGTGAAACTCGCGCGCCGGATGTTTCATTTAGGTTTCGCCTGTGCGCGCCAACACTCGCCAACGCAAAACGCGCACCCCGGCGGAGTGCGCGTTTGTCACTGCTTCCCCAGCTGACGGTCAGGCCGCGGCAGTCGCCATTTTGCGCAGGCGTGTCAGAGCGTCACGCTCCAGACGCCGAGCCCGGTCGCGGCCGATCCCGTATCGCTCCCCCACCTCGGTGAGAGTGTGCTCCTTGCCGTCCATGAGGCCGTACCGCCAGCGCAGCATCTCGCGCGTCTGTCCCTCCAGGCCGGTCAGCCACTGCTCCAGGCGCTCCTTCTCCAAGGTCGCCATGGCCTGCTGCTCCGGGTCGGCCCAGGTGTCGTCCGCGATCATGTCCCCGAGCTCGGTCTCGTCCTCGTCGCCGACGCCCAGTTGCAGGGAGACCGGGTCGGACGCCCAGCGGCGCAGCTCCTGCACCCGCTCGATCGGCAGATCCAGCACCTCCGCCAGGTCGGCATCTGTCGGCTCGGCGTCGAACTCGGCCAGCATGTCCCTGCGCACCCGCATGAGCCGCGTCATCTGCTCCCCCGCGTGCGTGGGAAGACGCACCGGCCGCGCCTGCTCGTGAATGGACCGCCCGACCGACTGCCGGATCCACCACGTCGCATAGGTGGAGAACTTGTAACCGCGCCGATAGTCGAATTTCTCGACCGCACGGACCAGGCCGAGATTTCCCTCCTGCACGAGGTCGATCAGGGGCATTCCCCGGCCCGAATATTTCCGCGCCACCGCGACCACCAGTCGCAGGTTGGCCTGAATGAACTCGTCCTTCGCCCGCCGGCCGGAAATCGCTATGCGCTCCAACTCCTCGTCGGCCGCGTCCAGCACCTTGGGCTCGGCCTGTCCCCCGTCCAGCAGGTGCTCCGCGAAGAGACCGGCCTCGATGCGCTTGGCGAGCTCCACCTCCTGCTCCGCGGTCAGTAGAGGAACCCGCCCGATTTCGGCCAGATAGGTTCCGAGCAAGTCCCGGTCAGAGACGTGCTGGTCATGCGTCCGATTCCCCGTCGCCATTCGATGGCACCTCGCTCCGCCACGCCGCAGTGTCCTGACCTGATCAACGGTTTTTCCGGGGCAAAGATTCCCCAAATAATACGACCGGAGAACGGTTTTGGATTCCTCCCCAGGGAGGATGCGAACCCCGGAAAGCCACTCGATTACCCCACGGCGAGCCGGTCAAACCACCCGCCGGCCGCCCTGCCACACCTGGGTGACCAGCGGGACTCCAGGCCGGTAGGCCAGGTGCAGGTACGACGGCGCCTCCAGGATGACCAGGTCGGCCCGGGCGCCCACCCGCAGCGTCCCCACATCGGTCCGGCGCAGGGCACGGGCTCCGCCGCGGGTCGCCGCGCGGACGGCCTCGACAGGCGTCATCCGCATGTCGCGTACGGCCACCGCCACGCAGAACGCCATCGACGACGTGAACGACGAACCGGGGTTGCAGTCGGTCGCCAAGGCCACCGTCACCCCCGCGTCCAGCAGCCGCCGGGCGTCCGGATACGGCGAGCGGGTGCTGAACTCCGCTCCCGGCAGCAGCGTGGCCACCACCCCGCTGTCGGCGAGCGCGGCGACGTCCGCGTCGGTCAGGTGAGTGCAGTGATCGGCCGAGGCCGCCAGCATCTCGCAGGCGATCCGCACGCCCGGCCCCTCGCCGAGCTGGTTCGCGTGCACTCTGGCCTGCAGCCCCGCCTTGATGCCCGCGGCGAGGATCTCACGGGTCTGGTCCTCGTCGAACGCCCCGCGCTCGCAGAACACGTCCACCCACTTCGCGTACGGCACGCACGCGTCGAGCATGGCCCCGGTCACGGTCCGCACATATTCGTCCGCCTCGGCGTCCGGCGGGACCACATGGGCGCCCAGATAGGTGGTCTCCTCGGTGAACTGGCTCGCGATCTCCAGGCAGCGCTGCTCGTCCTCGACCGTGAGCCCGTAGCCGCTCTTGATCTCGACCGTCGTGGTGCCCTGCGCGAGCATCTCCGCGACGAGCCTGGCGGTGTTCGCGGCCAGGGCCGGGACGCTGGCCGCGCGGGTGGCCGCGACGGTGGCGCGGATGCCTCCCGCGGAGTACGCCTCGCCCGCCATCCGGGCCGCGAACTCGGCCGTGCGGTCCCCGGCGAACACCAGATGGGCGTGGCTGTCGACGAAGCCCGGAATGATCGCCCGGCCGTCGACGTCCACCCTCGCGTCCGCGGCGGGCGCGTCGGCCGAGCGCCCGATCCAGGAGACGACACCGTCGTCCACCACGAGTGCCGCGTCCTCGATCTCCTCCCTGGCCGGATCGGCCGTGAACAACAGCCCGATCCCGTCGAACACCGTTGATGTCATCGTCCTCGCCCTCGCCCCATGTCTCCAGATCCTCGCCAGGGCCATCCGGCCGCAAACCCGTCAAGCGCGGGCTTCTGCGATCACATCGCGGAGCAGTGCGCCCACGTCGCCCATGGCATGCCGGCCGTCCACCACCACCCGCCTGCCTCCGGAGACCACCGAGTGGACGTCGCCCGCCGTCGCGGCGAAAACGACCGACTCCACCGCCGCCCCCTTCGTCGCACCCGCCGTACGGACGGAGTCGAGCCGGACGGACACCAGGTCGGCCCACGCGCCGGGGACCAGGAGCCCGGCGTCGGGGAAACCGAGCGACGCGTGTCCGGCCGCCGTGCCCGCGTGCAGCAGCTCGGCGGCCCCGAAGCGGCCCCGCACCTGGGTGGCCAGCCGTTCGTCCAGCTCGACGCCGCGAGCCTCCTCGAACAGGTCGATCACCGCGTGGCTGTCCGAGCCCAGAGTGATCGGGCAACCCGCGTCGAGCAGGCGGCGGGCCGGGCCGATGCCGTCGGCGAGGTCCCGCTCGGTGGTCGGGCACATGCACACATGCGTGGTCGAGCCGCCGAGCAGGGCGACGTCCACGTCGGACAGGTGGGTCGCGTGCACCGCCGTCGAACGGGGACCCAGCGCGCCGTGGTCGTGCAGCACCTGCACGGGCGTCGCCGAATAGGTCTCGACGCACGCGTCGTTCTCGGCCCGCTGCTCGGAGACGTGCGCGTGCAGCGGACCGGCGTGCCGCTGCGCGAAGTCCGCGACCACGGGCATCTGCTCGGGCGGCACCGCGCGAACCGAATGGATCGCGGCACCGATCTCCACGTCGTCGGCTCCCTTGTAGGCCAGCGCCAGATCCTCGGCCCGAGCCGCCCAGCGGTCGGCGTCGCCGTCACCGAAGCGCAGCTGCGTGCCCGCCAACGGGCTGCCGATGCCGCCGGTCAGATAGCACGTGTCCAGCAGCGCGATGCGCAGCCCGGCGGCGCGTGCGGCCTCGACGAGCATGTGCCCCATCGTGTTCGGGTCCTCGTACGGCACGCCGCCGGGGCCGTGATGCAGGTAGTGGAACTCCCCCACGCAGGTGATCCCGGCGAGGGCCATCTCCGCGTACGTCGCGCGGGCCAGGGCGAGGTAACGCTCGGGGTCGAGCCGGGCGGCCACGCCGTACATCTGCTCGCGCCAGGTCCAGAAGCTGCCGCGTCCGGTCTGCGTGTGGCCGCGGAGCGCCCGGTGGAAAGCGTGGGAGTGCGCGTTCGCCAGGCCGGGCAGGGTCAGTCCCGGCAGTCGTACGGCGCCGGCCGGGGCGGGCACCCCGGGCTGGATCTCCGCGATCCGCTGCCCCTCGGTCGTGATCGTGACGCTCTCCACGACCTCGCCGGGCGGCAGCCACGCCAGCTCGCACCAGTAATTCGTCACTTCGCGCTCTGGGTCTCCGGCGGGCAGCGGATTCCGTACGGCGCCTGGCGGTTCGTTCGTGGGTGGTTCCAGCACCCTGCCACTCTAGTGAATGAACCCATTCACCACGGAGGGGCGACTAGTGAGGTGAACAACAGCGACCGGGCAGGCCCTTCAGCTGACCGGGCCCGCCGCCGGCCGGATGGTGATCTCGGTGATGTGCGCGTCGGGAGCGGCGGTGACCGCCGCGAGCAGTGCTCTCGCCACCGAGTCCGGGTCGAGATACCTGCCGGGCTCGTATTCGCCACGCTCCTGGGCGCGGACCTCACGCTGCATGTCGGTGTCGACTCGGCCCGGGTAGACGGTGGTGACCCGCACCCCGTGCGGATGTTCCTCCTGGCGCAGCGCGTCGGCGAAGGCGCGCAGCGCGAACTTGCTCGCCGCGTAGGACCCCCACCCCGGGTTGGCCCGCTGCCCGGAACCGGAGTTGACGAGGACGACGTGACCCCTGGCCGCGCGCAGCGCCGGGAGCAGAAGCCGGGTCAGCTCGGCCACCGCGACCACGTTGACGTCCAGCGTCCGCCGCCACACCTCCACAGGCGTGTCCGCGAGGCTGCCGACCCGCGCGATTCCGGCGCTGTGGACCAGCAGGTCGAGCCGGTCGAGCCCGGCCACGTCCCGCTCGGTGACCGCGGTGAGCTCGACCGGCCACGGCCGGGCGCCGGGGATCTCCGCACAGATCTTGCCGAGCGCGGCCTCGTCCCGGCCGCCGAGCAGCAGGTCGTACGTCGGCGCGAGAGCCCGCGCGACCGCGGCGCCCACGCCACGAGAGGCCCCGGTCACCAGCGCGAAGGGACGTCGAGTCATGAGTGCCACCTTAGATGCGGGCGATCAGGCATGCGCGCCCGGCCTCGCGGCACGGCCCCCTGCGTGCCACGCGGCGAGCCGATGAGGCATGCGCGCGGCGTGGGCCCGCCGCGTGCCGCGTGCCGAGGCGCTCAGCGGTACACGCCCGGCGTGATGGTGATGATCGCTCTCAACCCGAGCGACATGATCGTCCTGATTTCAGGCGCGTGGATCGGCGGGCTCCGGCGTGAAGAAGACGCCGGTCCGGTCCGTCATGCGCTCGTACTCCTCCAGCCGGGCCTGGGTGCGCAACGGGGCCGCGTCGGCCATGGCCTCCACGAGCGCCATGGCGAGGGCGAGCGGCCCTGTGTGGGAGTCGAACACGAGCCGATCGCCGACCGGCGCGTCCAGCACGACGTCGGCGGCGAACGGCACATCCGGCCGGTCCACGATCACCGCGGTCCGCAGCCCCAGTCCATGTGCCTGTCCCAGTGCCTGTACGGCTTCCGCCGGATAGCGGGGCAGCATGATGGCGAGCAGCCACCCGGCCCCCGCCCTGCGGGCCGCGTGCAGCCCTTCGGTCAGCTCGGACCCGCCGTGCGCGAGCAACCGGACGTCAGGGTGGACCCGCCGCGCGTAGTACGCGAACGTCATCGCCAGCCCGGTCGACACCCGCAGCCCCAGCACGGGAAGCGGCTCGGACGCGGCGAGAGCCGTACCGAGATCGCGTAAAGGCCCGGACAGGCCGCCGGGGGTTCCGCAGAGCCGTTCACGAACGCGCGTGAGGTTGCGGATCTCGCAGTCCAGCGCGTCACGCAGCACACGCGTGCCGTTCGGTTCGGCATGGTCGCCCGGCCCGGCCGCGTGAGCGCCGTTCCCGTTGAGGACCAGGGGCCGCAGGGCGTGCCGGAGGTCGGGGAATCCGGCGAAGCCCAGGGCGATCGCGAATCTGGTCACCGAGGGCTGGCTGACCCCCGCGCGCTCGGCCAGCTCGACGCTGGACAGGAAGATCGCCTCATGCAGGTGCTCGGCGAGGTAGTGGGCGATGCGGCGCTGCGCAGGAGACAGCCGCCTGCCGTCCAGGAGCCTGTCCAATCCCTCGGCCACACGCTCCTCCAGATCCCAACCGACCGTCCCACGGATGGGTAACGCCGGATCGGCGATCAACCTTCCCGCGGTCCGCACGACTCTCGTCCGCCGTCGCGTCCACGGCGACATCCAGGGGCACGCGACCGGCGCTCTGAATGGACACATTCAGTATGGGGCGTCGACCGTGTCGCTACAGGGTGGAGCGGGGGATGGAGGGGCGGGAATGGAGGGGCGGGGAGCACCCCGGCGTACACCCGCCGGTGGTGCCCCCCACCAACGACCGTCCCCGGACGCGCCCGCACGCGCGTTCGATCATGGAGCCGGTCGTGGCGAAGGAGAGGTTCCGCAATGGCGGAGGTTCCCGATTCCCCGATCGACGAATCGCCGATCAGGTAAAGGCTGTCTCCGGCTTCGGCATCAGGACGCGACCAGGAACTGGGTGGCGGCCAGCTCGCGGTAGAGGTCGTCGCCGACGATGAGCTCGTCGTGCGTACCGGAGGCGCGGACCCGGCCCGCTTCCATCACGATGATCCGGTCGGCGCCGGTCACCGTGGACAGCCGATGGGCGATCACCAGCACCGTGGTCTCCCGGGCCACCTCGGCGACGACCTCGCGTAGCCGTAACTCGTTGACGGCGTCCAGCTGGGACGTCGCCTCGTCCAGGAGGAGCAGGCGCGGCCTGCGCAGTAGCGCGCGGGCGATGGCGACCCGCTGCCGCTCCCCTCCGGAGAGCAGGACGCCCCGGTGACCGACCAGTGTCTCCAGCCCCTGGGGCAGGCGCCGCACGAGATCATCCAGTCGCGTACGCGTCAGAGCGTGCTCGATGTCCTCGTCGGTCACGTCGGGGGCGGCGAAGACGAGGTTCTCCCACAGCGTTCCGCCCAGGACGGGCGCGTCCTGCTCGACGTAGCCGAGCGAGGCGCGCAGTTCGTCCAGCGGCCAGTCACGGATGTCCCGCCCGTCGACGGTGATCCGCCCCGCCTGGGGCTCGTAGAACCTCTCGATCAGGCCGAAAACGGTGGACTTCCCCGCTCCCGAAGGGCCGACCAAGGCCGTCATGCCACCCGCCATTACCTCGAAGCTCACTTCGTCGTGAATGGTGGGCCGGTCGTCTCCGTACCGGAACACCACGTCGTCGAAGACGACACCTGCGGGAGCGATGCCAAGGGGGACTTCTTCGGCTGGGAGACCTTCGTGGGAGACGCCGTCGATCTCCGCGGCACCGGGGAAGGTGGCCGAGGCGGGGGAAGCGGGGATGGCGGAGGCCGGTGGCTCGGAGGGAAGCTCGTTGATCTCCTGGATGCGAGTTACGGCGGCCAGGCCGTTCTGCATCTGATTGAGGCTCTGGACCAGCTGGCCGATGGGTGAGACCAGGTAGAACAGGTACAGCAGGAAGGCGATCAGCGACGAGATCTCCATGGAACCGCTCGCGACGCGCGCTCCGCCGACGGCGAGCACGGCCAGGAACGCGAGCTGAATCGACATCCAGGCGCCGATGCCCGCCACCGAGCTCCATCCGGCGACGGCCACGCCCCGGTCCCGCGCCTCCGTCGCGGCGGCGGTCACCACCTGGATCTCACGCTCCTCCGCCCCGCTGGCCTTGACCGTCCGGAACGCCTGCAGCGCGCGGTCCAGCGTGGAGCTCATCTCGCCGAGCGCCACCTGGGCCTGCAGCGACGCCCGCCTGATCCGCGGCGAGATCGTCGCGCCCATGAGCCCGACCAGGGACACGACAGCGAGCGTGACCAGGAGCAGCAGGCCGTCCATGATCGCCATCATCACGACGGCGCCGAGGAATATGAAGATCGAGCCCACCGCGCCCACCAGCGCGTCGGTGCAGACCTCGCGCAGAAGCGTGGTGTCGGAGCTGACCCGGGAAAGCAGATCGCCCGGCTTGAGCCGGTCCACGTCGGGCACCCTGAGCCGGAGGATGCGATCCACCAGGCTACGGCGGGAGGCCAGCACGATGCTCTCGCCCATCCGCATGAGCACGAACCGCCCGGCGGCGGCGATCAGCGAGCCGACCAGGACGGCGACGGACAGGCCCAGCACCGGACCGACCAGGTCGCGGCCCTGCCCGAAGGCGTCGATCACCGTCTTCGCGAGCACCGGCATGGAAAGCCCCGCCAGGCTGCCGGCCAGGCTGAGCACGCCGCCGAGCAGCAGCACCCGTCGATGCGGGCGGACCTGGTCGAACAGTAATCGCCACGAACCGCGCTCGCTCAGCCCGGTCAGTCGCAGCTGCCCCCGAACAGCCTCCTCCCCCCGAACTTCTTGTGCACCGCCTGCTTGCTGACCCCCAGGGCCTGCGCTATCCGCACCCATGACACCCCCTGCACACGAGCCCGGCGCACCTGTACGGCCGCCAGGCGATCGACCTCTCGACGCAGCTCGGCGGCGGCGCGAAGCGCGCGGAGCGGGTCCTCACCTTCGGCTGCGGTCACCAAAGCCACGAGTTCTCCGTTCATAACGGTCAACCTATGTTGACCACCTTGTGCGGTCAATCTAGGTTGACCGACCCTCAAGAGTCAACTCCGGTTGACCGACGCGCCAAACCGACGCGCCAAACCGACGCGGGAAACCGACGCCGAAAGCAGGAAAGCGGCGGGAGCACGCCGAGGGCGGCGCGGAAGCCGTACGAAAAATCGGAGCAATCCGGGGGCGTCCGGGCGGCGAATAGGCGGGCGAGGACTCCGGCCGGACAACCTCACCCGCTCACCCGCTATGAACCCAGCGTCCCGAAAGGACCGAACATGGAACTCCGGATGAACCGGCGATCCCTGGTGGCCCTGGGCGTCGCGGGGGCGTTGGCCGCCTCCTCGCTCGCCCTGCTGCGTACTCCCACAAGTACGGCCTCCTCGCACCGCGAGGCCCCCCTCATCGCGGGGGACCCCAGGAACGACAACACGGACGTGTACGCGTTCGTCAGCCCCGACAAGACCGACACGGTCACGCTGCTCGCGAACTTCATCCCCTTCGAGGAGCCCAACGGCGGCCCGAACTTCTACACGTTCGACACCAACTCCCGCTACAACATCAAGATCGACAACGACGGCGACGCCCTGCCTGACGTGACCTACCAGTGGACGTTCCGCAACCAGGACAAGCGCGGCAACAGCACGTTCCTGTACAACAACGGGCCTGTCACCTCGCTGGACGACAAGAACCTGCTGTTCAAGCAGCGCTACACACTCAAGAAGATCACCCCGCACGGCGTGAAGACGCTGGTCAGCGATGGGATCGTGGCGCCGAGCAACGTCGGCCCCGCCTCGATGCCCGACTACGCCACGCTGCGCGCGCAGTCGCTTGAGAAGATCCCCGGCGGCCGCGCCTTCGCGGGCCAGTCCGACGAGGCGTTCTTCCTCGACCTGCGGGTTTTCGACCTCCTCTACGGCGGCAACCTGTCCGAGGTCGGCCAGGACACCACCAGGGGCTACAACGTGCACACCCTTGCCGTCCAGGTGGACAAGAAGGACGTGGCCCTGAAGGGCAACGCCGACCGCAACCCGGTCGTCGGCGTCTGGTCGACCGTGGACAAGTGGAGCCCACGTGGCTTCGTCCAGGTCTCCCGGCTGGGCCAGCCGCTGGTCAACGAGGTCGTCGTGCCCGCCGCGCTGAAGGACGCGTTCAACTCCATCAGCCCGGACAAGGACGCCGGCATCCCGGCGGTCGTCAAGCGGGTCACCGACCCTGAGGCGCCGCAACTCCTGGAGACGATCTACGGCCTCAAGGCGCCCAAGACCCCGCGGAGCGACCTGGTGGAGATCTTCCTGACCGGCGTCGCCAAGGCGAACGGCCCGATCAAGGCCGACCTCAACTCGCAGATCCTCAACAAGGACGTCAACGCCAAGCAGTTCCGGGCCTCGGAGATGCTGCGGCTGAACATGTCCATCCCGGTGACCGGCGACCCGAACCGGCTCGGCGTGCTCGCCGGCGACCTGCAGGGCTTCCCGAACGGCCGCCGTCTCGGCGACGACGTCGTGGACATCGCGTTGCAGGCCATGGCAGGCGCCGCCCTGACCGGCAAGCTCGTTCCCGCGCTGGCCGCAGGCGACAAGGTGGACGCCAACGACAAGCCGATCCTCGGCTCGTTCCCCTACATCCCGCTGCCCGGCAACACCAGCGTCAACCAGGCCTTCAGCGGCTCGTGACGCTCCGCCCGCGACCCGCCCCGGTTCACGTCTCCGCGGACGTCAGCCGGGGCGGGCTCCGCCCGCATCCGCTCGCATCTGCCCCACGCGCACCTGACCTGGCATTCGAAGGAGGTTTCCCGACATGTCCGCGCTCCGACGCCACCTCATCCCGACTCCTGAGATCGCCGCCGCCTCTCACCATCGCACGCCGATCTCTGAGACCGCCGGGTCGCCACCGGACAACACGCCGACCGCTGAGATGGCCGCATCTCCTCGCCATCGCACACTGGCTTCCGAGGCCTCCGCATCCCCACGGGATCGCACACTGGCTTCCGAGGCCTCCGCGTCCCCACGGGATCTCACGGCGACTTCCGAGAGTGCCGAAATGTCGGGGTCGGTGAGCGGCGGGCGGCCGGAACCCTCACCGCGCCGCCGGATGCGAGGCGCCGCGGCCCTCCTCATCGGATCGCTCCTCACCGCAGTGGCCCTCACCGCCGGAGCCATCCTGATCCCCGGCTCACCGGAACCCGGCCCGGCCGCACTGTCCACCGGCTCGTACGGCACCGCCTCCGGCGCCGGCTCGTACGGCATCGCACCCACGGGCGACCTCGCGAAGGCCGTCGAAGGGCTGCAGGCCCGGCTGCGGCGGCTCCCCAAGGACTACGTGGCGTGGGCCGAGCTCGGCTCCGCCTACGTCCAGCGATCGCGCCAGACGGCCGACCCCTCGTACTACCCGAAGGCCGAGCAGGCCATCGCCCGCTCCCTGGCCCTCTCCCCCGGCAACTTCGCCGCGCTCACCGGACAGGCCGCTCTCGCCGCGGGCCGCCACGAGTTCGCCGACGCCGTACGGCTCTCGCGGCAGGCCATCGCCGCCAACCCCTACGGCTCGATCGCGTACGGCGTGCTGGCCGACGCGCACACCCAGCTCGGCGCGTACGACGAGGCGTCCGAGGCGATCGAGAAGATGATGTCCCTGGCGCCCGGCGTCTCGTCGTTCACCCGGGCGTCCTACGACGCCGAACTGCGCGGAGACGTCAGGACGGCAAGGCGGATGCTGGAGCACGCCCTCGGCGACGCCTTCACCCCGGGCGACATCGCGTACTGCCGCTACTACCTCGGCGAGCTCTCTCTCCACGCCGGCGACCTGGGCAAGGCCCGATCCGCGTACGAGCAGGCGCTGAAAGCCGACCCGACGTTCGTGCCCGCTCTCGCGGCCCGCGCGCGAACCGCGGCCCTCGACGGCCGGCTCGACGAGGCGGCCGACGACTACGAGGCCGCCGTCCAGCGGCTGCCACTCGCGCAATACCTGGTCGAGTACGGCGAAGTGCTGGAGCGACTCGGCAAGGACCCGTCCGGTCAGTGGACGCTGCTGAACGCGCAGCGCGACCTCATGCGGGCCAGTGGGGTTCGCGACGACCTGACCTGGGCCGAGTTCGAGGCCGATCACGGATCGCCGGCGAAAGCCGTACAGCACGCGAAAGCCGAATATGCCCGCAACCCCAACCTGGTCGCCGCCGACACGCTCGCTTGGGCCCTCTACCGCGACGGCAAGCCGGAAGAGGCACTGACCTACGCGAAGAAGGCGACCGCGACCGGCTGGCGCAACGCGCTGCTCGTCCACCACCGCGCCGTCATAGAGCGGGCGCTCGGCCTCGACTCCAAACAGTCGTCCGCCCTGGTCAAGAAGTACAACCCGCACTTCGACCCGAAGCTCCCAGCCCTGCAGAGGTTCTCTTGAGGACCCGGCCGGTACGGCATGGCCCGCGACTTCCCCCACGCCCGAAGGCGGAGGATTCCAACCTTCACAGGCTGCCCGGGGTCTCTTCCAGCCTTAAGGAGTCAAGATGAGCACGATCAGCTTCGAGGGGTTCCCCGCAGGGGACCCGCGTTCCGGCGACGACGACCCCACGATCACGGTCTCCTCGCGCGGTCGGCACTCCGACCCACCGCCTCCGCTGCCGGACTTGGAGACGATGCTCGGCCACCTCAGCGCCGTATCCCGAGAGGGACGAGCGGTCACGCGGAGCCACATCGGCCGCTCAGCCGACTCGGCGCGGGGCGGCGGGCGGTCGGACAACACGAAGGTGCGACGTGGCGTCAACCGGGGCGGCGACCGTGGCGTGTCCACGGGCCTTCGGCTGGCCGTGATGTCGATGCTGGCCGGGCTGGTGGTCTCGATCGCGGCGCTGGCGCTGATCCTGGCCGTCCCGGCCGTGGCACACGCCTCGTCGCTGCCGTCGCACCCTCTCGGCAACTTCACGGTCAACCACTACAACGGGCTGCGGATCCATGCCGACCGGGTGGAGAACACGGCCGTCGTGGACGCCGCCGAGTTGCCGACGCTGCAGGCCAGACCATCGGTCGACGCCGACGGGTCAGGGCAGGTCTCCCCCGCCGAGTCGGCGGCCCACGCCAGAAACGAATGCTCGGCGGTCGCGACCGCGCAGCGGCTGACCGTGGGCGGCGTCCAGATCGCCTGGCACGTCCGGTCGGCCGCGTTCGCCTACCATCCCGGCCAGAGCGGGTTGGCGACAAGCAGGCTGACCTGCGAGCTCAACGTTGATGCCGCCGTTTCGGCCGCAGCCGGGAAACCGGGCGGCGTGGCGTTCAGCGATGGATATCTCGCCGACCGGATCGGATGGCGGGAGATCACGGTCAGCTCGGATGGCGTACGGGTCGGCCCCTCCGATCTCCCCGCGAAGAGCGTGAGCGACGAGCTCCGCACGTACCCGGACGACCTCCTCACCTCCCCCCTCGACCAGCGCACCGCCACACTGGCCGTCGACCCCGGCACCGGCACCGGCACCGGCACCGGCACGGGGGACGCTGATCGCCCCCGGACAGGGAACACCGACCCCGCCATCACGAGCAACACCGACCCCGGCGACACACGCGACCCTGATCGCCCCAGGACAGGAGACACCGACCCCGCCGTCACGGGGAAGACCGATTTCGGCGGCACAAAGGACCCCGACAACTCCGGAACGAGGAACGCCGACGCCGCCGAGACGGGCGTGCGTGATCTGGCCGCGAACCGGGGTCTGATGGGCGGCCTGGGGGTTCCCGGCCCGATCGGCGAGTGGCTGGCCGGGCTCGACCGGACCTTCAAGGCTCTGGTCGGCACGTCCTCTCTCACGGTGCCGCTCGGCCTCCTGGCGATCTTGCTTGCTGTCGTCCTGGGAGCGGGCCATGCGCTGATTCCGGGCCACGGCAAGACCATCATGGCGGCGTACCTGGCCGGACGACGGGGACGTCCCCGGGACGCCCTCGTCGTGGGCATGACCGTGACGGTGACCCACACCGTGGGCGTGCTCGCCGTCGGCCTGCTGCTCAGCGTGTTCTCCGCGCTGGCGGGCGAGTCCGTGCTGGCCTGGCTGGGCCTTGCCAGCGGCGTCCTCATCACCGCGATCGGCGCCCGCCTCCTCTGGTCGTCCTTTTCCGGCTCCCGTACGGCATCCGCCCACGGCGCCTACGGACATGGTCATGGTCACGGACATGGTCACGGTCACGGTCACGAGCACGAGCACGGGGACGGGGACGGGGACGGGGACGGGGACCAGCACGGACACGAGGACGCGCACGGGCTTGGGAGGCTGAGCTCCGTTTCGGCGGGCGGCGCGGAGCGGCTCTCGCCTGCGGGATCCTCAACCGCGCTGGCCACGCTGGCCACACTGGAGCGGGCCGAACCCGTCGTCGAGGTGACCGCCGAGCCCCGGCGGCGTCGAGCGGGGCTGGTCGGGCTGGGGGTGGCAGGCGGTCTGGTGCCGAGCCCGTCGGCGTTGATCGTGCTACTGGGCGCGATCGGCCTGGGCCGGACCTGGTTTGGGATCGCGCTGGTCACCGCCTACGGCCTCGGCATGGCCGCGACCCTGACCGCGACCGGGCTGCTGCTGGTCAAGCTGGCCGGCAGGCTCGATCGGCTGGCAGGCGCCCGGAGCGGGCTCATCGGACGCCTGGCGAACCTGACGCCCGTCGCGACCGCTCTGGTGGTCCTCGTCCTCGGCATCGGCCTGGCCATACGTTCCATCGCGAGCGGCCCCTGATTCGTTTCCACGCTCCTACGCCTTCGGCGACGCCACGGCCAGCCAGGTCAGACCGGCACCCATCCGATCGGCGAATCACGTCTGAGCCTGGCAGCGCCGATCAGCTTGGGAACATGCGAGCCGTCGATGGAGGCCACTTTAGCCGGGCCACTGCCCGTCGCCGCGGAGGCCACGACCAAGGCGTCCACGACACACTCGTGCCCATCCAACCCTGCGTCCTGCAGTAGAAGCCCGGCGAGGTCCGCGACCGCTTCGGTCGCCGGCAGGACAGTCAGATGCGCCCGCTGCCAGATGAGACGCCTTCCGACCACTCCTGTGCGGCGCACCTCGGCGAGCGTCACGGCGCTGATCGCCGGGATGAACCCTTCCTGCCGGGCAACAGCGATTCGGGCCACGACCTTGGGATCGTCCTCACCGAGCAGGGAGAAGGGCTGGGCGTCCAGCACGAACAACGGCGTGGGGAACGGAACCTCTGTGCGCCTTACTCTCCGGACCACGCCCGCCTGGCCTCGTCCAGGACCTCATCGGACAGCGGGCCGACCCTGCGCTCATGATCGGCGACAATCTCCTCGGCCTTCAGCAACGCCAAACCGTACTCGGCGGCCTGGTCGACGAAGCGGGAGAACCCCCGGGGACCGGTCCGGCTCTCGATCTCCTCGGCGAGGGAACGTCGGAGCGTCACCGACTTCTTGATCGTCGGGTCCGCGGGCTGTGGTAGGGCCATGTGTCGAGTATGCCACTAGGAGTCGCATAACGCGGACCAGGTTGCCTGGCGCAAGTTCGGGTTCGACGGCGCCGATGGCGATGAGCCCGCCCGAGCAGTTCGACTTCGTCAGTGCCTCAGCCTCAGAAGGCCGGGACAGCTGATCAGTCGGGTTCTGGGGTGTCGAAGGGGTCGTATTCGATGTCGCCGTCTTCGACCCGGCGCAGGCCGATGTCCTCCGCCCAGGCGTAGGCGAAACGGCGGACGGCGCGGATCCGGTCCTCGTCCAGGCCGTACGCCGTGAAGGCCTCCTCTGAGAGGAGGTCCACCGCCTCCAACCGCTGGAGCAGGTCTTCCAGTCGCCATTCGTCGGCGTGTGCGGCGCCGAGTTGTTCCAGGCGGCGGAAGCCGTACAGCTCGGAGACGGACGCGACGTCGATGAAGTCACGCGGCAGGCCTCTGCCGTGCAGCGCTCGGACCTTGAGGCCGACGGCGTCGTCTACACCCACCGCCGGGCACAGGTCAAGGAACGCGGGCTGATCCTGGAGGGCTTCCCACATCAGGTCGACCTCGCACGTCTGGCCGCCGATCTCGTCGGTGACGACGAGTCTGCCCAGCCGCGGCGAAGTGTCGAGCACCTCGACCGTGAGCCCGCGCCGCTGGAATTCGGCGACCAGTTCTGCGACGAGCTCCGGCAGCGGTTTCTCGCCGGACGTCGCGAAATTGATGTTCGAGCTCGGCCGGTCGGTGAAGCCGTGCGCTCTCAGCGCGTAGCCACCGGCGAGCAATAGGCCGAAGCGCTCGCAGACCGGACGAGCGTCCTGGATCAGGCGGAGGTGGAACGGCGGCAGCCCCACTATGTGGCCAACCCCTTCGTCGGTGGGAAAGGCGGCACCACACATACACAACCAGTATGCCGATTTCACTGGGAGTGAGCTCGCACTGACCACATGCCGTTCGCCTCACCCGCGACGCGAGCCGCTCACCCAAGCCACTTGCCCGAACTGGTTACCCAAGCCGGTTACCCGAACTGGTTACCCAAGCCGGTTATCCGGGCCGGTTACCGAACTGGTTATCCGGGCCGGTTATCCGGGCCGGTTACCCGAGCTGGATTTCCGGGCTGCTTACAGCGGCGCGCCGTACATCTGCCGGAGCCGTCGGACGGCAATGACGATCTCATGCCACGTCGCGCACAGGCGGGCTTCCGCCTCCTCGGTACGGCCCTCGGCCTCCAGCAGCCGATCGTCTGTCAACCGGCCTGTCTCCTGCTTCAGCTGAGCGGCCATCTCCTGGAACCTGAACTCTTCGCGTGACTCCATGTGGCCGCCTCCTGCGGGAACGACTACATAGAGAAATACCCATATGTCACTCTTTGAATTCATACGGACGCTATCCGCGATGTACGCGCCTTTGCGGCTGTGGGAGGTCATGGCGGCCGGACACGAACTCCTGGAATGCGATCTTCGCTCGGATGACCGGCCGCCGCCAGCGCTCCTCCCGGTGTACGGCTTTCGCCATGCGCCTCGGCTTGGGCCTTCTCGCCACCTCGGAGTAGAACCAGCGCGCCCACGGCGACCCTGGCCGGGCGAGCCGCACCGCTCCGACGTAGACGAACAGCGGCACGAACAGGCCCAGCAGGCCGCTCCAGATCTTGCCCTTGAGCAGCGTGATCACCGCGAAGGCCAGATTCACGACGAGGAACCCCACCGCGATCCAGCGGCCCTCCGGAGTGCCGTCGGAGTCATCCCAGCCGAGCGGGCGCAGGCCGAGCAGGAGCAGAGCGGTCGCCGCGACCGCGACGAAGACGGCGTCGACGGAGGTGCGGCCCTCCTTGGCCCAGTAGACGTCTCTCAGGTGCAGAATCAGGGCGAACTCATCCAGAACGAGAGCGGCGCCGACGCCGAAGACCGCCGCGGTGAAGGCGTACCAGCCTGTGGAGATCTCCGAGACGATCAGGCCGGCGACGCCGCCGAGCAGCATGAGCACGACACCGAAGACGACGTGGTGGATGTGCATCTCGCCCACGTTGACGTTCCTGAACCACCACACCCGTGCCCGGATCAGCCGGACGTTGATGCGCGTGAAGACGAACGCCACGATCAGCGCCACGAAGAAGCAGAAAAGTGGCAGCCGGTGGGTGTCGACGATACGTTCTTGCAGCCAGTCGCCCATGTGCACGTCCCCGCTACCGATGCTACGGGGAGAAGCACACCGCTTTGAGAGGAAGCGACCCGGGTGCGGCACGCCATCCGCCGCCGGACCAACCCCGCCGGACCCTCGCGAAACCGAAGCCCTGGAAACGGGAGCGCGGAAAACGGGAGCGCGGAAAACGGGAGCGCGGAAAACGGAAGTCCTGGGCGGAAAGCCACCGGCATGCGGCACCGCATCCGCGCGCCGCCTCCCGCCACCACCCCCGACGCCGTGAGGTACGGCATCCGCGCACCCGGCTCCCGCGACAAACCGGCGGCGCTATGCGAGGAAGCCGCGCAGCAGCGCCGCCGTACCCTCCAGGTGTTCGGCGACCGCTCGGCGGGCTCCGTCGGGATCACGGGCGAGGATCGCGGCGACGATGGCGGCATGCTGGACGGCGGCGTGCTGGATGTTGGGACGCAGCACCGGGATGGCGTTGAGCAGGTCGGTCACCCTCAGCCTGGCGTCCGCGCACGCGCCCGCGAGCAACGCCGACCCGGTGAGCTCGGCGATGGCCAGGTGGAACGCGGTGTCGAGGCGGCGGTAGTCGCCGGGCGCGGCCTCGTTCACCTCGGCCAGCCGGTGGGCGAGGGTCGCTCGCTGCTCCGAACCGAGCTCCGTACAGGCGAGGACCTGCACCGCGCCGCACTCGACGGCCATCCGGAAGGTAAGTGCGTCCTCCAGATCGCTCTGGCCCATCTCGTTCACCGCGCGGCGCAGGTCGTCCGTGCGCGGGTTCGGCGGCTCGTAGACCACGAAGGCCCCGCCGTACCGGCCTCGCCGTACGTCGAGGTAGCCGGCGTCCTGCAGGGCGCGGATCGCCTCGCGGAGGGTGACGCGGCTGATGCCCAGCTGGGCGGCGAGCTCGCGCTCAGGAGGGAGCTTCTCGCCGTGGGCGACGACACCGAGCTTGATCGTCTGCAGTAATCGCTCGACCGTCTCCTCGAAGGCGTTGCCGGCCCGGACCGGCCGGAGCAACGAGACGGGCCCCATGACACCCGGGCCGGTCCGCCGCGCCTTGGACGCGGATCCTTCGGCAGACGCATCCGCAGAAGCCCCCACCAGGCCCGAACCGGGCCGCCGCGCCCTGGACCCGGATCCCTCGGCCGGCACATCCGCAGAAGCCCCCACCAGGCCCGAACCGGGCCGCGGCCCCGTGTACGCAGGTTCAGGCGCGTCCGCGGGAGTGCTTCCCATCACGTTCTTCCCGTTCCGGGCGCCCGGGCGCCCCGCCGATCGGCTGTGCGCCGTGGACAGACCCGCTTACTCACACTCTCATTGGCCTGAGGTTAGCCCAAAGAGCATTGTTGACGAGGAGGCAGGCCTGGTGCTTCCATGCCTTCCAATGGTCTGATTCCAGACTTTTAACTGATGCCGATGACAGGAGGCGGTGTGCTGACCGTCGAGCAGCTTCGCGTCGAGATCGACGCAGGCCGGGTGGACACCGTCCTGCTGGCCGTCACGGACATGCAGGGCCGGCTCCAGGGAAAGCGGCTCTCCGCGCGGTACTTCCTGGAGGAGGTGCTGAGCCACGCGGCCGAGGGGTGCAACTACCTCCTCGCGGTGGACGTCGACATGAACACCGTGGGCGGATACGCCATGTCCTCGTGGGAGCGCGGGTACGGGGACTTCGTGATGAAGCCCGACCTCGCCACGCTGCGCCGGGTGCCCTGGCAGGAGGGTACGGCCATGCTGCTGGCCGACCTGGTCTGGGAGGACGGGTCGGACGTCGTCCCCTCCCCACGGCAGATCCTGAAAAGGCAGATCGCGAAGCTCGCCGAGCGGGGCTGGACCGCGTTCGTCGGGACCGAGCTGGAGTTCTGCGTCTACAACGACACCTACGAGAACGCCTGGCAGAAGGGCTACCGCGACCTGTCGCCGGCGAACCTCTACAACGTCGACTACTCGCTGCTGGGCACCGCCCGCGTCGAACCGCTGCTGAGGAAGATCCGCCTGGGGATGGAGGGGGCGGGCCTCTACGTCGAGTCGGCGAAGGGCGAGTGCAACCTCGGCCAGCACGAGATCGCCTTCCGCTACACCGACGCCCTGGCGACGTGCGACAACCACTCGATCTACAAGAACGGCGCCAAGGAGATCGCCGCCCAGGACGGCATGGCGATCACCTTCATGGCCAAGCCCAACCAGCGTGAAGGCAACTCCTGCCACATCCACATCTCCCTGCGCGACGAGGACGGAACGCCGGTGATGGCCGGGCGGGAGCCGTACGGACTGTCGAAGATCGGGCAGCACTTCATCGCCGGGCAGCTCGCCGCGATGCGCGAGATGACGCTGTTCTACGCGCCGAACATCAACTCCTACAAGCGGTACGTCGAGGGCTCGTTCGCCCCCACCGCCGTCAAGTGGGGCATCGACAACCGGACCTGCTCGCTGCGCCTGGTCGGTCACGGGCCGTCACTGCGGATCGAGAACCGGGTGCCGGGCGGCGACGTGAACCCCTACCTGGCGGTGTCGGCGCTGATCGCCGCCGGGCTGCGGGGAATCGACGCCGAGCTGCCGCTGGAGGAGCCCTTCGGCGGGAACGCCTACGTCTCGGGCGCCGAGACCGTCCCGAGCACGTTGCGGGACGCGCTCGCCCTGTGGGAGAGGTCCGAGATCGCCGAGGACGCATTCGGCAAGGACGTCGTCGAGCACTACACCAACTACGCACGGGTCGAGCTGGCCGCTTTCGACGCGGCGGTCACCGACTGGGAGCTCTACCGGGGGTTCGAGCGACTGTGAAAATCGTCAATCCGGCGACCGAGGAAGTGATCGCCGAAATCGAGCCGGCGGACACCGCCGAAATCGACCGCGCCGTGGAGCGGGCGCGAGCCGCCTTCACGACATGGCGTTCCACCGCTCCCGGGGACCGGGCCCGGCTGCTGCGGCGATTCGCCAGGAAAGTGGAGGACCACGCCGAGGAGCTGGCCCAGCTGGAGATCGCCAACGCCGGGCACACGATCGGCAACGCCCGATGGGAGGCCGGGAACGTCCGCGACGTCCTCGACTTCTACGCGGGCGCGCCGGAGCGTGACCACGGCAGGCAGATCCCCGTGCCCGGCGGCGTGAACATCACCTTCCAGGAACCGCTGGGCGTCGTCGGGGTGATCGTGCCGTGGAACTTCCCCATGGTCATCATGACCTGGGGAGTCGCCCCGGCGCTGGCGGCGGGCAACACGGTGGTCGTGAAACCCGCCGAGTGGACCCCGCTCACCGCGCTCCGCCTGGCCGAGCTGGCCCTCGAAGCCGGAATCCCGGAGGGGGTGCTCCAGGTCCTGCCCGGTGCCGGAGAGGTCGCGGGTGCCCGGCTGGTCGAGCATCCCGATGTCGCGAAGATCGTCTTCACCGGCTCCACCGAGGTCGGCAAGCTCATCGCCGCGAAGGCCGCCAACCAGGTGAAGCGGCTCACGCTGGAGCTCGGCGGCAAGAGCGCCAACATCGTCTTCGCGGACTCCGACCTGGAGAAGGCGGCCGCCGCGGCTCCGATGGCGGTGTTCGACAACTCCGGCCAGGATTGCTGCGCCCGGTCGCGGATCCTCGTGGAGCGTTCCGTCTACGAGGATTTCCTCCCGCTGCTGGCGGGCGCCGTACGGGACGTGACGGTCGGGGACCCGCTCGATCCCGCCAACCAGATGGGTCCGCTGATCAGCGCGGAGCACCGGGACCGGGTGGCGTCGTTCGTCACCGGGCCGGGATCGCCTGTGCCGTACGCCGAGGGCTCGTGCCCCGGCGGTCCCGGCTTCTGGTTCCCGCCGACCGTCCTCGCGGCCCCGATCTGGCCCGGCGACGGGGGCGGGGCGTCGGCCGGAGCGTACGACGCGGGCTTCCACACGGCTTTCACGGAGGAGATCTTCGGACCGGTGGTCTCGGTCGTCCCGTTCGACAACGAGGCTCATGCCGTACAGATCGCCAATGACACGACATATGGCCTTTCGGGGTCGATCTGGACCCGAGACGTCGGGCGGGCGCTGCGGGTGGCACGCGCCGTGGAGGCGGGCAACCTCTCGGTGAACTCACACTCCAGCGTGCGCTACTGGACCCCGTTCGGCGGCTTCAAGCAGTCCGGCCTCGGCCGGGAGCTCGGCCCCGACGCCCTCACCGCATTCACCGAGACCAAGAACGTCTTCATCTCAACGGAGTAGACATATGCAGCGTTTGCAGGACCGCGTGGCCGTCATCACCGGGGCGGGCAGCGGGATCGGGCTCGCCACGGCTCACCGGTTCGCCCAGGAGGGCGCGAAGATCGTGGCGGTGGACCTCGACGAGGCGTCGGGCACCAAGGTGGCCGACGAGGTGGGCGGAATCTACGTCAAGGCGAACGTGGCCGACGAGGACGACGTCGTGCGGATGTACCAGACGGCGTACGACACGTACGGCAGCGTGGACATCGCCTTCAACAACGCGGGCATCTCCCCCGCCGACGACGACTCGATCCTCACGACCGGCATCGACGCCTGGCGGCGCGTCCAGGAGGTCAACCTCACCTCGGTCTACTACTGCTGCAAGCACGTGATCCCGTACATGCAGCGGCAGGGCAAGGGCTCGATCATCAACACGGCGTCGTTCGTCGCGGTCATGGGATCCGCCACGTCGCAGATCTCGTACACGGCGTCCAAGGGCGGCGTGCTGGCGATGACCCGCGAGCTCGGCGTGCAGTTCGCCCGCGAGGGCATCCGGGTCAACGCGCTCTGCCCGGGGCCGGTGGACACGCCGCTGCTGCGGGAGCTGTTCGCCAAGGACCCCGAGCGGGCGCAGCGCCGTCTCGTCCACATCCCGATCGGCCGCTTCGGCAGGGCCGAGGAGATGGCGGCCGCCGTCGCCTTCCTCGCCTCCGACGACTCCTCCTTCATGACCGCGTCGGAGTTCCTGGTGGACGGCGGCATCTCGGCGGCGTACGTCACCCCGCTCTAGCGACGACCCTGCGGCCGTGGAGGAGACTCCGGGGCGTCTCCTCCACGACCACGCAGACCCGCGAACCGGCGATAAGACGAAACAGTCGAACCCGAGGTGCCGGAACCCAGGCAGGACCCGGAACCCAGCACCTGCCCGGCCGCGAACGAGCGACCCAGCGACCCAGCGACCCAGCGACCCGGGACGGCGAACCAGCGAACCGGCAAAGAAGGATCCTCATGTCTCGGCCCGTCATCGGCGTCACGTGCTACGTGGAGCCCGCGAAGTTCACCGTCTGGGACATGACGGCGGCGCTCTTGCCGTACATGTACATCGAGCACATCGAGAAGGCCGGCGGGCAGCCGGTGATCCTGCCGCCCGCCGGAGATCCATCGGGCCTGGTCGAGCGGCTCGACGGGCTGATCATCGCGGGTGGCGGGGACATCGATCCCGACCGGTACGGCTCCCGCCCCCACGAGAAGACCGGCTATATCCGCAAATTTCGCGACGAGTCGGAGTTCACACTGGTTCGCGAGGCCATCGACGCGCGGCTGCCGTTCCTGGGCATATGCCGAGGACTCCAGGTGCTCAACGTCGCCCGGGGCGGCACCCTCCACCAGCATCTCCCCGACGTGGTCGGCCACACCGCCCACTCCCCCGCTCCCGGCGTCTTCGGCCGGGTCCCGGTACGGCTCTCGCCCGAACTCGCCAAGATCTACGACGCGGCCGAGGTGACCCCCGCGCACTATCACCACCAGGCGATCGAACACCTCGGCGACGGCCTCACCGTCACGGCCCAGGCGGACGACGGCACCATCGAGGCCGTCGAACTCGACGGCCATCCCTTCGCCCTGGCTGTCCAGTGGCACCCCGAGGCCGACGAGGACGGCCCCCTGTTCCGCGCTCTCGTCGAACGCGCACGGCGCGCACCGGGGGCATGAGCACACGGCGAACGCTGGGACCATCACATAGCGAACGCTGGGGCCACCACGCGGCGAGCGCTGGGTGCATGCGCACACTGCTAGCGCTGGGGGCATGCGCGAGTGCCGCCCCGCCCGACTACAGAGGGGCGCTTTGTCTGATGACAGATGCGGATAAAAGCGGTGATCGTAGGGTCGGGAGCTGGCGCGGTGGTTTCTCCTGGCGGTAGGACCTGGGGCCTTCTGACCGCCGGTTTCCCAGACGGGTGTGCCACCCCAGTGACCATGACCAGGTTCGTGACCCCGTTTCCAGCTCCCGCCACCTCGAACCGTGCATGCGGTTCTCCCGCACACGGCTCACCGACGTCGTTCACCACCGGCATTCGGCCTCACCCACCAGTCCTTGAAGGGTCTGGGCGGGACGACGATTCCATACATGCCGATCAGACCGAGTTCGTTCGGGGACAAGACGACCAGCGCCCGCCACCCGAATCCTCTGCTGGCGCGGTGCTTCTTGCTGATGTATCTCGCCAGACGCGTCCGCGCGTATTGCCTGATCTTGCTGAAGCGCTGGGCGGAGTGCCCATACCGGAAGTAGGCGATCCAGCCCCGCAGGAACAGGTTCACCTCTTCAGCGATCGCTTCTGGCCGCAACTTCCTGCGCCGGTCCGTCAATTCCCGGATCCGGTCGCGGGCATGCCGCATGGCCTTGTTCGCGGGCCAGCGAGCGAGGAACACGAAAGGTCGTTTCCCGTTGAACCCGGTCGATCGCACCAGCCGGTGGTGAAAGCCGAGGAAATCGAAGCCTTCCCCGCCCACCTCCAGATGAACGATGCGGGTCTTGGCGGCCTTGGGCTCCAGCCCGAGTTCCGCCAGCAGCTCGGCCAATCGGGCCAAGGCCCGTTCGGCTTGGCTGCGTGACCAGCACATCACGGTGAGATCGTCCGCATAGCGGGTCAGGACCCCGTCGGCCTCATCCCATGCCCGGTCGAGCCGGTGCAGGTAGACGTTGCACATGACGGGTGAAACCACCCCGCCTTGCGGAGTCCCGACATCCTCGGTGCGCACCTGGCCGTCCTCCTCCATCACCCCCGCGCGCAGGATCACCCGCAGGAGACCAAGCAGAGACTGATCACAGATGCGTTCCTCGATCGCGTGTATCAACTCCTGGTGCGGAATCGCCGAAAAGCAGTTGGCGATGTCCGTCTCGACCACCCACCGGCGACCTCGCCCGTACTCATCCATGAGCACCTGCAAGGCGTCGTGAGCCGAGCGTTTCGGGCGGAACCCGAACGAGCAATCGGCCATATCCGCCTCGAAGACCGGTTCGAACACGATCTTCACGGCGGCCTGCACGACCCGGTCCCGAACCGCCGGAATCGATAACGGCCGGTACTCATCCTTCAACCCAGGCTTGGGGATCATCACCCGTCGCGCAGGCAGGGGACGGTAGCGACCTTCCCGAAGTTCGGCGGCCACCTCATCGAGCAGCCGGGGCACCCCGTACTCCTCGACCTGGGCCAGGGTGATGTTGTCGATACCCGGTGCGCCGTTGTTGCTGCGCACCATCAGCCACGCTCGCGCCAGGACGTCTCTGCGGTAGACCTTGTCCATCAGCGCGTGGAATCGACGTCCGGGGTCAGCCTTGGCCGCCCGGTACAGCGTGTGCTGCAAGGCTCGGACCGGATCTCGCGGAGAACGTCCACCAGATCCACCAGCGGCGGGGATAGCCGAAACGGCACTCACCGGGCCCCTCCTCAACAGTCGCACGCATCGACGAAGTAGTGGCCCTTCCCGTCACCGCCGGTTATGTTGTCCGGTCGACTCAAGCGGTACTACGGCCACCTCCGACGCCCACCCGGCCGGCCATCCACTTCCCGAGGTCATCGGTTATAAGATGCCACGCTCCGATGACACATATCCGCAGGTCATCGGGCCGGGGAGGGCCTCCCCAGTTCCCGCCGCCACTATCGATACGTTCCGCGCCCCATACGCCGGGGAGTTCATCACGGCTGCGCTTCCAGGCTCTTGGCCGCTTCCATGGCCTTCACCCCGATTTCGAGGGGCTCGGCTCTCCCTTGTCCCACCCCGAAGGGCGGCTGAGTAACGACGCCGCAGGCTTCGCTTCATGCTACGGACCGCATCCTCGCTCCCCCTCTTACAGGGCCTTTGACGCTGGGCTTCGACCCCGCCCGTTTCCAGACGAAATCGCCAGCCTGCTACCGGGCCTCCTGGCAGCTACCCGGACCGGACTCCCACCGGCAAGCGACGACGAGCTTACGAACAACAAGATCAGCCGCTACGTCACGGCTTCACCTCCTGCTCTGCTGGGCGCACGAAAAGGCCTCTGTAGGTGAAACGGGCGGCGCTCCATTGGGCGGTTCCGTTTGGGGAGTCCGGGCCACTAAGCTGGCCAGAGCACCGATGATCCCGCGCGGGAGAGCGCCCTGACATCCGGCCAGGGCCCCTGAAGGAGCAAGCCCTCCCCGCGAACCTCTCAAGGACAAAGGACCGTGCGGGTCAGGTGACCTCTGGAAAGCAGGCCTTCACGGCCTCGCCGAAGGTGAAAGTCCGGCAAAGAACGGGCGAAGCTCTCAGGCACCGATGACAGAGGGGGAGGATGCCCAATGACGTCCGGCCTCCTGAGGTGTGACATGTCCCGATCAACGCCGCTTCGCGACGTGCATGAGAGCCTTGGCGCGACACTGACCGACTTCGCGGGATGGCTGATGCCCCTGCGCTACGGCAGCGAGTCGGCCGAGCACAACGCGGTGCGAACCGCCGCGGGGCTCTTCGACCTCTCCCACATGGGCGAGATCTTCGTGACCGGCCCGCAGGCGGCCGAGGCGCTCGACTACGCCCTCGTCGGTCAACTCAGCGCCGTGGAGCCCGGCCGCGCCCGCTACACGATGATCGTCGCCGAGGACGGCGGGGTGCTGGACGACCTGATCGTCTACCGCCTGGCGGCCGAGGAGTTCATGGTCGTCGCGAACGCCTCCAACTACGCCGTCGTCGCCCAGGAGCTCACCGAGCGCGCGAAGCCGTACGACGCGCGGGTCGAGGACCGGTCGGACGCCTACGCGCTGATCGCCGTCCAGGGGCCGAACAGCGCCGAGATCCTGCGCAAGGTGACCGACGCCGACCTGGACGGCCTCAAGTACTACGCGGGCCTTCCCGGCACGGTCGCCGGGTTCGAGGCGCTCATCGCGCGCACCGGATACACCGGTGAGGACGGGTTCGAGCTGTTCATCCGGGGCGAGGACGCGGTCCCGCTGTGGACCGCCCTCTCCGAGGCAGGGGCCGAGCTCGGGCTCATCCCCGCGGGGCTGTCGGCCCGCGACACGCTCCGACTGGAGGCGGGCATGCCGCTGTACGGCAACGAGCTCAGCGCCGACCTGACGCCGTTCGACGCAGGGCTCGGCCGGGTGGTGAAGTTCGACAAACCGGGCGACTTCGTCGGGCGTGCCGCCCTCGCCGAGCGGACCTCGACCGATCGGCGCCTGGTCGGCCTGGTGGCTCGCGGCCGCCGCGTCCCGCGGCACGGTTACCCCGTCACCCAGGGCGGAGCGGTCGTCGGCGAGGTGACCAGCGGCGCTCCCTCACAGTCTCTGGGCAAGCCGATCGCGATGGCCTACGTCACACGGGCCGCGCTGGAAAGAGGAGACCTGGCCGTGGACATTCGTGGTAGCCATGAAGCGGTCGAGATCGTTGACCTGCCTTTCTACAGGAGGAGCAAGTGAGCAGCATTCCCAGCGAGCTGAGCTACACCAACGAGCACGAGTGGGTGGCCGGCCTCGACGACGGCCTCACCGTGACGGTGGGCATCACGGCGTACGCCGCCGAGCAGCTCGGAGACGTGGTCTACGTACAGGTCCCCGAGGCGGGGACCAATGTGGAGGCCGGCGACGCGGTCGGCGAGGTGGAGTCGACCAAGTCGGTCAGCGACATCTACTCGCCGGTCAGCGGTGAGATCGTGGAGATCAACCCGGCCGTCGTGGACGACCCGTCGCTGGTCAACTCCGACCCGTACGGCGAGGGCTGGCTGTTCCGCATCCGCATCGAAACCGAGGCCGAGGACCTGCTCTCCGCCGAGGAGTACACCGCCCTCACCACGGGCGAATCTTAATCATTTCCAATCCCTGAAGGACAAAGGTCAATGGCGATCAGCGTCTTCGACCTGTTCAAAGTGGGCATCGGGCCGTCCAGCTCACACACTGGCGGCCCGATGGCGGCGGCGCACAAGTTCGCCCGCGGCCTCCACCAGGACGGTCTGCTCGAGAAGACCTCGCGCGTCGAGGTCATCCTCTACGGCTCGCTCGGCCTGACCGGCAAGGGCCACGGCAGCGACAAAGCGGTCCTGCTCGGCCTGTCCGGTGAGAAGCCCGAGCTCGTCGACGTCGACAGCGTCGAATCCCGGCTCGCCGACATGCGCGCCAGCGGCACCGTGATGCTGTACGGCTCCCGTGAGATCCCGTTCGTGGTCGGCCAGGACCTCGTGTTCGAGCGGAAGCTGTCGCTCCCCCACCATCCCAACGGGATGCGTTTCACCGCGTTCGCCGACGGCACCGTGATCCGGGAGAAGGTGTACTACTCCGTCGGCGGCGGCTTCGTCGTGGACGAGAGCGCCACCGGCGCGGACCGGATCAAGCCCGATGACACGGTCCTGCCGTACCCCTTCACCACGGCCGCACAGCTCCTCGCCCACTGCGGCGAGACGGGGCTCTCGATCTCCGGCCTGATGCTGGAGAACGAGCAGGCCTTCGGCCGTACCCCACAGGAGATCAGGGACGGGCTCGTCCACCTGTGGTCGGTGATGAACGAGTCCGTACGGCGCGGCAGCACCAAAGAGGGCGTGCTGCCCGGCGGGCTCAAAGTCAAACGGCGGGCGAACCAGCTCCACCGCCGTCTGCAGAGCGAGACGGACGGCGACCCGCTCCAGGCGATGGACTGGGTCACGCTGTTCGCCCTGGCCGTCAACGAGGAGAACGCGGCCGGCGGCCGGATCGTCACCGCGCCCACGAACGGCGCGGCCGGGATCATCCCCGCCGTCCTGTCGTACTACATGAAGTTCGTCCCGGGAGCCGACCACGACGGCATCATCCGATTCCTGCTCACGGCGGGGGCGATCGGCGTGCTCTTCAAGGAGAACGCCTCGATCTCCGGCGCCGAGGTCGGCTGCCAGGGCGAGGTCGGCTCCGCCTGCTCGATGGCCGCCGCCGGGCTCACCGAGGTCCTCGGTGGCACCCCCGAACAGGTCGAGAACGCCGCCGAGATCGGCATCGAACACAACCTCGGCCTCACCTGCGACCCCATCGGCGGCCTGGTCCAGATCCCGTGCATCGAACGCAACGCGGTCGCCTCCATCAAGGCCATCACCGCCGCCCGCATCGCCCTGCGCGGCGACGGCCGCCACTTCGTCTCCCTCGACAAAGCCATCAAGACCATGCGCGACACCGGCCGCGACATGCTCGACAAATACAAGGAGACCAGCCGCGGCGGCCTCGCCGTCAACGTCATCGAATGCTGACTTGATCCGCCACCCGCTTCCGGCGGCAGGGCGCGGGCGTCGCGATCGTGATCGCCCCCTTCGTTGTGGCATGCGCCGGCGCATGCGACGCCGCTGAGGCATGCGCGGACGCCGGTACCGGCGCGGGTGCCACGACCGGCGCGAGCAGAGTCACGAAGAGGCGGTTTGAGGGCACGACGAAGCCGGGCCATTGGATCTCACGGTCTCCCTCCACCTGGTGGACCGGTCACGCCCGGATCCCCTGGTGAAGTCCAAGCCGTACCGGGAACTCATGGTGAGCGTCTGGTATCCGGCGAGAGGTTCCTCGAACCTTCCGCTGGCACCGCAGATGTCACCGCTCGCCGCGGCCAACTGGGACAAGACCTCGGCGCCCCCACTCGGCATCGAGTCGGGTGCGGTGGACTGGGCGGGGACGCTGGCGCACGCCCGGGTCGGCGCGCCGGTGAAGCGGGGAGAACACCCGGTCATCGTGTTCGCTTCGGGCGACGGCGGGGTGCGCACGCTCGGCACCGCGCTGGTCGAGGAACTGGCCGCTCGGGGCTACATCGTGGTCACCGTCGACCGCACCTACGAGGCGGACCAGGTGGAGTTCCCCGGCGGCCGGGTCGAACGGGCCGTCCCCCTCCCGGAGAACCTGACCGAGGAGGTCATCGCGGACCTCCTCATAAAGCACTCCGAGGCGCGCGTGGCGGACATGAAGTCGACCGGCTGGAAGCGTGCGGTGGCGTTCACTGGAGCGAAGCACGGCTCGTTCAGCGACTTGCAGACGTGGTTTCCGCAGATCGCCGCGAAGCTGCCGAAGGTCCCCGAGGCGTTCCCCGAGCTGATCGGGACGATCGATCCGGACCGCTCGATCGCGGCCCAGCGCGCCTATGTCGCCGCGTTCTTCGACCTGCACCTGAAGGGGCAGCGCACCCGCCTCTTCGACGGCCCCGCCAAGCGCTTCCCCGAGGTCAAGCTCATCCCCTGACCGGGCGTACCGATCAAGACCCGCCCCCCACGACTACACAAGGTCGTTTTGCCCATCGACAAACCAGGGCGAACTTGATGACCGAAAAGGCTTGTGTAGTGAAAAGGGGCGGGCTTCCCCAGCACGATCGCCTTCCAGTACGGCTCGCCACTCGCGGAACGGGACCAGGCGATCCGCAGGCGCCGCCGCCTTGGAGAACGCCATCGACATAGCGGACTTTTCACGCTTCCCCGATGGACGCCCGTAGCATGGGTGCCCACTCGCCGTCGGGCAGGAGGTTTCCTTGGCCAGGTTCTCGCACTGGGCGTTCCTGGTCCTGCTCGTGGCGGGCGCCGGACTGCGGGCGCTCGCCGTCCTGGGATATCAGCCCGCTCTGTGGTTCTGGGCCGACTCGTTCGCCTACCTGAGCTCGGGGCTGGACCTGCGTCCGCTGCCGTCCAGGCCCTCGGGATACTCCCTGTTCCTGAGCCCGCTGCACAGCGTCCAGGCCGTCGTGATCGTCCAGCACTTGCTGGGCCTGGGCATCGCCGTCTGCGTCTACGCCGTCCTGCGGCGCCGTACCGGGCTGCCAGGATGGGGCGCCGCCCTGGCGGCGGCGCCGGTGCTGCTGGACGTCCACCAGATTCAGCTCGAACACCTGATGATGGCGGACCTGCTGTTCATGTTCCTCGTGGTCGCGGCCGTGACGCTCCTGCTGTGGCGGCCACGCCCGGCCACCTGGACGGTGGTCGCGGCGCTGCTCCTGCTCGGCGCGGCCACCGTCACCCGGACTCTCGGTCTTCCGCTGATCCTCCTGACCCTCGCGTGGCTCGCCGTCACCCGCGTGGGGTGGAAGGCCCTGGTCACCGGGCTGGCCGCCGCATCGGTCGTACTCGGTGGCTACGCCGTCTGGTTCCACAGCGCCCACGGGTCGTACGGCATGGGCGGCAGCAACGTGTGGCTGTGGTCGCGCACGATGACCTTCGCGGACTGCGCACGGATGAATCCCTCCCCCGAACTCGCCGTCCTCTGCCCGACAGAACCCAGGCTCGCCGCCCCGGCGTACATATGGGATGCCCGGTCACCGATCCAGCGGGCGGGAGCGGACAAGGAGAAGCTCGCCGCGGAGTTCGCCGCGCTCGCGATCCGGAGCCAGCCGATCGACTTCGTGCTGACCGGTCTACGCGACTCTCTCTGGGCCTTCGAGTGGGAGCGGCGCGTCTACCCCTCTCCGGGCCCGCAGAGCGCCTACGTCTTTCCCAGTACGGCGAAGCCGTTCAGCGAGAAGATCGCGTCGGCCGGGCGGACCGCGACCGAGCTGACGATCGCCTACCAGGGATCGCCGGGCGACACGCGGGTCGTCGCACCCTACGCCGGATGGCTCCGCGCCTACCAGGAGCAGGGATACCTCCGCGGCCCGCTGCTCGCGGTCATCCTCCTGGCCGGCCTCGGCGGCCTGATCGCCAGGAGGTGGACGGCGCTGCTCCCCTGGACCGCCGCGGTCACCCTGCTCGTGCTTCCGCCGATGATCGCCGCGTTCGACCATCGCTATGTGGTCCCCGTCGTGCCACTCGCCTGCCTCGCCGCAGGACTGGCCCTGGGGACCAGCCGGTCGCCCCTGGCCATGAGTACCGGCCAGTCTGACGTGGCCATGAGTACCGGCCGATCCGACACGGACATGGGAGCCGGCCGGTCCGACGTGGCCACAGGGACCGGCCGACAGCCCTGACGTGGCAAGGGAGGCGGGCCTGCCCGGCGTGGCGTCGGTCAGCGGCGGCGGATGTGCAGCCTGACCAGGGTGGGCAGGTCCCTGCGGCCGACCGCGCCGCGCACCCGTGACACGGCCTGACGGTCCAACTGGGTGATCACGTCACCCGGGTCCGCGCCCGGCGCGAAAGTGATCCCGATCCGCATCCTGCGCTCCCGCACCAGCCTGACCTGCATCTTCGCGATGCTGTCCGAGCCCTGCAAGGCGACGCCCAGCATCGCCACACCTGATCCGACGCGGCTGCCGCGCCGTCCCCAGCCGAGGGCGAAGAGCAGCCATCGAGTGGCGACCAGGGCGACCAGCATCGCGAGGACGGCACCGGCTGAGCGCAGCCACAGGCTGTCGGCGCAGCAGCTCAAGGAGACGACCGGCTGCCCCGGGCGTTCCCTTCCGGCGTGCAGCACATACATCCCCCCGCCCAGCAGCGTCAGGCCCACCACGCCGATCCCTATCCGGTTTCCCATGTGCGATCGCATGGTCAGATCCCCCTCCTGCGCAGCCGTACGACGACCTCGTGCCGGCACTGGGCGCCGAGACCGCAGAGCCGGTCCCCGATCGCGGCGCCGACCTCGCGGAGCGACTCGCCGGTCCGCTGGGCGTCGGTGACGACGATGACCTCGATCTGCTTGCGCAGAAAACGGACGGAGACGTTGTCCACCCCGGGAACGTCCCGTGCCGCGGACGCGAGCGTCCTGCGCAGGCCGCTGCGAGTGAGGCCGATGACAAGGTCCGGGTCCGTCGTCTCCAGCGGCACCAGCCTGGGTCGCCCGGGGAACAGGGCGAGGACGACCAGCACCCCGCCGACCACGATCATCACGCCCGCGGCTGTGCGGAGCATCGGATGCCCCCAGGTCACCGACAGGAGGCGGGCCGCGTACGGCACGTCGATCGGGTGTCCGAACAGCCCACCGGCCAGTCCCGCGAAGGCCGCCCAGGTGAGGAACGAGAGCACGGCCGCGACGGCGACGCCCGCCGGTGTCCGCCCCGGGCGCAGCGCACGGGTCGCCCTGCGCCGCGAGGCCCGATAGCGGTTCCGCGGTGACTGCTCCGGAGCGACCGGCGCCTCGGGGGAGTTCGCCAGAATCTCCTCGACTGTGCTCATCGGGCCACTCCTCGTTCACCGCACGGGGCGGCATCGTCCCGGGGGCGGGAGACGGGTGCGGACGGCTGCTCCGTACTCACGTGCATATGGCTACATGGTGACGGCCGACGGCGAGCCACTCCCCCGCCGACTTACACGATCTTGAAAGTATGCCGCCGAGTAATTTGCCATCCGCACGGTTAATGTGAACCCTGCTCATGTAATGCGCCTCAAGCGGTACTAAGCTGCGGCCATGGACGACCGACAGCGCCTCGACCGGGCCACGGCGGATCTTGAGCCGCCCTTCGCGGTCCTCGACCTGGACGCGCTGCGGTCGAACGCCGCCGACATGGTCAGGCGCGCGAACGGCAAGCCGATCCGGGTGGCCAGCAAGTCGATCCGCAGCCGTCCGATCCTCGACCGGATCCTCGCGATCGACGGTTTCGCCGGGATCATGGCGTTCACCCTGCCGGAGGCTCTCTGGCTCGCCTCATCCGGCCACCGTGACGTGCTCGTCGCCTATCCGACCGCGGACAGACAGGCGCTCCAGGCTCTGGGATCCGACCCGGTGGCGGCCCGCGAGATCACACTGATGATCGACGCGCTCGACCATCTGAATATGATCACGAGCCTCGGACTACGCCACGAGATCCGGATATGTCTGGAAATCGACGCGACGTTTCTGGCATTCGCCGGCAAACTCCGCGCGGGCGTGCTGCGTTCACCCGTCCGGGAGACCGACCAGGCCGCCGGCATCGCCGCCGACATCGCCAAGCGCCCCGGAGTGCGGCTCGTGGGACTGATGTCGTACGAGGCCCAGATCGCCGGCCTCGGCGACCGGATCCCGGGCCTGTACGGCAGGGCGATCCGGTGGATGCAGAGCCGGTCGCAGCGGGAGCTGACCGTACGGCGAGGCCGGATCGTCCAGGCCGTACGAGAGGTCTGTGACCTGGAGTTCGTCAACGGCGGCGGCACGGGAAGCGTCGAGAAGACCGTGAGGGAAAAGGCGATCACCGAGGTCGCCGCCGGATCTGGCTTCTTCCACCCTCGGCTGTTCGACTTCTACCGCGACTTCACCGGCCGCCCCGCGGCGCTGTTCGCCCTGCCCGTGGTGCGCAAGCCGGCCCCCGGCATCGTCACCGTGCTGGGCGGCGGCTACCACGCCTCCGGCCCCTCCAGCCCGTCCCGGCTTCCCCAGCCGTACCTGCCGGCCGGGCTGACGTATGACGCCAACGAAGGGGCCGGCGAGGTCCAGACGCCGCTGATCGGCGAGGCGGCCCACGACCTGCGGCTCGGTGACCGCGTCTGGTTCCGCCACGCCAAGGCGGGCGAGCTCTGCGAGCGCTTCGCCGCACTGCAGGTGATCGAAGGCGACCGCGTCATCGAGGCGGTCCCCACCTACCGCGGCGAGGGCAAGACCTTCCTCTGACCATCCGAAGGCCCCTGGCGGATCACAACGTCAGCGGCCCTCGCCGAACGTCCCGCACCTCACGACCAACGAGGAACAACCGGCCGGCCGAGATACGTGATCAAGCAGGCGCGGGCGTGTACGGGAGTCTCCGCCTGAGCGGGAATCACTTCCGGCGGCGGCGCCTCAGGAGGAGGACGGCCGCGCCGACCACGAGAACGGCGCCGACGCCGATCAGGATGGGGGCGATGTTCTGGGCCCGGTAGTCGTCCTCCCAGCCCTCGCGGTCCTCGGCGAACGTGCCCGGCGCGCGGGTCACGCCGGCACCCCGGGTCGAGCCGCCGACGAAGTCGCTCACCGTCTCCACCAGATGTTCGGCATTGGCCCGCACCTTGGCCACGCCACGCTCGGCGACCCGCTTCGGGCTCACCCGGTCCGCGATGGCGTCGACCGTGCGAGCGAGCTCCGCCCGCGTGCGCTCGATCTCCCGCTCCAGCGCATCGGGATCGGCGTCCGCCATGGCGATCCCCTTCCTGCCGCCCCGGCCGAGTTCATCCGCCTGAGCTAGATGCCGTGTAGTACATGTGTGATCAGTCTGCCAGGTCAGGCGACCACCCCGCGCGGCGGCCGAGCGGGTAAGTTGTTTGCCTGTCCGCCGCGCCCGGGATGACGTGACCGTCCGTCACGCTCGGCGGGCATGTCCGTCGTGTCGCCCGCTTCGCGCGACGCGGGTAGAAATGGACGGCCCGATGACGAAAGCGAACGTGGAGGCGAAGTGAGCAAGATCAGACTTGAGCCCGGTGACGCCGCACCGGACTTCACCCTGACCGACGACGACGGCGACGATGTGACGCTGGCGTCGTTCAAGGGCAAGCGGGTCATCCTCTACTTCTACCCCGCGGCGATGACCCCGGGCTGCACCAAGCAGGCCTGCGACTTCCGCGACAACCTCGGCTCGCTGACCGGCCACGGCTTCGCCGTGCTCGGGGTGTCGAAGGACAAGCCCGCCAAGCTCAAGCAGTTCGTCGAGCGGGACGCCCTCACCTTCCCGCTCCTGTCGGACGCCGACCTCGACGTCCACAAGGCGTACGGCGCCTACGGCGAGAAGACCAACTATGGCAAAACCGTCATGGGCGTCATCCGCTCGACTTTCATCATCGACGCGGACGGCAAAATCGAGAAGGCGCTCTACAACGTGAAAGCCACCGGCCACGTCGCCCGCCTCATTAAAGAGCTCAATATTTCCTGATTTGTACGGCTTGCGCCTGCCCCAAGAATTGTCAGTGCCATTCTCTAACCTTGGGGCATGCCCGCCAAATACAAGTACACCCCCGAGCTTCTCGCCGAAGCGGCGGCCAATTCCACCAGCATCGCCGGAGTTCTCCGCTACCTCGGCGTGAAGTGGACGGGCGGCTCCCACGCCCACATCAGCCGCCGCCTGAAGCACTTCAACATCGACACCTCCCACTTCCGGAGGGTGGCACCCAACAAGGGGCAGCCATCCCTTCGGCGCCTCTTCCCCGCGCAGTTGCTTGTTGTCATGCCTCCCGGATCACCCCGCCGGGCGGCAACGACGCTGCGACGTGCGCTCCGCGAATCCGGTGTCCCCTACCGGTGCTCAGGCTGTAAGATAGGCGGCACATGGCTAGGCCAGCCGATGACACTGCATGTCGACCATATCAACGGAAACTGGCTGGACAACAGAATAGAAAACCTTCGCTTTCTCTGCCCCAACTGTCACTCTCAGACAGAGAATTTCGCAGGAAAGGGAATCAACAAATGGGGTCGTAGCCCAACGGGAGAGGCAGCGGCTTTAGGTGCCGTCCAGCGCGAGTTCGATTCTCGTCGACCCCACTCAGAGGCAAAGAATGCGCAGGACAAAGCACGAAGAGAAATCGATCTGTCGAAGGTCAGTGTTTCTATGACCAGTGAGGATGCCGATTTCCTGGACGATTATGTGGCCAACGACGGGGCCCGTACGCGCTCTGGCGCCATTCGAAAGGCGATCCGCCTGCTACGGGCGGCGAGCTACGAGGAATTCGGCAAGCCGACCCCGCCGAGTTCTCCCCCGCCCTCCGTGTCCACCGGATTTCGGCAGTGGAAAGACCGGTCCCTCGACATGCCCACGCGCACGGTCAAGGTGAGCGTCACCGTACCCGCCGGGGTGGCCGCCGAGCTTCGCGTGCGAGCAGGTCAAGGCAATGTCTCGGCGTTCGTCACCCACGCGCTTTCCGGGCAGTTCAGATGCGAACGGCTGGTGGAGCAGGTGGAGGAA
>JBIOWF010000184.1:0-5690 GCA_044868295.1 Microtetraspora sp. | reverse complement strand
CGATCTCGTGCTCGGTGACGTCGCTGATCGTCAGGTACGGCATGGTCACTTCGTCAGCTTACCGAGGCCGTGCCCTTTACAAAGTAAGTTGAGCTCGGCGTACCCAGACGGAGGAGATCGGACCACGTGCCGCCCGCCGACGGGTCCGCCCCGTGCCCTGAAACGAGCACGGCCGGTGCGGCGTCGTCCCGAAGCCTCGCCGCTCCGTACTCACTCCCCCGGGAGTCAGTCCACCAGCTGGGCCGCGGGCTCCTCGGCCGCCGCCTGGGCGGCCTTGCGCTTCAGCCAGATCGTGGTGCCGAGGCCGAACAGGACCGCGGCGAGCAGGCCGACCCAGGAAAAGCCCTTCAGCCACTTGTCCGCCACGACACCCAGGTAGTAAATGGCCGCCGTCGTCCCGCCCGCCCACACGACGCCGCCCAGGACATTGGCGATCAGGAAGCGCCAGTACGGCATGTGCAGCGCGCCCGCGAGCGGCCCGGCCAGGATGCGGAGCAGGGCCACGAAGCGGCCGAAGAAGACCGCCCACATGCCCCATCTGTCGAAGATCTTCCGCGCCTTGCCGATGTGCGCGGGCCCGAAATGCTTGGGGAACCGCCGCCCCAGCCGGTCGAAAAGCGGCTGGCCTCCCCTGCGGCCGATGTAGTAGCCGATCGAGTCCCCGATGATCGCGCCGGCGCTCGCGCAGAGCCCCACCACGACCGGGCTGACCACTCCTTTGGCCGACAGCAGCGCCGAACTGACCAGCACGATCTCCCCCGGCAGGGGGATGCCGAGGCTCTCCAGGCCGATGATCACGCCCACCAGAACGTAGACCCACACGGCGGGGATCGTCTGAAGCCACTCGTCGACGTGCATGACACTCCTCGGCGATAGGGACGACCTTCCCCATTGTGCCGCCCGCCCGCGAGTGCCACATCCGCCCGCCGGACGACCGGGCGCCAAGACCGTGGGATGACGATCGGCGGACCGGGCCGGCGTTCGGGTCAGCCCTCGGCTTGGCGGATCAGGCAGGTGGTGGTGGCGTGGGCGATCAGTTTTCCTCGCTCGTCGAGCACCTTGCCTTCGGCGGTCGCGGTGCGGCGACCGGTGTGGATGACGCCGCCCTCGGCGGTGAGGGTCATCCCGTCGGTCCGCGCGGTGCGGATGTAGTTCACCTTGAGTTCCAAGGTGGTGAAGGTGGCCCCGGCGGTGAGGGTGGTGTGTACAGCGCAGCCCATCGCCGAGTCGAGCAGGGTCGCCGCGATACCGCCGTGAACCGCGCCCAACGGGTTGGCGAAATCCGGCCGCGTGTCCAGAGAAATGACGATGCGGCCGAACTCGACCTCATCGAATCGCATGCCGAGCAGTCGTCCGATGGAAGGGACGTCGGCAGGCAAATCGGACTGCACCCAGCGCATCTGGTCGAGGCCGGACATGGTGGCGATTTCCGCGGTCGACATGGAGGTCTCCTTGCTTGTGCTCGGGTGCGAGGCCCGTGGTGGGAGGTGGTGAGAGGTTTCGGTTCCTGCGGCTCGGCTGGGGAAACTGTCAGTCCGGGGAGACTCGATGAACGATCGGGCGGCGGGTCACGACCGTGGCTCGGGACCGGCGCCGGGCCGGTCCCGCAGCGCGTGGACTTTTCGGGGTTTGTCGGCTCTGCTTTGGTTTGTTTGTCGCGGTCGGGCGCGTAGGGCGCCAGGTGTGGTTGTAGACGGTGTGCGGCGTGATGCCAGAGTGCGCACACGTCCGATTGCCGGGCGGCCGGACATGAACATGATCACTTTGATAAACTGAGAGTAATCGACTGGCCACGAGTGGTGGAGGGCGGGTGCGGGTCCAGCAGGCATACCGGTTCGCTCTCGACCCGACCCCGAGCCAGGCCCGCGACCTGCTGCGGCATTGCGGCGCCGCGCGGGTCGCGTTCAACTGGGGCCTGGCGCGGGTGAAGGCCAACCTGGACCAGCGGGAGGCCGAACGCTCCTACGGCATCCCCGAAGAGGAGCTGACACCGCCGCCTGTCGCGCGCGGTCTCCCGCAAGAGGGGGCCGGACCGGCGCACCGGGCAGCGGCCGTCCAACCGGTGGCGTCGTGCCGACCGTGCTCGTAACACGGTCCATCATCGGGTGGCCGCGCTGCGCCGCGACGCGATTCACAAGCTCACCACCGGCCTGGCCCGCGAGTACGGCACGATCGTGGTCGAAGACCTGAACGTGTCCGGCATGATCAAGAACCGCAGACTGGCCCGCGCCGTCGCCGACGCCGGGTTCGGCGAGATCCGCCGCCGGCTCACCTACAAGACCGGATGGAACGGCGGACGGCTCGAAATCGCCGACCGCTGGTTCCCCTCCTCGAAAACGTGCTCCGGCTGCCGGGCAGTGAAACCCAAACT
This sequence comes from Microtetraspora sp., assembly GCA_044868295.1. GTDB lineage: Bacteria > Actinomycetota > Actinomycetes > Streptosporangiales > Streptosporangiaceae > JBIOWF01. Next base: position 3,319 of record JBIOWF010000184.1, on the reverse strand, counting down.
GCCGCTCCGGATACGGACGTACGTGTGCGAGTCGTGTGGCCTGGTCCTCGACCGCGACCACAACGCTGCGATCGACCTTGCCGCGCTGGTGAAGCGGCACGTCGCCGGGAGTGGCCCGGAGACGCCAAACGGACGTGGAGCCGACCGTAAGACCGGGCGCGGCCGGGCGGGTGGCTGTGAAACGCCTACCCCGCACCGGGCAGTCCCACCCGGGCAAGACGGGGACCTTCGCCCAGCAATGAGCGAATCACTGAGAACCAATGAGACTCAGTGAACGGCACGAGCGGCGAATCATCACGGCAAAGGCGGGTTCCGGAAGTCGCCCCGGAGTCCCGCGGCCAGCTTGGGGGAAACTAGCACTACGTTGATCCAGAATTCACCTCATATTCGGCGACCCCACGGCGAGGAGCCCGTGAAGGTGTTCTACGGGCGACGATTCCGGGGTTCTCGTGGAAACGCGGAGTTTCGGAGCGTTTCGTGGAGTGGGGCGAAAGAGTGGCGAGGCGCTGTCCTGGGCGGCGCGGCGGCGCAAAGATTGGCGGGAGAGGCGCTAGCCCAGGGTGGTGCGGACGGCGTCGCGCATGGCGGCGTGGACGGCGGCGTTCTCCTCCCGGGTGGTCCGGGCCTCGACGACGCGCAGGCCGTCGCCCTTGATCGCCTTGGGCAGGTCGTCGATGTCTTCGAGCAGCGTGTACGGCGTACCGCTGGCCGCCGTGAGATAGGCCAGATCGACCCCGTGCGGCGTGCCGAAGACCCGCTCGAACGGGCCGTCCAGCCTGGCCTGCGGCAGCAGGGAGAAGATCCCGCCGCCGTCGTTGTTGACGACCACGAGGCACAGGTTCGGCCGCGGTTCCCGTGGGCCGAGGATCAGCCCGTTCTGGTCGTGCAGCAGCGTCAGGTCGCCGATCAGCGCGTAGGAGGGCCCGTTGTGGGCGAGCGCCGCGCCGATCGACGTGGAGACGAGGCCGTCGATGCCGGACGCGCCCCGGCTGGCCATCAGCCGCAGGCCGCGGCGCGGGCGCATCGCCTGGTCCAGGTCCCTGATCGGCATCGAGGAGCCGCAGAACAGCAGCGACCCGTTGGGCAGCAGCTCGGCCAGGTCGCGGGCGAGTCGCGGCTCGTTCAGCCCGGAGGAGTCGAGGACGGCGTCGATCGCCTCGCGCGCCACGTGGTCGGAGTGCCGCCAGGAGCGCAGCCACGAGTCGTCACCCGAGGTCACCGGGATCTCCACGGCCTGCGCGACCTGCGTGGCGGACCGGGTCGGGTCGGGCCAGCGGGTGAGGTCGGACGCCACGACGATGTGCTCCTCGGCCCGGCGCAGCCACGACAGCAGCGGACGGGACAGCCCGGGACGGCCCAGCGTGACCACGACGTCCGGCCGGTGGGCCTCGGCGAACTCCGGGTTGCCGAGCAGGAAGTGATAGGTGGAGACGGAGTGATCGCCGTAGCGTCCTCCGCCGTTCGGCTCCGAGAGCACCGGCCACCCGGCCATCCCCGCCGCCGCGACGTACCGCCGGACGTTCGACGCGCCGTCGCCGACCACGAGCACGCCGCGCCGGGTAGGCGACAGGTGCAGGGCGGAAGCGGGCGGCGCGACCCTGGACCTGACCCAGGCACCACCGGCGTCACCGTCGAGCGATTCGCACCAGGTCGAGTCCCCGTCCGGGATCAACGGCTCGCGGAAGGCGATGTTCAGGTGGACCGGCCCGGGATCCGAGGGCCCGACCGCGCGCTGGTAGGCCCGGCAGGCCAGCGACCGCCAGTAGGCCACCTGGCCGGGCCGGTCTTCGGGGACGCCTGTCTCGGCGAACCAGCGGACCGCCGAGCCGTACAGCTTGACCTGGTCGATGGTCTGGTTGGCCCCGGTGCCGCGCAGCTCGGGCGGCCGGTCGGCGGTCAGCACCAGCAGCGGCACGCCGGACTCGCCGGCCTCGATGACCGCGGGGTGGAAGTTGGCGGCGGCCGTGCCCGACGTGCAGATGAGCGCGACGGGCCGCTCCGACCGCTTCGCCAGCCCGAGCGCGAGGAACGAGGCGGACCGCTCGTCGATCCGCACATGCAGCCGCAGGCGTGATTCCTCGTGTACGGCGAGTGCCAGCGGAGCCGACCGGGAGCCCGGGGCGATCACGACGTCCGTCAATCCGCAGCGCACGAGCTCGTCGACCAGCACCGTCGCCAGCGCGGTGGCCGGGTTCACCGCCTCGCCCCCCGGGTGAAGGCCCTGCTCACGGTCCGATGCACGCGGCGGCCTCCTCCATACGTCTTTTCCACTCCGGCGACTCGATCTCGACGCGCGCGAGCGCCGTCTCGTCCACTTCCGGGCGTCGTACGGCTATCGCGCCGTCGCGCGCGGCCAGGGAATCCACGACGACGTCCCCGGTGAGCAATGACATGGTCCCGAGGCCGCAAGCGTACGGCAATTCGGGCAACGCGGCGGCCAGTGCGAGGCCCGCCGCGAGGCCCACGGACGTCTCGACCGCGCTGGACACCACGGCGGGCAGGCCGCAGGCCTCGACGACGCGCAGCGCGGCCCGCACGCCGCCGAGCGGCTGCACCTTGATCACGGCGATGTCGGCGGCCTCGGCGGCCCTGACCTTCAACGGGTCGTCGGCCCGCCGGATCGACTCGTCCGCGGCGATGGGGATGTCGACCCGTCGCCGCACCAGCGCGAGCTCGTCGAGCGTGGCGCAGGGCTGCTCGGCGTATTCGAGGCCGAACCTGTCCAGTTCCTTGAGCCGCTGGACGGCCGTGTCCACGTCCCACGCGCCGTTGACGTCGACGCGGACCCGGCCGGCGGCTCCGATCGCGTCCCTGACGGCCTCGACCCTGGCCAGGTCGTCGCCGAAGGTCTGGCCCCGCTCCGCGACCTTGACCTTCGCCGTTCCGCAGCGCGAGAGCCGGACGAGATCGAAGGCCCGGTCCGGATCGACGGCGGGGACGGTCACGTTCACGGGGACCGAGTGCCGCAGCGGGGGCGGCCAGCCTTCGAACGCCGCCTCGCGGGCACAGGCCAGCCAGCGGGCGCTCTCGGCGGGGCCGTACTCGGGAAACGGGGAGAACTCCCCCCACCCCGCGGGGCCCTCGACGAGCACGCCCTCGCGAACCGTCTGCCCGCGGAAGCGGGTGGTCATGGCGATCCGGAAGACCCGCACGCCCCGAGGGGTCATGTCACGGCCTGCGGGGGAACTTCGCGAAGTCCGGAGTGCGCTTCTCCTTGAACGCGTCGCGGCCCTCCTGGGCCTCCTCGCTCATGTAGTAGAGCAGGGTGGCGTCCCCAGCCAGCTGTTGGATCCCGGCCAGCCCGTCGGTGTCGGCGTTG
>JBIOWF010000183.1:0-2259 GCA_044868295.1 Microtetraspora sp. | reverse complement strand
GACATGGGCCGCAACAACACGACACGGTAGTCCGGGCAGATCGCGGCCTCGGGGAAGTCCCCGAACACCTCACCGATCGCCGTGCCCAGGTTGCCGGCGACGTACAGGACCGACCGTCGCTCCGGGCGGAGGCGCGGCGTGCCTTCGGGGCCCGGTAGGTGCGGGTCCAGCCGGCTCAACGGACCATAGGACCGGTGCGTGAGCCCGTCCGGCGTGCGCCGGGATCGGTGGTAGATCCGACACCAGCGCCACGGGCGGCCGGGTCCGGGATCGCGCCACCGCCAGGTCCAGGACCGTCCACCTGTCAGTGGTCGAGACGGCGCAGGAAGCGGCGCTACCAGGCCGTGGAAGTGCCGGCGCGCGCCACCCGCACGACCTCGTCGACGCGACCAGCGGCGAGTGCCTCAGCGGGAGTCGCACCACCAAGCTCCACATTTGCGGCGGTTGCCCACTCAGTTAACGACACCGCGCCACCGGGGAAGACCCGACGCAGCTGCGCCAGCCCCGAGACGAACCCCCGCTCCGTGTCGGGGCTGAACTGCCAGGCCGGCAGCCGCCACTCCCGGCCCTTCTTCAGACCGACCAGATCTCCCGCCTCCAGACGATCCAGCACCGCCTGTGCGGACACGTCGAGCAGCTCCGCGGCCTCGGATCGGGTTATCGACGCAGCCGCCACCGCACGCCGGGCCGCATACTGCCGCCTCAGGTTCTCCAGGGCGGCCTGCCTCCGCTCGGAGGGCGACGGGCCTCGACCCCACAGCGCGGCGTCGACCTGGTCGTCCTTGCCGCCCAGCACGCTGAGGACGAAGCCCTCGCGGGCCGAGTCCGGCACGCCGCCGAGCACCTCCTTGAGCACAGCCGAGAAGCCAGGCGTCCCTCGCACCACCGTCGGGACGGCGCTCTGACGCCGCCTCGGAGTCTTCCGCGCCGCGGTCTTCCCCACCGCCACCCTGCGGACCTTCGTCGCGGCCACTCGGCCGGTCACGTTGCGCTTGACCGTGGACGACGCGGCGCCCTCCCGCACGACTGGGCTCCTCGCTGCCATGAGGCCAAGAGTAGCGTGTACAAACAAGGATAACCAAGATGAGCAACCGGGGACGCCCACGCAAGGCCCTCCGCCGTCCGGCTCATGGGGTGCGCTACCGCCGTCTCACCTACGGACATGGGCAAGAGAGCCGTTCCGCGTCGTCGAAGGTCTCGCTCATGCATTCGATTTTAATCGCGAAGTCGTTGAGCGCCCAGCCAGCACCACTCCCTGGGGACAACGCGAGTCCTCCACGCAACTGTCCGCCCTGTGGGTCAGGATGACTGCATGCTGCCCGGGGACACCGCAACGCTGGAAAGCGCGCGGAGCGTTCCTCACCCCAGCACTAGGTGATGGTCGAGACCGTGTTGCTCAACAGTCCGATCAACTTCCACGCTGAGGCGCGCGCCCGTCGCGCTGTCGCCGGATGACCCAGAACCGAATGTCGACACATCCCGTCGTGAGTCACCATGGAGCGCACCCTAGGACCGGTACACGTCGCGTCGGTGGTCGACGTCGAGGACGACGACTCGGTGGCCGTCCTCATCGATGCGGTACCGCACCCGGTACTCGCCTCGGCGGGCGCGCCACATGCCCTCGAACGGCGACCGCAACGGCGTACCGACGACACGCGGGCGCTCCAGGAGCGGCCCGGAGACGAACTCCCAGGCGGGAGAGGCCGCCGCTGCTGGAAGTCCGCCGGTGAGGGCACGCCGGGCAGCCAGAGACATGATCAGCTCATAGGGGTGCTCACCCGGCACGACGCTGCCGCATGAGCTCAGCTATCCGCTCCACCGTGGTGCCCTCCCCGGCGGCGATGTCATGCTCTGCCTGCCGAACCCGCTCCAGGGCTTCGGGGTCGGAAAGCAGTTCCAGGGTGGCTTCCAGTGAGTCCAGGTCCTCCTTCGACATCAGCACGACGAAGTCGCGACCGTTACGGGTGACGTAGACCCGCTCGTGAGTCTGGTCGACCTCGTCGGCCAGCTCTGAGAGCCGAGCCTTGACTTCCGAGAGCGGAAGTGTCTGCATAGACCAGAATCCTAGTCGCCGATCCCGGCGCCTCGAGCGCCCAGATGAGGGCCCGCGGCCGCTGAGCTGCGGTTCCGGTGGAGCCGGTGACAGGAGTCGAACCCGCGACATCCTCATTACAAGTGAGGCGCTCTACCAGCTGAGCTACACCGGCGTGCGGCGGCGGCCGCGGTCGCCATGGTACGGCGGGGCGCGGCGGCCGCCGG
>JBIOWF010000182.1:0-30410 GCA_044868295.1 Microtetraspora sp. | reverse complement strand
CGGCGGCGAGTTCGACGAGGAGGACGAGGCCATCGTGGTCGCGCTGGCCACCGCGGCCGGCGTGGCGATCGAGAACGCCCGGCTGTTCGAGGAAACCCGGCGCAGAGAGACCTGGCTGCAGGCCTCCTCGGAGATCACGACCACTCTGCTGTCCGGGGCCGAACCGCACGAAGTGCTCACGTTGATGGCGCGCCGGGCCCGCGAGATGGCGGACGCCGACATCGCGGCGATCCTCCTTCCCGGCGACGGCGGCCAGAGCCTGCGAGTTGTGATCGAGGACGGTGAAACCGCCGACGATGTCATCCCGGTGGAGGTGGCCCTTTCCGATTCCCTGGAGGGGCGGGCTTTGCTGAGCGGAGAGCCGGTCATGGTCAACGACTGCGCGGAAAGCGACGTCCCGACCGCCATCGCCGAGCACCTCGCCGCGGGCCCGGTGGCCGCCGTGCCCCTCGGCGCGGCGGGAGCCGTACGGGGCGTGCTGCTGCTGGGCAAACGATCCGGGCGGCTCCCGTTCAACCAGGCGGAGGTCCGCATGTTGCACGCCTTCGCCGGGCAGGCCGCCATCGCCCTGGAGCTCGCCGCAACTCGCAAGGACGCCGAGCGGCTGGGCCTGCTGGAGGACCGGGACCGGATCGCCAAAGACCTGCACGACGTGGTCATTCAGCGGCTCTTCGCGGTGGCCATGACGCTCATGAGCACGGTCCGTCTCGTGGAGCGACCCGAGGCCTCGTCGCGGCTGCAGGACGCGATCGACGAGCTGGACAACACCATCCGGCAGATCCGCTCCACCATCTTCGCCCTCCAGACTCCCCGCGAGTCGAGCGCGCCCAGCCTGCGCGCGCGGATCGTGGACCTGGTGGAGGGGGCGCGCGGCCATCTCGGCTTCATGCCCGCCCTTCAGATGGAAGGCCGGCTGGACACGAGAGTCTCCGCCGAGGTCGGCGAACACCTGCTCGCCGTCCTGCGCGAGTCGTTGTCGAACATCGTCCGCCACGCCAAGGCGTCCAAGGCCTGCGTCTCGGCGGAGGCCGGTGACGACCGGCTCACCCTCGTCATCGAGGACAACGGCATCGGGCTGCCCGCTGACGGCCGGCGCAGCGGCCTGCGGAACCTGAAAGAACGCGCCACCCGGCTCGGCGGCGAATTCGACGTGGATTCGCTGGAAGAGGGTGGAACGCGCCTGCGGTGGAGCGTGCCCCTCGACTAGCGCCTCCGCCGTGGCCGCGACGGACTATCGGAGGATACGCCGACCGGAGATCTGTTCCGCGCGGATGACGATGAAATGATCCCGGCTTCCGGGCGCCCACGTCGTCAGGGGAAGCTGCCCGAGCCGGGCGATCTCGAGCGGATCGCTGACCGCCCGCGCCGGACCCACGATGGTGACCGACCACCCCGTGCGCAGGTCCGCGTCGAAGTCGTCCACCTCGAACGCGACGATCGCGTTCCGCGCGGCGGCGGCCATCTTGGAACCGATGGCCGTACGAATGACGATGTCCCGGCCATCCAGGTGAAAGTTCACCGGCTGGACCGCGGGCAGCGCACGATCGGTGAACACGATCCGCCCGATCGGAACCGAGGCGAGCAGGGCCAGGCACTCCTCGGGGGAGAGCACCTCCAGACCGGCTGAATCGAGCTTCATGCCAGCCAGGATCCCGGCCGGCCCACAGCGGGGTTAGGGGCGAAAGTCCTCCTATTCGCTTCGATTCGCCTTCAGCCGGGCCACCAGCGCCGCGGCCTGTGTCCGGCGCTGCATGTTGAGCTTCGCCAGTAGGTTGGACAAGTAGTTCTTGACGGTTTTCTCGGCCAGGAAGAGCCGTTGACCGATCTGCCGGTCAGTCAGGCCCTCGCCGATCAACTCCAGGATGTGGCGCTGCGTGCATTCGGGGCGAAGGTCCCACCTTCCTGTGTCCTTCGCCCGGGACTGCTGCCGGGCCTTGATGATCTGCTTGGGGTATGGATATCGCCGCGCATGTGCTTTCCGGGCTCACGCAGGACGCCGCCGAGCGGCTGCTGGCCGAGGTCGGGCCAAATGAGCTCCCCCAGCCCAAACCGCCGACCCTGAGCGCCCGAGCGGCACGCCAACTGGCCGACCCGATGTCGATCCTGCTGTTGATCGCCGGCCTGGTCACACTGGTCGTCCTCGGCGAGGTTCCAGAGGGCGCGGCCATCTTGACGATCCTCGTCGTCAACGTCGTCATCGGAGTGAGCCAGGAGGCGAAGGCAGACCGGGCCGTGCGGGCGCTCCGCACGCTCACCGCGCCGATGGCCAAGGTCCGCCGAGGAGACGCTGTGCGGCGAATCCCCGCGGCGCAGGTCGTTCCCGGGGACATCATCGAGGTCGCGGCGGGTGACCGCGTCCCGGCAGATGCTCGCGTGATCGAGGAGAGCGCGCTGGCCGTCGACGAGGCGATGCTCACGGGGGAGTCGATGTCGGTCGGCAAGCGGGTCGACGGCCGGGCCGGCCTCGGCCAGACCGGCGGCGGTCCGGCAGACGGGGAGATTCCGCTTGGCGACCGCACAGGGGAGTTGTTCGCCGGGACGCTGGTCGTACGAGGTTCTGGTGTCGCCGAAGTGACGTGTACGGGTACGCGAACGGAAATGGGCCGCATCGCCTCCGCCCTGGGCGGAGATGTCAGGGGTCCGCTGGAGGTGGAGCTGGGCCGGGTGTCCCGGCGCATCGGAATCGTTGCGATCGTCGCCGGAGCGGTGATGGTCCTCATGGGTCTGACCCGCGTGAGCCGTGGTGAAGTCGCTTTGCTCGACATCATCCTCGCCGGGGTGGCGCTGGCCATCGCGGCGGTCCCAGAAAGCCTGGCCGCCGCGGTGACCACCGCGTTGGCGCTGGGCGGGCAGCGCATGGCGAGGCTGGGCGTGATCGTACGCAGGCTGTCGGCGATCGAAGCACTCGGCGCGACCACGGTCATCGCCACGGACAAGACAGGCACCTTGACCACGGGACATCTCACAGTGATCGACCAGGTCGCCGTGCCGGGGGCCGACCTTTGGCGGGCGGCACTCCGGTGCAACGACGCGCGCGACGGGCTGGGCGACGCGGTCGATGTCGCTCTCGCGGCAGCCGCCGAGGCGCGCGGCGTACGACTCGCGTCCGGTGAATCCCGCGTGGACAGCCGGCCCTTCGACGCCGAAACGCGGTCGATGGCCGTGGTCACCACCGTGTACACGCAAGAGGCCTGCGGAGGTCCGCTGCTGACCGTCAAGGGAGCGCCCGAGGTGGTGCTGGCCCGCTGCGCCGGCGGCGAGGAGACCGCTCGGCTTGTGGGAGCAGTACCCGAGCTCGCTCGAAGAGGCCTGCGTGTGCTCGCGCTCGCCGAGAAGGGCACCGACGATCTGGAGGCCGACGGTCTACGCCCCGTCGGCCTGGTGGGCTTGCGGGATGAGATCCGTACGTCAGCCTGCCAAGCGGTGGCCGACAGCCGTGCGGCTGGGATCCGCGTGGTCATGGTCACCGGCGACCACGCGGACACGGCCCGCGCCGTCGCCGAGGAAGTCGGCATCCACCCCGATCCCGTCGTTACCGGCTCCGGCCTCAACGGCGATGACAGGCACCACCGGCTGCGCGAGGCGGGGGTTCTCGCACGCGTCGATCCGGCGACGAAGCTCGACCTGGTCCGCGCGCTGCGGGAGCACGGCGAGGTGGTCACGATGACCGGCGACGGCGTCAACGACGCCCCGGCGCTGCGCCACGCCGACGTGGGTGTCGCCATGGCGGGTGATGAGGGTACGGACGTCGCGCGGGAGGCCGCCGCAGTCGTGGTGACCAACGGCGAGCTCGGCACCATCGTCACCGGCATCCGGGAGGGCCGCCGCCTGCACCACAACGTCGCCTCGATGATCGGCTACCTCTTCACCGGGAACCTCGCGGAGATCCTCCTGGTCCTCGCCGGTCTGATCCTCTGGCCAGATCTCGTCGTTCCGCTGCTCCCCGTGCACCTGCTCTGGATCAACTTGGCACTGGACGGAATCCCCGCCATCGCCCTCGGCGTCGACCGCCCCGCAGGCGACTCCCTCGCGCTGCGCTCCCGGCGCGACGGTCTCCTGTCCCGGCAGGTGCTTGAAGTCATCGCCGTCCGGGCTCTCATCGTCAGCGCGCTGGTGTTCGCCGCGGTCGAAGTCGCCCGCCGCCTCGGCTGGAGCGACGAACAGGTCCGCACCCAGGCCGTGCTCGCGCTGGTCTTCGCCCGGCTCACCCTGGCGTACGTCGCCCGCGCCCGCCGCTGGACGTTCGAGCGCGGCTGGTGGCACGGTAGAGCGGTGCTCATCGCGGTCACGGTCACTGCGGCACTGCAGGCGTTCGTGACCCTGGTCCCGCCTGTGGGCGCGCTGCTCGCCCTGGTGCCGCTGCCGCCTCTCGGCTGGGCCATGGCTCTCGGCGCGGCAATGGTCACCCCGATCGTGTGCGACCTGCTCCGGGCTCGTGCCGGCCGACGGTGACGGCGTGCGGCAAGAAATCATCGTCGGCTATGACGGCTTCCCACAGGGGCGCACAGCAGTCGAATGGGCGGCCGCGGAAGCCCTTGTCAGCCGAATGGGGGTGAAGAAATGTCTCGCGCCGGGTGCACGCTGTGCCCGCTCGCGCTGCCCGGTGGCCATCCGGGAACTCCCGCTCTCGTCGCGGAGAGCGGGAGCCACCTGGTGTCGTCAAGGATTAGTGGCAGTCGTGTCTTCATACGCTGTCGCCGTGGACACGGCGGCCGGTGATCTCGGTGGGGGGCGGTGCGGAACACGATGGCGCCTTCATGTATCACGTAGTCCACCGGAAGAATCACGGGCCCGCCCAAGACCGCCTCGCCCGCCACCGGATGAAGTCAGAATTCGAAGACGAGGCGGGCGGTGACACGACCGGCGAGCACGTCGTCGAAGGCCTGGTTGATCTCCTCCAGCTTGCGGGTCTCGTATTTCACGGTCGTACGGCCGGCGGCGTGGAGCTGGAAGACCTCGGCCAGATCGGCGCGGGTGCCGACGATGGAGCCGATGACGCTGATGCCGCCCAGCACGGTTTCGAAGATCGGCAGTCGCATCGCGTTGTCCTTGGGCAAAGAAACCAGGACAAGGCGGCCACCCCGGCGGAGCGAGGCGTGGGCCTGCTCCAGAACGTGCGGATTCGCGGCCAGGACGACCGCCACGTCGACGCCACCCAGTTTCTTGATCTCGGCGACCGGGTCGCTGGTCTTGGCGTTGACGACATGGGTCGCGCCCAGTTCCTCAGCGAGCCGGAGCTTGGCGTCGGTCAGATCCACGGCCACCGTGTCACCGCCGAAGATCTGGACGTACTGCTGGGCCAGGTGGCCCAGGCCGCCGATGCCGAAGATGGCGGCCCGCTCGGTCGGGCGCAGCCCGGAGACCTTGATGGCCTTGTACGTGGTGACGCCGGCGCAGGTCAGCGGGGCGGCTTCCAGAGGGTTGACGCCGGGCGGCACGGGAACCACGTGACTGGCGAACGCGGCGACATATTCAGCGTGGCCGCCGTTGAGGGCGTAGCCGGTGTTCAGCTGCGCCTCGCAGAGGGTTTCGCGCCCGCTGACGCAGTAGTCGCAGGTGCCGCAGGCGTAGCCCAGCCAGGGGACCGCCACGCGTTCGCCGACGGCCCGATTCGTTACGGCACCGCCGACCCGCTCGATGATCCCGACACCCTCGTGCCCCAGAGTGAACGGCAGAGCCGGCTTGACCGGCCAGTCTCCGTGTGCGGCGTGGATGTCGGTGTGACAGAGGCCGCTGGCCTCGATGCGGACGAGCACCTGGTCGGCCCGCAACTCCGGAATCGGAAGGTCGCGGATCTCAAGTGGGCTGTCGAAGGCGGTGACAAGCGATGCGCGCATTGTCTGGTCTCCTCTCACGAGTATCTTCAGCATCCCCGCCGGTATGTCTTCACGACGAGGGACGAACGGCCCAAGACGCCAGGGCCTCAAGGAGTTTCACGGAGGCCCGGCCTCAACGGAGCCGGCGGCGCAGCGGAGACGGGATGGGTGCGGCCGGCGCCAGCCGGATGCGGACGTCCACCGTGATGGCACCGGACGGCCCGACAATGACGGGGTTCAGGTCGAGCTCGGCGATCTCCGGGAAGTCGTCCACGAGCGCCGCAACGCGGGTGATCTGATCTTCCAGCGCTGGGGTGTCCGCGACCGGTCGGCCCCGATATCCGGACAGGAGTGGTGCGCACCGCAGCTCCCGGATCATCTCGGCCGGGTCCCGGGTGGTGAGCGGAGGGACACGGAATGCGCGGTCGGCGAGGAGTTCGGCGGTGACGCCGCCCATCCCCACCATGATCAAGGGCCCGAAGGAGGGATGTCCGACCGCGCCGATGATGATTTCCACGCCGTCACCGGCCATCCGCTGGACCGTCGCGCCCGTCATCTCGCCGCCGATGCCGTCGCGCATCGCGCGGTAGGCACCGGCCACCTCATCGGCGGTGCGCAGCCGGAGCCGGACCCCGCCGACATCGCTCTTGTGCACCGGACCGATCGCCTTCAGGGCCACGGGGAAGCCGAGCTCCGCCGCCGCCTCGGCGGCGCGTTCTGGGCTGTCAGCCGTGGCGAATGCCGCGACCGTGACGTCGTAGCAGGCGAGCAGCCTGGCCGCGGTTTCCGGGTCGAGCCAGCGGCCCTCAGGGTGGTCGGACAGGTCCGTTTCGATGATCTCCCGGGCGGCGCGGGCGTCGGTCCCGCTCGGCGAGGCGGCGGGCAGGGCGGGCTGGGAACGCCACTCGGCGTAGGCCGCGGCGCGGCTGACGGCCTGAACGGCCTGCTCGGGAAAGGCGTAGCCCGGGACCGGGCCGACCGTGCCGTCGTGGCCCACCACGCAGGCGACCACGGTCTTGGCCGTCGACTGCGCGGCCTTCGCGATCGACTCCATCGTCCGCGTCAGGCCGGAGCCGAACGGCGGGGTGTACACGACCAGCACCGTGTCGATCACCGGATCGTCGAGCGCCGCGCGGATCGCGAACTCCAGTTCTTCGGCCTGCCCGTCCGCGGTCAGGTCCACCGGGTTGGCGGTCGCAGCGGCAGCCCGCACCTGGGAGCGCATCCGCCGCTGGGTGCCGGGCGACAGTTCCGGTACGGCAAGGCCGTACCGTTCGCAGGCGTCCGCGGCCAGCGCCTCGGGCCCGCCGGAGTTGCCGACGATGGCGACTCGGCGTCCGGCGGGCAGCGGCTGAGCGGTCAGGAGCCGCGCGGTGTCGAGCAGTTCCTGCATGCTGTCGACGCGGATGACCCCGGCGCCCCGCAGCAGCGAGTCGACAGCCACGTCCGGTGTCGCCGCGGCCGCGGTGTGGGAGCGGACCGCGCGATCGCCCGACGTGCTGCGTCCGCTCTTGATCGCGATGATCGGCTTGCGCCGCCCCACGCGCCGCGCGATCCGGCCGAATTTGCGCGGGTTGCCGAACGACTCCAGGTAGAGCGCGATGACCTTGGTCTGCTCGTCGTCCTCCCAGTAGTCCAGCAGGTCGTTGCCGCTGACGTCGGCCTTGTTGCCGACCGAGACGAACGACGAGATGCCCACGCCGAGCGTGCTCGCGCGGTCGACGAGCCCGGCCGCGACCGCTCCCGATTGCGACATCAACGCCATGGCGCCCGGCAGCGGAGCGTGCGGCAGGAAGCTCGCGTTGAGCTGGGCGCCGGTGTTGACGATCCCCAGGCAGTTCGGGCCGATCAGGCGCATCCCCGCGGTGCGGCAGATCCGCAGCAGCTCGGTCTGGCGCGCCGCGCCCTCCGCGCCGGTCTCGGCGAAGTCGGCGGTGACCACGACCACCCCGGCCACGCCGTGGCCGGCGCAGTCACGCGCGACGTCCAGGACCGAGGCCGCCGGGGTGGCGACCACGACCAGGTCGACGGGTTCGCCGATGGAGGCGAGATCCGGGTAGGCGGTGCGGCCGAGGATCTCGGTGGCCTTCGGGTTCACCGGATAGATGGGCCCGGCGAACCCACCGTCGACGAGGCTGCACAGCAGCCGGTGACCCACCCGGCCCGGCTCACGGCTCGCGCCCACGACGGCCACCGAGCGAGGGGACAGAACCCGCGTGAGTGAGGCGCGCTGGCCCTCGTGATCGCGCCGCTCGATCGCGGCGGACAGGCTGTCGGTGGGACGCAGATCGATCCGGACCCGCACCTCGTCGCCCACGAACTCGTGTGCGGCGGCAAGTCCCAAATCACGCAGGACGTTCAGCATGGCCCGGTTCCGCGCCAGCACGTCGGCCACCAACTCGGTCACGCCGTGGGCGGCGGCTTCGATCGCCACATGTTCCAGGAGCAGCGTGCCGAGGCCGCGGCCCTGGACGTTGTCGTCGATCAGAACGGCGATGTCGGCGCTCGGCCGGTCGTCCGCGGGGATGTACTCGGCGACCGCGACGAGCCGTCCCTCAAGCAGGGCGACCAGCGCGTGACCCCGATACTGAGGGCCGGTCAGCCGGTCCATGTACCGGTGCGCGGTGTTGTGTCCACCGGCGAAGAACCGCAGGTAGGCGGACTTCGGCGAGGTGCGGTCCACCAGTGCGTGCAAGGCCGGGTGATCGGAGTCCCGCAGCGGTCTGATGTGGGCGATCTCGCCGTCGCGAAGCAGGGCGTCGCATTCGTCAACCGTGGTCATGAGGCCAGCCTGTCGGCATGCACCTCGTGACATCAGAGGCCTTTAGCCCCAAACGTCCGGCCGAAGGTCATCCGCCGGGCCTGTGGCGGACGGGTCTGGACGGTGCAGCTGCCGGCATCGGTGAAATAGGGCGAACGGCATCGGCCTCCACTGGTCTCCTGCGGCCTGCACTTCCGGGACCTTGGGCCCTACAGCCCGCGGTGTGCGTCCGGAAGCATGTTCATACGGACGCCTTCGCCGGAACCGATCAGAATCCGAACTGACTGGATGTGCGCCATGGCTGACCGAGTAGTGTGGTTGTCCGAGCTGACACGCTCCGATGTCAGCAGGGTCGGCGGCAAGAATGCCTCGCTCGGGGAGATGATCCGGCATCTGGCCGCGAGCGGGATCCAGGTGCCCGAGGGCTTCGCGACCACGGCTGACGCCTACTGGGAGTTCCTCCGTCTGAACGGCCTGCGCGACCGAATCGCCGGGCATATCGACCGGCTGCATCACGGTGCCGAACTCGGCGATGTCGGCCAGGCGATCCGGGAGCTCTTTCTCTCGGCGGAACTGCCCGGGGATCTCGTCCATGAACTCGGCGACGCGTATCACGAGCTGCCGGTGCGGCTTGGCCACAGCGATCCCGAGGTGGCGGTACGGAGCAGTGCGACCGCCGAGGACCTCCCGCAGGCAAGCTTCGCCGGTCAGCAGGAGACCTTTCTCAACGTCTCCGGGATCGACGCGCTCATTGACGCCTTCCGCAGGTGCTATGCGTCGCTGTTTACCGATCGAGCGATCAGCTACCGGGGGGACCAGGGCTTCGACCACCTCACCGTGGCGTTGTCGGTCGGGGTGCGGCGAATGGTCCGCTCGGATCTGGCCAGCGCCGGCGTGATGTTCTCGATTGACACGGAAAGAGGGAGGCGGCAACGCTGCGTCAGTACCGGCTCACCGAAGCCGGGAAGCGATCGCCGTAAGCGCCCGCTGGACAGCCACCTCCGGCGGAGCGCCGGTGTCGATCTCCACCGCGCCCGGCCAGGGCGCCATTCTGGCCGCCATGGCTTCGGCGATCGCGTGGTCGGCGTCGGAGATTCCGTCCATGCGACGAGCGAGGCGCTCGGCGGTGACCTGCGGCAGAGCGGTGCAGCGCAGGGCCACGAGGTCGCTGTGCGTCTGCTGAGCGACCCGTTCGGCCGCCTTCCGTTGGCTCGCATCGATCCAGGAGGCGTCAAGGATGACGGGCTCAGCATGCTGAAGCAGTCTCTGCGCCCGGGACAGCATCTCGCGGTAGGCGCGGCTGGTCCATTCCTCGCTGTAGATGCCCTCGCCGAAGGGAGACGAGGCACGCTGTTCGGGGGCGATGCCCGCGAGTTCCTTGCGGATGCGGTCGCTGCTCAGCAGCGTGTAGCCGAGACGGTCGGCGATGGCGCCGGCCAGGGTCGACTTGCCGGTGCCCGGGGGTCCGCCGACGAGGACCAGGGTGACCGCCCCCGCTCGCAGGTGGCGCAGCGTGAGTTCGGCGAGATCGCGGGCTTCCCGTGCGGCAGCGGAGTCGCCTTGCCGATGCCGCAGGCAGGTGACCTTGGCTCGGACGAAAGCGCGGTATGCCACGTAGTGATGCCACAGTGAGGGTGGGGCCGGGTCGCCGGAGAACTCGGCGTACCAGTGCAGGAAGAGTTCGGCCAGGCGTGGCGCGCCCAGCCGCTCCAGGTCCATGGCCAGGAAGGCGGCGTCATCCAGGCCGTCGAGGAAGCGGAGCCGTTCGTCGAATTCCAGGCAGTCCAGCACGCGCGGCCCGTCGTCCAGGCAGAAGATCTCCTCGGCGAGCAGGTCGCCGTGGCCGTCCACGATTCGGCCGTCTGCGGCGCGGGCGGCGAACAGGGGGTCCCGGCCGCCGAGGAAGCGCAGCGTGAGCCGTTCGATTTCCCGGGTCACCTCGGTGTCAAGTGCGTCGGGTAGCGCCAGGACCTGGTCGAAGCTTGCGGTCCAGCGAGATCGAAGGGCCTTCCCGCCTCCTTGTTCGTCGATCTCGGCACCGCGGCGGGCCTGGCCGTGCATGGTTGCGATCATTCGGGCGATCTGGCGCAGGCATGCCTCCACAGGTTGTCCAGAACGAACCATTGTGGCGAGGCGCCGTTCGTCGGGCATGCGGCGCATCACGATGAGATGTTCGCAAACCTCCCCGTCAGGGCCCATCACGTCGGCGACTCCCTGATAAACATCGGGGGCGAATCGCCGGTTGAGCTCGACCTCCTCATGGCAGACGGCCCGGCGGGCCTCCAGCGTGGTGAAGTCGAGGAAACCGAGATTCACTGGTTTCTTCAGCTTGAATGCATGATCCCCGAGAAGGACCACGACGGCGGCGTGTGTCTCCTTGATCTGCGCCCAAGGTCTCATCACGATGCCTCCGTACTCTTCGGTCAACGCCCCACGGCCGACTCGAAAGCCGCCGGGTACGGCCTCGGGTGAGGATTGCCCTCGATCAGCGACGGACCACGATGACGGGTGCGTACGAGTGGTGCAGGACGGCATGGGGGGTCGCCCCGAGTCCGAGCGCGGCCCCTGCCCCGCTGTGCGCGCCGATGATCACGAGGTCTGTCTCCGCGGACGCCTCGATCAGGGCCTTTGCCGGGTGCTCGTGGACGACGTTCTCCACGAGCGTCACGTCGGGGAACTTCTCCCGCCAGCCGGCGATGGTTTCGGCCAGCAGTCGGGCTTCCTCCTCGCCGACGCCCTGCTCGTCATAGACGAGTGGTTGCATGTCGCCCGGCGCTCTCGTGGCCGGGTGGGTCCAGGCGTGTACGGCCCGCAACTTCGCGTTGCGAAGTGTGGCCTCCTGGAAGGCGAATTCCAGCACTGCTTCCTGATCGGGTCGCCCCGTGACTCCCACAACGATCTCACCGCGGTCAACGGCCCGCGTTTGCCGGACGACGGCCGCCGGACAGGAGGCTCGTGACGTGACGTATCGGCTCATCGAGCCCAGCAAGAGCTCGGCGAACCCGCCACGTCCCCGGCTTCCGACGACGATCAACTGCGCTCCTTCGGCCGCGGCGACCACCGCCTCCTGCGGCGAGCCACCGATGATCTCGGTTGTGACCTCAAGATGTGGCCTGCCCGCCCGGGCGTGAATGGTCGCCTCGTCGAGAAGCTCGCGCGCCGTGGCCTCGGCCCCCGTCTCCCAGGTGGCGGGTTGCGGGACCAGCGGGACGTAGTAGGGCCACAGCAGTATGGCGTGCACGATCCGCAGGGGGGCGTCGCGGAGTATGGCCTCCTGCCCCGCCCAGCTCGCGGCCTGGAGCGAGGGCGTGGATCCGTCGACGCCGACGATGATCGGTTTATTCATGGTCGTCACCTCGCAGGTTCGTGGGCTTGCCTGGTCATCTCGCATTCCTCCCCTTCAGGATTCCTTGGCAGCCACGCCTTTCTTAAGGACCTTTGTCACTTTGTGGGCGTCTTCTGGCCTCTAGCAGTTATGTGGCCAGTCGGTCGATCAGGCGAAGAGGTGACTTATCGGGATATATAGGACTGAAGGCCTATCAGCTAGAGGCGGAGGACTCTGCCGCCGTAGCACCGGGCGGCAGAGCCTGTAAGTGAAGACACCCGCCGATACGGGAGCAGGAGGGCCGATCCGGAGAGAGAGGTCCCCGGACGGCGGTCCGCCCGGAAAGTGGAGAGGGAACGGTGACCGAAAGGCCACGAGACCCACCGTCGCCAAGACGGAACATCCCTTCCGAGCGGCCGTTGGCCCTGACACACCGGTCGGCGGGTGCCGATCCGTCCGGGCCCTGCCGGCTCCCTGGTACGGGTCCCGGCAGCTGTACGGAAGGCGGAGCGGTGGCTGCTGACCGGGTGATACGGGAATCGATCGATGTTCCTTCTCGGCGCCCGCGTACGCGGTGGAAATGCGGGCGTGTCCCCACGGTGGACGAGGATCCTGCGTGGATCATCCGCGAAACCGGCAGGGACCCGCTGCGGCATCGCGTTACCGAGTCGTTGTTCACTCTTGGGGCAGGGGGATTCGCCACCCGCGGATCAGTGGAGGAAGCCGCTCCGGGATCCGTGCCACTCGTGCTCGCCTCGGGCATCTACACCGAAACAGGGGCCGGAGAGCACCTGCTGCCCGGCCCTCAGTGGACCGGACTCGACTTCCGGCCCGCTCCTGAAGAAGATCTGCGGGTGCTCGACCTGCGCACCGGCGTGGTGGCGAGGAAGGAGATCGGCCACATACCGCCCGTACGGACGCTGCGATTCGCCTCCGTCAGCCGCCCGGGTGTGGTGGCGATGCGGGCGGAGGCCGAGAGCAGGCGGATCAGCGCGGGACCGCCGTTGCAGCCCTCGGAAGGGCGGGTGACCGGCGGGCGGCTGGACGATCACTACTGGGCGCGCACCACCGGAGGGTGTGCGGGTATCGCGGCCGTGGCGGTCCAACGTGCGGGCCGCGACGGAGAGATACGAATCCTAGAGCGGATCGCCGCGTACACGGCGGACGCCGCTCGCCAGCCGGTGCTACGCGACGCCGTCACGGCGCTGGAGGCGGCGGAAGATCTCGGGTTCGACGGGCGGACGCGAGTTCGTCGCCGATCTCCGGTACCGGGAGATCTTCCGGGCTGCGTCGTGCGTGCCCGACTCCTTCGAGGTGGGTCTTGCCGCGAGTGGACAGGACCGCCCGGGCCGAGGTGTCGTCTCCCTGCTCGGTGATGTAGATGTGCACCGTCCATTCCTTGGCTTCCAGGTCAGGAACGTCCGGTTGCGGCTGTTGAGGCGTGTGCCGCGCCTGGTCGCGCCCTGCACGGCGATCCGGATGCTCGATGTGGGCGTCCGGACCTGGGAAGATCAAGACCTCATGCTCCTCATCGAGCCAGCGCACGGTGTAGGGCGGCGAGCCGTCGGCGTGGCGCAGGGCGGTGATGACGCCGATGCGCCGTGGCTCATCAGTATGGGGACTCTCGACGACCAGCCGATCGCCGACTGCTGCTTTCATGGTCTTCCCCTCTTCCGCTCTCGGTTTCATCCGACGGGTGTGGCGACCTCGGTGGTCATCGGCGTCCAGCGAGATGTCTTCAAATCTGGTGAAACCGCCTCCACCGGGATAGGGGAGGAGGTCCCGAAGACCGAGGACTTCGGTACCCGTCGCGATCGAGTGCCGGACCCGGAAATCGGTCGCGCCCGCTTCAGGCGTGACGGACCCGGCTCACGCCCGGGACCGTCCGTGTCAGCAGATCGGCGATCTGGTCGAGGGGCTCACCGGCATGGCCGTGCAGCACAACCTCGCCTTCCTTCACCATCACCTCCCACGACGGCCCCGTGGGGTACTGCTCGCGCAGAGCCGCGAGGACGGCCGCCCGAAGCGCGGTGTCCGATTGGGCCAGCATGGCCATGAGGTCGCGTCGGCTGACGATGCCCACCAGGTCGTGGTCACGGAGGACCGGAACGCTCTTGACCCTTTTCGCGACCATGAGATCGATGAGAAGCGCGGCGTCGGTGGTCTCCGTCACGGTGACGACCTCACGAGACATCACGTCGGCCACCCGCCGCGGCGCTGCTTCTTCGACGTCGGCGACGGGGCGGGCGCTGGCTCGCGGATCGGGGAGGAAGGCCCCGCACAGCAGGTCCATCTCGCCGGCGATGCCGACCAACTCGCCGCGATCGCCGAGCACGGGCGCGGCGGTGATGTTGTTGTCGTACAGCACCCGGATCGCCTGCCGAACGGGATCCCATGGGCGAAGCGTGATCACGGGACTGCTCATGACCTCACGGACCAGCATGATTGACTCCTCTTGACGGTTCGTCTCCCAGCGACGGCGCGCGCCCTATGAGGTACCGGGCGTCGCTATGCGTCTTTCCAGGCGCGAGCTTCGTCGTCCTCTTCACACGTGATGTGATCGATGACGTCGACCACGCCGTTGACGCGGTCGGTCATGCGGATCAGGAGCCGTGCGTCGCTGCGGCGTCGCGTGGATCCGGTGAGCGTCACGACGCCCTGATCTACCGCTGCCCGGACGTCTGAGGTGGCCGACCACAAGGAATGGGCGAGGACGTCGTGGCGCACTTCCTGGGCGATCTCGGTGTCGGAACGCACGAACACCCTCAGCGCGTCCTGACGGCTCACGATGCCTTCCAGACAGCCGTTCTCGTCGACCACGGGCAACCTCTTGACGCCGTGCTCGGCCATGAGCCGCATCGCCGCCACGGCCGAGGCATGTCCGCGCACCGTCACCGCCGGGCTGGTCATCAGGTCCGCGGCGGTGTCGCCACGCGCCTTTTCCCTCGACAGGGTGCCCTCCTTGCCGAAACGGCGGCGTAGCCGGGCACGGAGCGGCGGCTGATAGCCCTCGCCGTAGTACTGCTCCTTGAACTCCTCTTTGAGCAACAGATCCGCCTCGGAGACCACGCCGAGGACGTGGCCTTCGCCGTCGACCACGGGGACGGCGCTCACACCATGGGCGATCAGGACTTCGGCGACGTCCTTGAAAGGAGTGCTGCCGTTCACGGAAACCGCGTCTCGCGTCATGACGTCCTGGACCTTGAAACGCATCCCTCTCTCCTTCCGATGCGCACCGGCCCGCTCGCGGGGGAGCGGGCCCGGTTCATCGCTCATTTCCGCTCGCTCGGATGCTCCACCGTGATCCGCTTGCTCTCCTGCTTCTCCTCCGCCAGCTTCACACTGACCTCGAGGACGCCCTTTTCGTAGGTGGCCTTGACATTCATCTCGTCGACTCCGGCCGGCAGCGTGATGGACCGAGTGAAGGTGCCGTATCGGAATTCGGTCCGGTGTTGCTCCTTCTCCTCCTCCCGCCGCTCGGCGCGGACGGTGAGAACGCCACCGGTCAGGGTGATTTCGACGTCCTTCTCGGGATCGATGCCAGGTAGCTCGGCCCGCAGGACGTACCGGCCGTCCTTGACGTAATCCTCGAATCTGATGGTCTGCCACGGCTGCGGCCGTACCGTGGACAGGGGCCCTTCCAGCCATTCGAACAAGTCAGGGAAGAGGCTCCGGGATTCCCGGCGGATCAGCGCGTTCATGTAGCACCTCCATGGGTTGGTTCCTGCCCTTCAATCCCAACTCGGCGGCAGCGGCCGGCGCAGGGGCCGAGGTCCTCCGATGCCAGGACTTTCGGCCCACTCGGGGCGCGGTGAACAGCGAGGTCTTCGGTCATGGGCATCGAGGACTTACGTACCTGCCGGGGAGGCCGCGGGGACCACAGCCTGGAACGGCGTCCTCAGCCGCCGACAAGGAGGAGGCAGCAATGACGTGGGAGCCCATACGTAAGGCCGGACGCCTGGGCGGCCGGCCCAACCTCGTGGATTATGAGGGCGAATGCCGTGAGTTCTCCTGGCAGGCCGCTCGGCGGTCGATCGATGGTCTGCCCGGCGGGCGCGGGCTGAACATCGCCCATGAGGCGGTGGATCGCCACGTCACCACGGCGCGGCGCGATCAGGTGGCCCTGTGCTGCGTCGGGAAGGATGACGTGGCGCTCCATGGGCCGCCCGTTGCCTGGGGTCGAGGCGGCGCTGCTCCAGCGTGGCGAGGACGGCCGGGCCCGTGTCGTCGACGGCACCGTGCGGACGATCGAGGATCCCGGCGACGAGGGCGAACTCGCCCTGCGCCCCGGCTGGCCCTCGATGTTCCGCGGCTACCTGAACGATCCGGACCGGTACGCCAAGGCCTTCGCCGGCGGGTGGTATCTGTCCGGCGACATCGCCCGAAGAGACAAGGACGGATATTTCTGGTTCGTCGCCAGAGCTGACGACGTCATCAAGTCCGCCGGCCACCTCATCGGCCCTTTCGAGGTCGAGTCGGTGCTGATGGAACACCCCGCCGTCGCGGAGGCAGGGGTGATCGGCAAGCCGGACCCGGTGGCGGGTGAACTCGTGAAGGCCTTCGTCACCCTCAATCCCGTCTTCGAGCCCGTGGAAAAGTTGCGGCTGGAGTTGATTGCCTTCGGTCGTCGCCGGATGGGGGCGGTCGCCCCCAAAGAGATCGCCTTTGACCAGAACCTCCCGCACACCCGCAGCGGAAAGGTCATGCGCCGCCTCCTCAAGGCCCGCGAGCTCGGCCTGCCCGAAGGCGACACCTCGACCCTGGAGCGGCCCGTGCGGAAAACATGATCAAGCACTGTCCTGCCCGCGGAACGGAAGGTCAGATGGAAGACTGATGTGTACGAGCGCGGCGGCGCCGGCGTGCCGCTCAGCCGGTGTGCGAAGCGCCCGGACGGTAACCGCGGCAGTGATGTCCACTCGATGACCGAGGACTTTCAGCCCTCGGTCGATTCCCGTTGGGCCCTGTTCGGTCGAGCTACAGGCGCGAAGGGTAGGTCCCATGGCGCGATTCTCGGCTGCCGAGCCTCCAGCCCAGCTCGCTGAGTGGGTCCCCGATCCTCGGGAGCCTTTACCTCTGCTTCGCAAGGAGCTGGGGACCGGTCCGCACGGGTTGTCGCAGCGGGAGGCGGTCCGGCGGCTTGCTGTGTACGGTCTCAATGAGGTGCGGCGACGGGAGCGTTCATCGCCGGCCCGTCAGGTGACGCGCCAGCTCGCCCATCCGCTGGCGTTGCTGCTGTGGGTGGCGAGCGTTCTGGCGTTCGTGGCCGGGATGCCGGTGCTCGGGTGGGCGATCTTGGCGGTGATCGTGGTGAACGCCGCGTTCGCCCTCCTGCAGGAGCACCAGGCTGAGCGGGCAGTGGAGGCGCTGGCGGCGTACCTGCCCGATCGTGCCCATGTCATACGAGATGGGCGGCCGCAGGCAGTGAACGTGGCCCAGTTGGTGCCCGGCGACCTGGTGGTGTTGGAGGAGGGCGACAAGGTGCCCGCCGACGCCCGGCTGATCGACGGGGCGCTGGAGATCGACCTGTCGATGCTGACCGGAGAGTCGGCCCCGGTGGACCGGGTGGCGAGCCCGGCCGAGGTGGGCGTCGAATTGCTGCGCGAGCCGAATCTCGTGTTCAGCGGCACGACATGTGTCGGGGGACAGGCTCAGGCGGTGGTGTACGCCACCGGGGGCCACACGGAACTCGGCCGGATCGCCGCCTTGAGCCAGCGCACCCCCCGCCAGGAGAGCCCGCTGGAAACGCAGGTCAAGAAGGTGGCCTGGCTGATCGCCGCGGTCGCTGTCGGGATGGGCGTTGTCTTCTTGCTGGTCGGCTTGCTGGTGGGGCTGCCGCTGACCGACGCGCTGATGTTCGCGATCGGGCTGCTGGTCGCCAACGTCCCCGAAGGACTGCTGCCTACAATCACGCTGGCGCTGGCGGTCGGGGTGCGCCTGATGGCTCGCCGGGGGGCGGTCGTCAAACGGCTCAGCGCGGTCGAGACGCTGGGCTCCACGAACGTGATCTGCACCGACAAGACCGGCACCCTGACCCAGAACCGCATGCGCCTGCAGACGATCTGGACTGCGCAGAGCGGCATCGTGACGGCTCCGCGGCACCAGTCGCTGCCCGTGGAGCTGGTGCAGGCGATGACCGAGTGCACGACGGTCGCCTACGACCAGGACGGCCGTCTTCAAGGAGACCCGACCGAGATCGCGCTGGTCGAAGGAGCCGCCGGTCCCGGCGAAGCCGCGGAACTGGCGGGCCTGGTGGCCGGCAGGGACGCCCGGCGCCGCGCCACGTTCCGCTTCGACGCGCGGCTGCGGCTGATGTCGACGGTGAGCAGGCCCGCCGAGCAAGGCGACCATCTGATCATCAATGTCAAGGGGGCGCCGGAAGCCGTCCTGGCCCGCTGCATGGCAACGGAGGCCGAACGTTCGGCCATGCTCGGCGCCGTCGACGAGCTCGCTCACCGCGGGCTGCGGGTGCTGGCGATCGCCGCCCGCCGATTGCCTTCAGGCGCCGCCGTACCGGCGCGGCGGCAGGAGGCCGAGCGCGGACTGCGCCCTGTGGGGCTGGTGGGCCTCTACGATCCGCCGCGGCGGCAGGTGAGGGACGCGGTGCGCCGCTGCCATGAGGCCGGGCTTCTGGTGCACGTCGTCACCGGAGACAACGGTGCTACCGCCGCCGCGGTGGCGCGAGAGGTCGGGATCGGCGTTCCGCGCCTGCAGGTGGTCGCCGAAGCCGAGCATCTGACCGACCATCACCTCGACGAGTTGCTGACGGCCGACGCCGAGATCGTGTTCGCTCGGTCCTCGCCGGAGACCAAGCTGAAGATCGCCGACGCATTGCGCGCCCATGGGCAGATCGTGGCGATGACCGGTGACGGCGCCAACGACGCTCCCGCCCTGCACCAAGCCCACATCGGGGTGGCCATGGGCCGCTCGGGCACCGATGTGGCCCGCGAGGCATCCGTCATGGTGCTGACCGACGACAATTTCGCCACCATCGTCACCGCGATCGAATCAGGCCGCCAGGTCTACGACAACGTGCGCAAGTTCATCCTCTACATCTTCGCCCACGCGGTTCCCGAGGTCGTCCCGTTCCTGGTCTTCGCCCTCAGCGGAGGGCTCGTCCCGCTGCCCCTGACCGTGTTGCAGATCCTGGCCATCGATCTGGGCACCGAGACCCTCCCCGCTCTCGCCCTGGGGCGCGAACCCGCTGAACCGGGCCTCATGACCCGCCCGCCCCGTCCCGCCTCCCAAGGCGTCATCTCCCGCGACATGCTTGTTCGAGCGTGGGGCTACCTGGGCCTCGTCTCCGCCGCCCTGGTGATGACCGCGTTCTTCTACGTGCTGTGGCGGGCCGGTTGGCACCCCGGTGCCCCCACGGGGCCAGGCTCCCCGCTCCATCACGCCTACCTGACCGCCACCACCGCCACCTTCGCGGGGCTGGTCACCTGCCAGGTCGGCACCGCCTTGGCGGCCCGCACCGACCACGCCTCTCTGCGCGAGGTCGGCTTGACCTCCAACCCCCTGCTGCTGGGCGGCATCGCCTTTGAGCTGGCCTTCACCGCCGCCCTGGTCTATCTGCCGCCCTTGCAGCACCTTTTCGGCACCGCCGCCCTGCCCGCCGACGTCCTGGCGCTTATCGCCGTCTTTCCCATCATCGTCTGGGGCACAGACGAGCTGCGCCGCTGGACGCGCCGCCGCCGGCAGGGCTCATGACGCAGATCAGCAGCATCCCGTGCCCGACGTCGCCGAACATCATGCCGAACATCACGACATAGGCGCCGGCCGCGAGCGGGGTGGGATCGATGTCCGAGTACGGCACCGGGCCGTACGTCTCGACAAGCGGAGAGAGGGAGCGGCGCAGCCCTTCCGACCGCAGCAAGGAGGGCGCCTCGACGCCGCGTGGCCGGGCGAGCGGCACAACGGCGCCACCGGCGGGCGCCAGATCGGCCGACAGGGTGGAGACCGACGTGGCGGGCATCCAGCCGGCGAACGCCGCGACATCGTCACGGACCACGATCGTCTTCCGCACGACCTCGGGCAGGGCGTCCGCCGGTGTGGACAGCTCCACCGTCCCGGACGCGGCGACCAAGGCCAGCACCTCGTCAACATGCCGCTTGGGCGCCACGATGGCGATCCGTTCCATGCGGATCGGATGGAGGGCATCGCGCCACGTCGTCATCGCTCACTCCCCCGTGGAAAACGATCACGTGAGCTCATCGCCACCTCCCCGCGCGGCGATTTCCAGCGCGCTGCGGACCCGCCTGGCGTCCGCGGCGAGCACGGCAACGGCTCCCAGCACCGGATCCATGGAAAACCCCGAACCGGTCAATAGCGCCCTGCCGTCCTCTTCCATCCGCTTCCACCAGCGCTGCTCGGCCGTCCACAACTGCTGGGCGTCATCGACGTCTCGCAATGCCCAGCGGGCGGCTGAGGGAAGCCGCTCGGCCATTTCGGAGATCGAGGCCGCCGCGAGGGAGTCGGAGCCAAGACCGACTCTCCGGCGGACGAGGGCCCTGGCCCTGGTCGAGACGGCGACCCACGCGGCGGTCACGGAGGATCTCCCGCCAGAGATCTGACCATTGCGACCGCCCGCTCAACGTATTGCGGCATCCGAGCCGCGGCCCGTCTCCGAATCCCCTCCGCAGCGAGGTCGGCGTCCCGCAGGGTGGCCGACCTCTCCTCATCGGCCTCATGCAGGGCGGCGGACACGGCCCGAGCCCTTTCCGCCTCCGCGTCCAGCCGGGCTGTCGAGACGATGGTCTCGGCCTGGGCACGAGCGTGCTCCCGTATCTCGGCTGCGCGATGCTCCGCCCGGCGGCGCGCGGTCGCGCACGCGGCCTGCACCTCGGTGAGAGCGAAGAAAACCGGCTCCAGCTCGGCGGCCTGGTCGGTGGCGTAGTCGGCGGGCACCCCGGCCGGAGCCGCAGCACCCGGTACGCCTGCCGGGCGGAACCGGTCAGGGCGTGCCCGGCTGAGCTCGTGTACACGCGTGCCCTGCCGCAGTCAGGTCTCCCCGCAGGCCGTCCCGCTCCTCTCGGCTGCCGACCTGTGGGGGACTCAGTGATCCACAGGCGGCTGGGATAGGCGTGGGGCGTCTTCCGCGAGGACGAAGAAGCTCTCTTCCTCCTGCGTGAAGTGGAGCCGGAGGATGGCGGCGAGTTCGACGAGCAACCGCCGGAGCTCGGCGCGGGTGTCGGGATCGTCATGACCTGCCAGCAGGGCGGTCGCGAGGAGATCGGTGCGGCGGCTCAGATCGGCGATCTCGGCGTGGGCGCGGCTCATGGTGCCGGTGGGGTCCGAGCCGCCGAGGGCGCGTGCCACGTGCGGGTAGAGCAACCGCTCGTCATCGCGTTCGTGGGTGGCGAGCCGGTCGAGGAAGTCGGCCAGTTCCCGGAGGTCCCCGAGCATTTCGCTTAGAGGTGTGCCGGCCATCCGCTCGGCCAGCCGGGGAAGTCCTTCGATATGTGGCCAGAGCATGCGGTGTTCCTCGTCAAGCCGGCGGACGAGCTCCGCGGCGTCCCCACGCAGACGTGGCACCCGATGTGTGATGCCTTCGCCGAGTGCCCTTAGCGCGTTGAGGATCACCGCCACGTCGATGCCCTCCTGCACCAGGGCCCCCAGCACGGGGGTGAGCCGGCCGGCCGCCGCGAGCACCATGGCGGTCAGCGACAGTCCCATGCCGATCGACACGCTCTGCCACGCGATCCGGCGGGTACGGCGGGCGATGGCCAGGGTCTCGGCGACCCGCTCGAATCGGTCCACGGTGATGACGATGTCGGCGGCGGCGGAAGAGGCGGTGGCACCTCGAGCGCCGAGGGCGATACCGACTCCGGCCGCGGCCAGCGCCGGTGCGTCGTTCACTCCGTCTCCTGTCATCACGGTGGGGGCGGTGGCGCTTACGTCGCGGACGACCTGAACCTTCTGCGCGGGGCTCTGTTCCGCGAAAACCTCGTCCGCGCCGGCCAGTTCGGCGATCGCCGCGGCCGCCGCCGGCCGGTCGCCCGTCACCATGATCGTGCGCTCAATGCCGGCGCGCCGGAGAAGCCGCAGCGTGCAGGCCGCGTCGGTGCGGAGCCGGTCCTGGAACAGCAGGGCCCCCGCGAGCCTGCCGTCCACCCCCACGAAGACCGTGAGCGCCCCCGATGCCGCGGCGCGTCGCCGTACACCCTCGACCCATGGGGAGGCGGCGTCTGATGCCACCCAGCCGGCCTTGCCCACCGCGGCGGTCCGGCCGTCGACCCGGCCGCGGATTCCCTGACCGGGTTCTTCCACGACATCGGCCGGCAGCGTGAGCTCTATGTCGCGCTTGTGGGCGGTCCGCACGATCGCGGCGGCGAGCACGTGCGGGGAGATCTGGTCGAGTGAGGCGGCCAGGCGCAGGAGCTCGTCAGGTGACCTGCCGGGGACGGCGGCGATGTCGATCAGCGAGGGGCGGCCGGTGGTCACGGTGCCGGTCTTGTCGAACAGCAGCACCCTGGCTCGTGCGAGCCGTTCGAGAGCGTCGCCGCCTTTGACGATGACGCCGCGCCTGGCGCACCGAGAAAGGCCGGACACGAAGGCGATCGGCGCCGCGAGGATCAGGGGGCACGGCGTCGCCACCACGAGGACGGCCACCGCCCGGACCGGGTCCCCGGACATCATCCAGGCGGCTCCCGCCAGCAGCAGCGTTGCCGGGAGGAAGAGCGCCGCATACCTGTCGGCCATCCGCATGAAGGGGGCACGGGACGCCGCGGCCTCTCGGGCGAGCCGGACGATCCCGGCGTACGTGCTGCTTTCGGCTCCGGTTGTGGCCCGCAGATCGAAAGGAGCTCCGGAGTTCACGCCTCCGCTGCGGATCTCATCGCCGGCCTGGTGCTCGACCGGCAGCGGCTCACCGGTGAGGGTGGATTCGTCCAGCACGGCCGAAGGGCTCTGCAGATGGCCGTCGACCGGCACGATGTCTCCGGGGCGCACGACGAGAAGGTCGCCGGGCCGTACGGCGGCCACCTCGACGGTCACGATGCGGCCGTCCGCGTAACGATGGGCGAAGCGGGGTGCCAGCGACAGGAGGGCGTCGAGGTCCCGCCGGGCGCGGTGAGAGGCGCGCTGCTCCAGCGCCTGGCCGCCGGTCAACATCACCCCGATGATCGCCCCGGCGAGGAATTCACGGACGGCGAGAGTTCCGGCGAGCGAGAGCACAGCGATAATGTCGCTGCCCAGTCGGCCTTTGCGCAGGCCGTTCGCGGCCCACCAGATCGCGGGCAGCAACGCCGCCGCCGTGACCACCGACCAGATGAGGTTCGCCGTCGACGGCAGGCCCATCAGGTGGCAGACGCCTCCGGCCGCGAGCCCGGCCGCCGCCGCCCCGCACAACAGGTCCGTGCCGTTGATCGCATGCAGGGCATCGCGGATCTTCAACGGCAGGTCCCAAGCTGTGCGATGGCCGCTCGACTCGGCCGTGCGGCGACGGCACTTGGATTGATCATGGTTGCCCCCCGCGGTTTGGCCGCTTTCCTCCTGCGTAATCGTGCCCCGGCGTTGCCGATGGGAACGTCAGCGGATCGGGACAGGCCGGACCGCCTATCCGGACCGGCCGAGGTGGGTGATCCGGTCGTGGTACTCCTCCGTGGAGATCTCGCCTCGGGCGTACCGCTCCGACAGGATGTCTCGCGCTCGATCGAGGCCGGAGAGCTCGGGCCGCGTGGCGGGCCGCGAACCCGACACCGTCCGGGCGACGAGCCAGACGACCAAGGCGATGAGGCCGACCCAGAACAACATCATGAAACCGCCCCACAGCCATGCCCAACCACCACCCATGTGGCCCCAGCCGTCCCATGGATCCGCGGCTATGAATTCCGTGTTCATATGTGCCTCCCGTTCCTGATCCTGTGACGAGGTCTGACGAGGATCTCCTCTTCTCAGAGTCGAATGTCCGGCCCGTGTAATGAAGGACCAAAGGTCCCGCCTGGGCAGGCCGTTGGGCCATGAGATAGGTGACAGGGCAGGCGCATGATGGGGCCATGGGTTCGCCGGAGCGTTTCGATGCCTTCCTCGCGCTGGCCGAGCGGCGTGGGCGCTCTGGCCTCCGGTTGACGGAGGCACTGGCCCGGGCCGCGGCCGGCTCGGCGACGGGCCCGCAAGCCTGGGCGCCGGCCGTGGCGGAGCGACTGGGCTTGCCGGCCGCCGCGGGGCTGGGACCGGCCACCTTCTACGCCGATCTGGCTGCCCCGCACTGCTCCCGCCACGTGCGGGTCTGTACGGCTGCGGCGTGCTTCGCCGCCCGTGGCGGCCGGCATGTCGCCGAGGTGGAGCAGGTGCTGGGCATCGCCCTCAACGAGGCTGATCCCCAAGCCGGGGTATCACTGCAGGCCGTCCGCTGTCTCGGCTACTGCTACACAGGTCCCGCATGTCTCGACGGCGATGCGCCGTGCACCGGACCGACGATCGCCGACCAGTTGTCCGGCCGCGTACGGCCGCAGGCACCGCCCATCCCGGCCGCTGACGCCACCGGCGATCCGGTGGTGCTGGCCGGTGTGGTGGCGGGGGAGGCGGCCTGGCAGGTGTGGCCGGAAGTCGTGGCAATACGCAGCCCTGAGCAGGTCCAGGCCGAGGTGGCGGCCTCCGGCCTTCGAGGGCGAGGCGGCGCCGGTTTTCCGGTGGCCGCGAAGTGGGCCGCCGCGGGCGGTTCGCCGGCGACGGTGGTGGTGGCCAACGGCGATGAGGGCGACCCCGGCTCCTACGCGGACAGGCTGCTGATGGAGCTGGACCCGGATCGGGTGCTTGAGGGTTTGGCGCTGGCCTGCTTCGCCTGCCGGGCCGCCCAGGCCGTGATCCTGGTGCGCTCGGAGTATCCGCGGGCGCTGGCCCGCATGCGGGCCGCTGTGGAGCGCGCGTATGTGGACGGTCACCTGGGCCAGGCGGTCCACGGCAGCGACGTCGACCTTGATGTCCAGGTGGTGGAAGGCGCCGGTTCCTACGTCGCCGGAGAGGAGACCGCGCTCATCGCCGGTCTCGAAGGCGGTCGTGGGTGCGCGCGGCCCCGCCCGCCGTACCCGACGCAGCAGGGCCTGTGGGACGTGCCGACAGTGGTCAACAACGTTGAGACGCTGGCCGCGGTCCCGTGGATCGTGCGGCGGGGCGGAGAGGCGTACGCGCGGCGCGGTACGAAGACCGAGACCGGGACCAAGCTGGTCTGCCTGTCGGAGCGGTTCGCGCGACCTGGCTGCTACGAGGTCGAGATCGGCACATCGATTCGGCGGATCGTCACCGAGCTGGGCGGAGGGCTACGGGACGGCGCGGAGCTGAGCGTTTTGCAGGTGGGCGGGCCGTTGGGCGGCTTCCTCGCCCCGGGCGATCTGGATGTGACGCTGACCGATGCGGAACTGAGCAGGCATGGCGCCGCCCTGGGGCATGCCGGGCTGGTCGCGTTCGATGATCGTGTCGCGCCGGAGGAGGTGCTGCGGCACATCTGGGAGTTCGCCGCCGCCGAGAGTTGCGGGGCGTGCTCACCCTGTCGCGTCGGTTCCCGCCGTGGTCTGGAACTTGTCGCCACCGGTTCCCGTCCTGGCGAGGAGTACGCCCGGGTATTGCGGGTGATGGGGGTGGCGAGCCTGTGTGCCTTCGGCCGCAGAGTGCCCATGGCGGTGCGCAGCCTCGCCCGCGCGTACGGCGATCGCCTGGACGATTGGAGCGAGGACCCATCGGCAGTTGGCGCCATGGGCGCGGACTCACCAGACAGGCGGGGCGGGGTCGCGGACTCCGGCTATTCCGAAGGGCCGGGCGGCAGCGTCGGCTCCGAATCGCCGAAGCGGTCGGGCGATGCCGTGGGCTCGAGGAGGCGGGGCGGCAGCGCGGGTTCGGACCGGCCTAGGGGGCGGGATCGGTGAAAGTCCGCGTCGATGGAATCACCGTCTCGCTGGCCGAGGGGGCGTCGTTGCTGGCCGCGGTGCGGGCTGCGGGGATCGATCTGCCGAGCCTGTGTCACGACGACCGGCTTTCCCCGGCGGGCTCGTGCCGTACCTGCCTGGTCAGGACCGGCGAGCACGTCGTCGCGGCGTGTGTGACGCCGGCCGCCCCGGACGCCGTGATCGACGTGGACGCCGACGAGTTGCGGGCGCTGCGCCGGGACGCCGCCCAGATGATCGTCTCCGCGCTGCCGCCGTACGCGCTGGAAGGCGGCGCGGAGGGTGGTGAGCTTGCCCGGGTCTGCGCCTCACTGGGGATCACGCCGAGTGAGGCGCAAGGCGATGGCGGACGGGGGCGCGACGACTCGCATCCCTACGTCCATCTGGACCGGGATCTGTGCATCGCATGCGGCCGATGCGTGCGCATGTGCGCCGAGGTGCAGGGCACGTTCGCGCTCACCCTGGTCGGCCGGGGCGCCGACACGGTGGTCGCGCCCGGCACGGGCGGCGCGTGGGTGGACTCCGACTGCGTCGCCTGCGGCGGCTGCGTCGACACCTGCCCGACGGGTGCGCTCACTGAGCCCGGCCTGCCCATCGGTACCAGGAGGCCGTCACTCACGCGTACGCGCACGACATGCGGCTATTGCGGGGTCGGCTGCTCGCTCGAGGTGCTGACACGGGACGGAGAGGTGGCCGCGGTCGTTCCGGATCATGACGGCCCGGTCAACCGTGGACATGCCTGCGTCAAGGGCCGCTTCGCGCACGGGTTCCTCAGTTCACCGGAGCGGTTCACCCGGCCGTTGCTGCGCCGCGACGGCCGGTTGGTGCCGGTGAGCTGGGCGGAAGCACTCGGCCACGTCGCCCGTGGGATGCGGGCCGCGGTCGCAGCGGGCGGCCCGGACGCCGTGGCGGCGATCTCCTCGGCGCGGGCGACCAACGAAGAGAACTACCTGATCCAGAAGTTCATGCGGGTCGCGATCGGCACCAACAACGTCGACAACTGCTCCCGTCTCTGCCATTCTCCCTCGGCCGCCGGGCTGACCGCCGCCTTCGGCCTGCCCGGCGGCACCGATTCCTTCGACGATGTGGAGCAGGCGGACTGCCTGCTGGTGGTGGGCGCCAACCCGGTCGAGGCGCATCCGGTGGTCGGCGCCCGGCTGCTTCAACGAGTTCTGCGCGGTGCGCGGCTGGTCGTCGCCGACCCGCGCGCCGTCGGACTCGCCCGCCACGCCGACGTTCATCTGCGGCCCCGGCCCGGCACCAACGTCGCCCTCTTCCACGGGCTGGCGCACGTGCTGCTGGCGGAGGGCCTGATCGACGAGGAGTTCCTGCGCCGCCGCGCCGCCGGCCTGCCGGAGCTGCGCGCGCTGCTGGCCGACTACCCGCCGGATCGGGTCCGGGCCATCACGGGCGTCCCGGCCGAAGACCTGATCGCCGCCGCCCGCCTCTACGGGTGCGCCGAGCGACCGGCGATCGTCTACGGGCTGGGCGTCACCGAGCATCTCCACGGCACCGACGGTGTGCGGGCGCTGGCCAACCTGGCGATCCTGCGCGGCGCCGTGGGCACCGATCGCGGCTTCGGAGTGAATCCGCTGCGCGGCCAGAACAACGTCCAGGGCGCCTCCGACATGGGCGCGCTGCCCGACCTGCTGCCCGGATACGGGAAGGTGACCGATCCCGTCGCCAGGGCCGGAGCCGAGGCCGTGTGGGGCGTGCCGGTGCCGGAGAAACCGGGGCTGCGCATCCCGGAGATGTTCGCCGCCGCGCGCGCCGGTGAGCTGCGGGCACTGTGGATCATCGGGGAAGACGTGTGCGCCACCGACCCGGACTCCACGCGGGTCGGCGAAGCCTTGGACGCCTGCCCGCTGGTCATCTGCCAGGAGCTGTTCCTGTCCGAGACCGCCCGGCGCGCCGACGCCGTCCTGCCGGTCGCGTCCTGGCTGGAGAAGGACGGCACCTTCGTCAACTTCGACCGCCGGTTCCAGCGCGTACGCCCCGCCGTGGAACCGCCGGGGGAGGCGATGACGGATTTCGCGGCCGTCCACGCCGTCGCCGCGGCGCTCGGCGTCGACCTTGGCTGCCGGACCCCGGCCGCGGCGCTGGCCGAGTGCGCCCGGGTGACACCTCTGTTCGCCGGACTCTCCCATGAACGCCTCGATCGGGAGGGCTCCATTCCGTGGCCCTGCCGCAGCCCCGACGAGCCGGGGGAGGCCACGCTCTACCGCGAGCGGTTCGCCACTCCGGACGGGCTCGCCCACCTGACCGCCGGCCCGTACCTTCCGCCCGGCGAGGAGCCGGACGGCGACTACCCGCTGATCCTCGTCACCGGACGGCGCTGGGCGCACTACAACTCCGGCAGCATGACCCGGCGCAGCGCGAACATCCGGCTGGACGGCGTGGACCGGCTCGACCTGGACGCGTCCGACGCCGCCCGGTACGGCCTGCGCGACGGAGATCCGGTCGCGGTGGAGAGCCGTCACGGCCGCGCCCGTCTGGTCGCCCGGATCAGCGACGAGATGGTGCCCGGACAGGTCTTCTGCTCCTTTCACTTCCCCTCCAGCGGGGTGAACCGGCTGACGTCCGACCACGCCGACACCGTGACGTCATGCCCGGAGTACAAGGTCACCGCCGTAAGGCTGATGGCGACGCCATAAGAGCTCCGCTCGGAACCGGAAAGCGCCCGTCTGGTTGATCGTCCCGCCGATCACCTGATCGCCTGGGCCCCTATCGACCGGGATGGATTCGCCGGTCACCATGGACTCGTCCAACGCCGAGCGTCCCGGCTCTCGCGCAGGACGGACTCTGCGCCCTGGACGCCGTCATCAGCGGGTTCGACGATGATGCGGCCGTGGACCATGTTCATCCCACAGGCGAAGTCCGTATCGCCCCGGGCTGCGGGGCATCAGCTCACGGTGGTTCCAAGGTCACCACACCCTTGTCGGCTGTCACGGTGACACCGGAGGTCTCGACCCAGAGAGACCGCTCAAGGATGTCGTCGCGCACTTCGTGGAGGATGTCGTCGTCGCTGCGGACGAAAACCTTGAGCAGATCGGCACGGCTGACGATGCCCGTGAGCCGCCCCTCGGCGTCGACGACGGGGAGCCGCTTGATTCCGTGCTCGTCCATGATGCGGGCCGCGACCACCGTGGTGATCTCGGCCGGCGCTGTCACCGCCGGAGCGGTCATCAGCTCACCGGCGGTCTCTCCCCGAGCCTTGTCCCGGGGCCTGCCGCCTTCCTGACTCATGCGGCTGCGCAGCCGTACACGCAGCGGAGGCTGGTAGCCCTCGCGGTAATACTGCTCCCGGAACTCCTCCTTGCGGAGCAGATCGGCTTCGGACACGACTCCGACGACCCTGCCCTCGCCGTCCACCACGGGGACGGCGCTGACCGCGTGCGCGATGAGCGTCTCGGCGACGTCTTTGAAGGGAGTGCTCGCGTCGACCGTCGTGACGTTCTTGGTCATGACGTCCTTGACCTTGACACGCATGATGTCCTCCCTCCGGGGTGGCTGAGCCGCTCGGCGAGAGCGGCCGGAATTCACATCTCCATCACACCGTTGCGCCCGCGCGCGTCGAAGGGGTCGGAAGTCCTCAGTCGCAGGGTATTTGGGCACGGTTCGAATGAGCTCGTCCGCCGGCCAGGACCGGCGAAGAGAAGGGCCGTCCCAGGCGGGCAAAAGGACTAACGTCCCACGGGTCCGGGCCCGGAGGCCCTACGGCGCGGCGGGCGCCTTCGTGACCATGGAAATGACCCGAATCGGCGTGGATCATCCGATTGGCGGTGGAGGTGATGACATTGACCTCGAACCGGGCAGTCATCGTGGGCTATGACGGCTCTGACTACTCGATGCAGGCGCTGTACTGGGCGATGGACGAGGCCGAACTCAGGGGTTCGCCGCTGATCGTCATGCACGCCTGGTCGTGGCCGTATGGGCAGGCGAGCGATGAGGCGAAGTCGCATCTGCGGAACGCGGCCGAGCACGTGCTGTGGCACGGCGCCGAGTGCGCGCGCTCGTGCAGTACGGTCAACGACGTTCGGGGCGACCTCCATGAGGGAAGCGCATCGGAGCGACTCTCGGAGCTCTCGGGCGAAGCCGAGCTGATCGTCGTCGGCTCCCGAGGCCTCGGAGCGGCGGAGCGGGCGGCGGTCGGCTCGGTCGCCGTTCACGTCGCTTCCCATGCCCGGTGTCCGGTCATCGCGGTCCGAGGGCCCGGGCCGATACCGGTCCCGGCGCATCCAGGACCCGTGGTCGTCGGTGTCGGGTCGAAGCCGGATGCCGCCGTGGTGGGCTTCGCGTTCAATCAGGCGGAGCTGAGGCGGATGAGACTGGTCGCTCTCCATGCGGAGGCGCCGGTGCCGGCCTCACTTGTCACGGCGCCGTCCGCCCATGTGGGCGAATCCGCGGTCCCGGCGCCCCACGATGACGCTCTGCGCATGCGCCTGAAGCCGTGGCAGGAGGAACATCCGTTGGTGCGGGTCTCCACCAGCGTGGTGACCGCGCCTCCAGCGGCGGCTCTGCGAGAGGCGTCGCGAGATGCCTCACTCATCGTCGTGGGACGGCACGAAGGTCTCGGGCCGACCGCCAGAGCACTCCTCCAGGAGTCGACCTGTCCCGTGGCCGTTGTCCCG
>JBIOWF010000181.1:0-38187 GCA_044868295.1 Microtetraspora sp. | reverse complement strand
AAGCGATGCCGGCTCCCCACTCCCTTTTTCACAGGGCGCGATTGACGGCGGCCAGTACGGCGCGCACGGAGGCGGGCACGGTCTCCGACATCTGCGGCGATGCCCCTTCGAGCCGGCTCCGGCCGCCTGGCCCTCACGAGTGCACGTGTGGCGTAGCGTTGCCCGCGTGGCAACGTGGGCGGGGCTTGGTGACGGTGTCTGGGTGCGCAGGCACCAGGAGTTGGACCTGTCGCTCGGGCTGGTGATCGGCGAACGCGGCTGTCTCGTGATCGACACCGGTACGGACGAGGTCCATGGCGCGGAGTTCGCCGTCGCGATCAGGGAGCTCACCGATTTGCCCTGGTCTGTCGTCCTCACGCACGCGCACTTCGACCACAGTTTCGGCACCGCCGCCTTCGGGCGATGTGACGTCTGGGCCCACCCGGCCTGCCGTACCGACCTGGAGACGGGCGCGCAGGCGCAGCGGCAGGAGTGGGCGGGCTACTACCGGGAGCGGGGCGAGACGCGGCTGGCCGACCGGATCGACGCGGCGCGCGTCATCCTGCCCGATCGGTTGGTGGACGCCGAGCAGGAGATCGATCTCGGCGGCCGGGTGGTTCACGTGTTCCATCCAGGTCCCGGGCACACCGGCCACGATCTGGCGGTACACGTCCCCGACGCGGGGGTGCTCTTCGCCGGGGACCTCGTCGAGCACGGCGCTCCGCCGTCGTTCTCGGACTCCTGTCCGCCGGCCTGGCCCCAGGCCGTCGACCGGCTCCTCGACCGGATCCCGGACCGGCGACCGGTGACGGTGGTGCCCGGCCACGGCGATCCGGTCGACGCCGCCTTCGTCCGCACCCAGAGGGAAGAGCTCCGGGTCGTCGCGGAGTTGGGCGTCGCCGTACGGAACGGGACCCTGTCACGCGAGGATGCGCTGCAGCGGTCTCCCTACCCGGAAAGCTTCACCTCGGAGGCCTTCAGCAGAATCCAATAGCCTCGGCAGCGTCGGGCACGTTCCCCCGGTGAGGCGACATTTTGGCAGGCCACGTGAATGTCGGCAGGGTCAGGCCACCTGAGATCGACGAAGTGACACCGACGGGATCACCTGATGGGTGGCGAGGAAGGCTCACTAGTCGGGGTCGCCGTTGGCGTCGTCGGTCTCGAAGGCGAGGCGGTCGGTCAGCCAGCGGTGGAACTTGATCGCGAACCTGACCCAGTGGGCGATCACCGTGGTCAGGTGCTCGCGGGTCACGCCGGCGCCGATGTAGAGCTGGGAGTCGCCGACGACCCGCATCACTCCGCTGTCCGGCGTGAACGCGTACACCTTCGGCCACATGGTGTCGGCGTTCCACTCGTTGAGCGCCGTGAGCAGGACGGGCTTCTCGTCGACCGAGTAGTGCCTGTCGTAGAAGGTGCGGACCGTGAAGAGATCGCCCTCCGAGCCGAACAGGAAGAAGACCGTGAGCTCAGCCGTGGAAATGGCGAGGTCGCCCTCGGTGTCCACGGTGTGCTCGAGCTCCAACTCGTCCAGGATCTCCTTGACCAGATCTTGGTCAGGCTGGACGACGGCTGAGGAAGAGGTCACGGAACCATCCTGCACTATCCGACCGTCAATACGCTGGGTGTCGTGGTGGAGGAATTCGAGACACAGCGTCCCCGGCTGTTCGGTCTCGCCTATCGGCTGCTGGGCTCGGCGGGCCGGATCAGGCCATCTCGTCTTCATCTCCATCGTCGGCGTCGACCGCAATCCGTACTTCTACTACCGGGAGAAGCTCGAGGTCGAGCGCATGATCGAGGCCTCGGGCGTGCCGTACACGATCCTGCGGACCACCCAGTTCCACGACTTCGTCCTCTTCATCGCCCTGTCCCTCGGAAAGCTCCCCGTCGTGCCGGTCCCCGATTGGAGTTTCCAGCCGGTCGACACGATCGAGGTGGCCGATCGGCTGGCCGAGCTGGCGGTGGGTGAGCCGTCGGGACGGGTGGCCGACATGGGAGGGCCCGAGATCCTCCGGGGCAGGGACATCGTCCGGGCTTCGCTGGCCGCCGCCGGACGGCGCCGCCTCATTGTGCCGATGTGGTCCATCGGGAGGATCGCGGCCGCCTCTCGTGACGGCGCTCTTCTCGCGCCGGAACACGCCACCGGGCGCCGCACCTATGGTGACTTCCTCGCGGAGCGGGTCAAGCCAGGCCATTCCGCCACACGGTGCCGGTACGTCGCGTGCCGGGCCGCTCGGAGTGCGAACGCGTAGTCAAGGGGCCGACTTCGACGGAGCCAGGGTTCTGGTCACTCATTGCGTCGTTACGGGGGGTCACCTGCTGTCACTCCAGAGTGAGGTATCAGCATGGATACATGGACATCCAGGAGGTCCGTCCGTGGACCGCGAACAGGCCGGTGACCTCGCCGTTCGCGCTTCCGTGTGGGCTCAGGGGTCACCTGGCGGGGTGGTTGATGCGCTGGACCAACCGGCAGCGGGAGGTCGCCCGTCTGCTCTCGGTGCGCAAGGGCGATCGCGTTCTCGAGATCGGATACGGACCGGGCGCACTGGTCGGCCTGCTCGCCGCCCAGGTGGCGGACGCTCACGTCAAGAACGGCCGCGCCGAGGACGGCAATGCCAGGAACCGTTGGATCGGGGACAGCGAGATCAGGGACGGCTACGCCAGGAACCGTCAGGACGGCGGGGTCGAGGACGGCCATGCCAGGGACTGTCGGGTCGGGGACGGGCAGGTCTGTGGCGTGGATCCGTCGGCGGAGATGCGGCGTCTGGCGATTGCTCGAAACCGCGCCGCCGTACGGGCGGGCCGGGTCGATCTGCGGTTGGGCACGGCGGACGCCACCGGCTTTCCGGACGAGGTGTTCGACCGCGTCGTAAGCGTCAACAACGTCGCGCTGTGGCCGGACCTGGAGGCGGGACTGTGTGAGCTCCACCGCGTCACCCGGCCCGGGGGAGAGCTCGTGATCGCCTGGCACGGAGGCACGGCCCCGTCGCGGCTGAACCGGCGCTTCGTCCTGCGGGAAGACCTCCTGGACAGGATTCGGGACGGTCTCAACGCCCGCTTCACCAGGGTCACCCGCCACGAACTGCACACCTTGACCGTCTTCCGCGCCATCCGGTAGGCGCGCAACATATGACCGAGCAGAGGACACCGTGATTTGCCGAGCTGCGGGCGTGCCCGGATGGGCCGGCGGATGGGGCGCATAAATCAAGAACCCCGCCACTGCGCGTGGCGGGGTGCTCAGGGTCTTATGCCGCCGAGGTGGGTCCGGCGGTTCGGGGGAATCGGATGACGTTGCCGCCGGTGTAGGCCCGCAAGTCGACGATCTTCCGATCCTGACTCGGTCTACGGCGCGAAGCCGATCTGATGTCCCTGACCTTGTCGAGTGGCGGCACCACCTTGAGCATCTTCGTCCCCCCGGCCGTGATGAATTCGTTATACGCGCTCTTGTTTACAGATCGGAGCGTAAGGTTGGCGTAAAGGGCGGTTCAATACGGCAGGCGACGACCAGCGGGGGAGCGCAGGTCCAGCTCCTGGGTCGTGGGCGTGCGGCGAGTGTTCCGTGGCCGGGGGGTCCTGATGCGTCTCATGGTTCGTCCCTCCTTCCGGTGACTTTTGAGCAGACTATGCGCCGCGCCGCTTGACGTCCCCTTGTTTTCCACTTGCAGGTTGGTTTCCCGTCGCCAGGCGTTCGTCCATGCCATCGGCCGGATCGGGGCAGGCTCCACACACGCCGCTCGCACCGCCTTGGGCGGGCCGTCGGTCGGAGCCGTGGATGATCAAACGAGTGGGGAGGCGTCGCCCCTGGCGGCGCCTGCCTCGTCACCGGGGGGCCGGCAGCCCACATCGAGGCGGCGGCGGCGGTCGACCTCGCGCGGCGCCGTGGACGCTGGGCGTGCCATCTAGAGTTCGGGGGAGGCTTCCCACTGGTGGCAGGGGCGGATGGCATGGTGGTGGTAGATCATGCCGATCGGTTCGCGGGTCTCCACGATCTGTACGGCGTCGCCGCCGGGGCCGCAGACGCAGTCGGGCGTGCCCTCGTGGCTGATGACGTCGTCGAGCGGCATCACGTGAACGAAGCTGGCCATGCCATCTCACTCTCACTGGGGTGGCAATAGGCAGTTATTTTATCCCAAAATAGGGCAAACCTCCCTCACTTTGTCACAATGGGCGATTTCGCTCCCCGTGGGGTGTCGCGTTCGAGGCCAACCATGGGCGTGCCCGCGCACCTTTCAGCTCCGGGTGAGGTGCACCAGCCAGAAGGTGTCGTCCGTGCCGGTGAACTCGGCGAAGAGCCGGACCCGCTTGCCGGTGAGGTCCACGACATCCACCCTCCAGGCATTGCGCCCCCTGTCGAAGACGAGGAGATGGTCTTCGTCGAACCAATCCCACAGGGCGCCCTCGGCGGGCAGCGCGAACCGTGCCCGCCGTTCGCCGGTCTTGGCGTCCAGCACGCAGGCCGCGAGGGCCTTTCCCGGGCACAGGGCGGCGAGCAGCCGTCCCGACGGTGAGAATCCGGCGGCCAGGTCACCCGCCGCCCGGACGTTCCGGTAGGTGCGCAGGACGCGTCCGTCGAGCGCGTACTGGCGGATCCCCCCTTCGGCCGTGTTGATCGGGCGGATCACGGACGAGCCGTCCGGTCCCCAGAGGTAGGCGAAGCCCCCCGACTGCCGGTCGGAGACCCGGGTGAAGGTGGATCTCCGGGCGGCGACGTCCACGACGACGAACCCCACGGTCCGCTTGGCGTCGGTGACCGAGGCTCCCAAAGTGCAGACGGTGAGCAGCAGCTTGCGGCTGTCGCGGGACCACTGCGGGGACCTGACCAGGAGCGGCTTCTCCACGGTCGGGACGGAGAACGTCGCCCCCGTCGCCCGGTCGGTGAACCAGGCCGCGTTGGGGTTGTCGGGGATGTGCTCCGGCATCCAGTAGACGGCCGCCACCGTCGTCCGGTCCGGCGACACGATGGGATCCCGGAACTCGGGGAGCTGCTCGAACTCGGCCTTGCCGGGAAGCCGCACGTAGGCCGGGAAATCAAGCTCGGACTTCTTGACGACGAAAGAGGTGAGCCTGATCCGGTCGGAAGGCCGCTCATGGATCGTGGCGTTCAGTTCGGGTACGGCGAGCCTGCCCCCCGCGGCCGTGCCGGAGCCCGGGGCCGGCGTAGAAGGCGCGGGAGACGAGGAGGAGAAGGACGACCCGGAGGATGTGGCCGACGTGGTCGCATCCTGCCTGGTCAGCGCGAAGATCGTCACAGCGGTGGCGAGCGCGCCGGCCGTCGCGACGGCCGCGACCGGGCGTACCCAGCCACGCCGCCGGTCCGTCGTCGCGCTGGTGACGGCGCCCGCCGCCTCGGTGCCCTCCGCGAGCAGCCGCACCGTGGCCGTCCGCTCAGGCTCGCCCGGCGGCTGGCCGAGCAGCCGGAACAAGACCTGGCCCGCGGCGGGCCGTTCGGCCGGATCCTTCGCCAGGCACTGGGCGACGATCTCCCGGAGATCGCCGTCGAGCGCGCCGAGGTCGGGTTCCTCCATGAGGATCCGGCGCATGATCGCCGCGAACGCGTCGGTGCCGAAGGGCGGATGGGCCGACGCGGCGAAGACCATCACGGATCCCCACGCGAACAGGTCCGCGGCCGGTCCGGGGGGCGCGTCGCCGAGGTGCTCGGGGGCCATGTAGGCGGGGGTGCCAACGATCCCCTCCTCGGTGGCCTCGGCGTCGACCGCCCGCGCGATGCCGAAGTCGATCACCCGTGGCCCATCCCGGCTGAGCAGCACGTTGGCGGGCTTGAAGTCGCGGTGCACGACCCCGGCCCGGTGGATGGCGGCCAGCGCGGTGACCGTGCCCACCGCGACCCGCCGCAGCTCACGCCCGCGCAGCGGCCCGCGTTCCCGGACGGCCTGCTGCAGCGTCGGGCCCTCGATGTACTCGCTGACGATGTACGGCATCGCGTCGGCCGTACCGACGTGGAGAACCTGGGCGGTGCAGAACGAGGCGATGCGGGGCAGCACCTCCGCTTCGCGGCGGAACCGGGCGTCCGCCTCGGGGTCGTCGGAGGCGTGCAACACCTTCACGGCCACCCGGACGCCGTCGCCGGACTCGGCCAGGTAGACGACGCCCTGGCCGCCGGAGCCGAGCCGGCCGAGGACCCGGTGGCCGCCGAGGTGCGCCGGGTCGCCCGGCTGGAGGGGGAGGGCGTTCGGCATGGTGATCAGCGCCGGGTGTACGACAGAAGCACCTGGCTGCCCTTGGGCGCCTTGACCTCCGCGAGCAGCCGGACCTCCTTGCCCTGGAGATCCACGACCACGGCCCGGTACTGGTTCTTGCCGGACCAGTACCCCACGACGAGGTGGCTTTCGTCGTACCAGTTGAGGAGGAATGCGCCCGGCGGCGCCGGAACGGTCGCCTGCCGCGCGCCCGTCGCCGTGTCCCGCACGCAGGTGGCGGAATTCTTGACGCAGCCCGTCGTGGTGAACAGCTTGCCCGAGGGGGAGAAGGGATCGGTGAATCCGATCGTGGGTCCCACCCAGTGCATGCTGCGGGTCACCCGCCCGGAAAGATCCCAGAAGCGCACACCGACCCGCCCCTCAGGGGTGATGTAGAGGGCGGACACCCCGGCGCCGTCGGGAGTCCACCGGAAGAAGCCGGCGGGGCGGCTGTCGGCCGGCTTGGCCAGGAACGCCTTGATGTCCTCCTCGTTCGCCGTCTGGACGAACCGCGTCTGGCGAGTGCCGACGTCGATGATGAGGAAGCCCTTGACGTGGACCGACGCGGTTCCCCCGCTCCGGTCGAAGACGGTGAGCAGGACGCGGTTGCCGTCCCGGGACCACGTCGGGCTCTGGGTGTAGTACGGAGTGCCGAGGGCCGGCACCGAGAACCGCGAGCCGGTGGTCCTGTCGGTGAAGGAGATGACCTGGCGCGAGGACTCGACGAAGTAGAACTCGTTGATCGTGACCAGCCAGCGACCGCCAGGGGAGACGGCCGCGACGATGTGGTTGCCGCCCGTCTGCTCGAACTTCGCCTTCTCGCCGGGTGCTCGCGCGTAGGAGACGGTTTCCTTGCCGTTCGGGACCTGATACGACGTGAGAAGGACCGGGTCGTCGGGGTGCTCGTAGAGCGTTCCCCCGGTGGGCAGGGTGATCTCCTTCGTGGGCTGGGGCGGCGAGCTCGTGGGCGGGGGGGCCGTCGTGCCGTCCGGGCCAGGGGCCGTCGGGGCGGTCGAGCCCGTCGAGGTGGAGGCGGTCGGGGCAGTCGAGGGGCTCGCCTGGCCGAGCTCCGTCGCCGAGTCGACCCTCGCCACCGGCCGGGGCGTCAGCGCGTACGCGGCGCCGCCGGAGACCAGCGCGATGGCGAGCCCCGCGGCGGTGAGCACCAGCCCGGACGGCCGGCGGGAGCGGGGCCGGGTGGGCGCCGGCATGCTGGGAGCCAGGGTGTTCAGCGCGCCGGAGTGGCCGATCAGGCGCAGCAGCGCCTCGTCGGCGGTCGGCCGCTCGCGGGGCTGGGAGGCCAGGCAGTCGGCGACCAGTTCGCGCAGGTCGCCGTCGAGGGGGCCGAGGTCGGTGGCGCCGTGAACGAGCCGCTTCTCGTCGGTGGCGAAGGGAATCCGGCCGGTGGCGGCGAAGGTGACGGTGGCGGCCCAGGCGAACAGGTCGGTGGGCCCGGCGGC
Organism: Microtetraspora sp.; assembly: GCA_044868295.1. Lineage (GTDB taxonomy): Bacteria > Actinomycetota > Actinomycetes > Streptosporangiales > Streptosporangiaceae > JBIOWF01. The sequence goes on along the minus strand of JBIOWF010000181.1, from coordinate 30,554 downwards.
GGGCTCGCCGCGCAGCTCTTCGGGGGAGCGCCAGGCCGGCGCGTCGGCGAGGGACCCGTGGCAGAGCAGCCGGGGGCCGTCCGGGCCGGTCACCACCTGATCCGGACGGATGCGGCCATGGCTGATGCCCGCCCTGTGCAGGGCCGCGACGGTGGTCATCAGCGCGATGGCCAGCCGGTGCAGCGCCGGGCCGGAGAGCGGCTCCGTCTCGTCCAGGGAGGGTCCGTCCACGCGCTCGCTGACGACGTAGTCCGGTCCGGTGTCGAGGATCAGCGCGGTGCCGATGGCCGCGACCTGGCGCAGCGCGGCCACCTTCCGGGGGTCGTCGACGCGGCGGAACCGCTTGATCACGACCTGCTCGCCCGAGGGGGACCGGGCCATGTGGACGGCGGGGGTGAGCCGCCCGATCAGGTGATAGGGGCCGAGCTGGGCGGGCTCTCCGGGCGGCAGCGGAACGACGGGAGGCATGGCGGTCAGCTCCGGGTGTAGTAGAGCAGGAAATCGGCTTTGTCGTCATCGGCGGCGATCTCCGCCAAAACGCGCTGCGCGCGGCCGCGGGGGTCCATGACGACGATCTGATGGGTCTTCTTGCTGGGATCATTCACGATGAGGTGCGCGTCGTCGTACCAGCCGAAGAGAAGCGCGTTTTCGAAGAAGATCGCGACTGATGCCTGGCGCACGCCGCTGGTGGTGTCCCACAGGCAGAACGTGCCGCCACTCGGGCAGTAGGTGACGAAGAGCCGGCCCGACGGGGAGAACATGCGGCGGCCGTACATCTGCCCGACCCAGTCGAGGTTCCGGACCTCGCGTCCGCTGAGGTCACGGAACAGCACGCCCTGCCCGGTCTCCTTCCGGTAGCCGATGGCGACACCGGACCCGTCCGGGAGCCAGGCATACCAGCCAAAGCCTTGGAGGTCATCGGTGGTGTCCACCAGCTTCGACGTGCGTGCCGCCGGATCCATGAGGACGAATCCGGTGGGTCGCGGGGTGTCGCCCTGGGTGGAGAGGGTGAGCAGCAGTCGCTTGCCGTCCGAGGACCAGGTGGGTTTGTCCGCGGTGACGGGCCCCTGCCCCGCCGGCGGCGGCGGTGGGCTCATCGTGAACCGCTCGTTCGTCTTCTGGTTGAGGAAGGTGACCACGGCCGGGGTGAACATGGCCATCCAGGTGCCGTCGGGAGACGGAGCCGGCTCGACGCCCGGCGTGGGGGACTTGATGAACGTGGTGGTTCCCGGAGTCCGCAGGTAGGTGTCCTGGCCGACCCGGTACGCGGTGAGCCGTACCGCGTCCTTGGGGCTTTCGTGCACCTTCATGTCGACGCCGGGCACGGAGAAGTGGCTGGTGGCCGCTGGTGGCGCGGGCGGATCCGCCTTCGCCGACACGGTGTCCACGAGGTCCGAGGGGGATGGCGATGGCGCCGCCGTGGAGAGGCTCGTGGACTGCGCTCCGGACGTGGTCGCCGGCCGGGCCGCGGCCTGCGATCGGGCGACCAGGTGCCCGCCGCCCGCCGAGACCAGCGCGATGGCCAGCCCGGCCGCGCCGAGCAGCAGCCCGTATCCGCGCCGCTTCGGCGGCCGGGAGGCCGGGACGGCGACGGGGAGAGCGGCGGGCTCGTGCTTCCCGGTCAGCAGGGAGTGGCCGACGAGCTTCAGCAGCGCGTCGCCCGCGGTGGGCCGGTCGGCGGGGTTCTTGGCCAGGCATTGGGCGACCAGGCCGCGCAGCGGGTCGTCCAGCGCCGACAGGTCCGGCTCCTCGTTCAGGATCCGGTTCATCGCCGCCGCCGGCGTGTCGGCCTCGAAGGGCGCGTGCCCGGTGGCCGCGAAGACCGTCGCCGACGCCCAGGCGAACAGGTCGGCGGGCGGTCCGGCCGGCTTGCCCGCGAACTGCTCGGGCGTGAGGTAGAACGGGCTGTCGACGCGCTGCGTCTCGCTGGTGGACGCGGCCTTCAGGATCCGCCCGACGCCGGCGCCCGCGACCCGTGGCCCATCCGGGCTAAGGATGATGTTCCCGGGCTGGAACTCGCCGTGTACGGCTCCCGCCTGGTGGATCGAGACGAGCGCGGTGACGGTGCCGACGGCGAACCGGTGCAGGGCCAGACCCGTCAGCGGCCCGCGCTGCGCCACCTCTTCGACGAGCGTGGGGCCGTCCACGTGTTCGGTCACGATGTACGGCCGACCGTTCGCGATGCCCGCATCGAGCAGATGCGAGGTGTAGAAGGCCGGGAGCCGCCGCAGCGCCTCGATCTCGTTCAGGAACTTGTCCGAGTCATTGAGTTCCACGCTGTACAGCGTGACGAGGACCCGCTCCCCGGATCCGGTTTCGGCGGAGTACACGATGCTCCGGTGGTTCTCGGAGAGCCGCCCCCGTAGGCGGTATTCGCCCAGCTGCTCTCGATCATCCGCTTGTAGCGGGCTAGTGGCAGGCACCTCAACCCTCGCTGTTTTGTTCAACAATCGTGGCCAATGTTTCGTGTCCACCGTACTTGCATTGGATCTTTTGATGGGACAGGTTGGTATGCGTACGGTGATGGATCAAGATTTCGCTATTCTCCCGCTATGGCCGAATCGCACGGGTCGTCGGGGTCACCCGGGTCTTCCGGGTCACCCGGGGGGATCTTGGCCTCGCGCTACCACCTGCTGCGCGCGCTCGGCTCCGGTGGCATGGGCACGGTGTGGCTGGCCAGGGACGCCATGCTGGACCGCGAGGTCGCCGTCAAGGAACTGCGTATCCCCGAGGGCCTGGACGCCCCCGACCGCGCCGAGCTGGTGGCCCGGGTCATGCGGGAGGCCGAGATCACCGCCCGTCTCCGGCACCCGGCGATCGTCGCCGTGCACAACGTGCTCGTCGAAGGCGGCAAGCCGTGGATCGTCATGGAGCGGCTCCACGGGCGCAACCTGGGAGAAGAGGTCGCCAGGCGGGGGCCGATGCCGCCGCCGCTGGTCGCGGAGCTCGGCGCGCGGGTCCTGGAGGCGCTGTCCGCGACGCACGCCCACGGCGTACAGCACCGCGACGTGAAGCCGGGCAACGTCTTCCTCGCCGAAGGGGGCCGCGTCGTCCTCACCGACTTCGGCATCGCCAGGCCGGACGACCGAACCGCGCTGACCGAGGACGGCCTGCTCATCGGATCGCCCGGGTTCATCGCGCCCGAACGGCTGGCGGGGCAGCCGGGCGGACCGCCCGCCGACCTGTGGTCGCTCGGCGCCACGCTCTTCGCCGCCGTGGAGGGCGTGCCGCCGTACGGCGGTTCGCAGGCCGACGTCATCCGCGCGACGCTCACGGAGGACTGCCGCGCCCCACGGCTCGCGGGCCCGCTGGGGCCGCTCCTGCTGCGGATGATGGCCAGAGAGCCACAGGACCGCCCGGACGTGGCCACCACGCTCGACCTGCTCCGCCAGATCGCGGCGGGCGGCACACCGGAGATCGGACCGCCGTCCGCGCCGCCTCGCCGTACCCGTCGCTGGATCCCGGTCACCGCGGCCGCCGCGCTCGGCGCCTCGGCCACGGCGGTGGCCCTGCTCGCGCCGTGGGCGGACGGGGAGCCGGTGACCGCGGCCAAACCGGTCTCGCCGACGTTCACCCGGGCCGTGGATCTCTGCGGCGCCCTGTCGGCCGCCGACGTCGGCAGGCTCCTCGGTACGGCGACGCCGCCCAAGGGGCGAGGGCAGAGGACACGGTGCCAGTGGACGCTCGACGGCGCCGGGCTCGACCTGACCGCCGAGACCGACTCCGACACCCCCGACCCGTGGTCGCTGACCCGGGAGTCGGCGCACACACTCCTGGCCGGCTACCAGAGGCAGTACGCGACCGGGCCCCGCGACGGGGACTGGATCTGGTACGAGATCGGCCTCGACCGCAAGAGCCCGATCATCCAGTCCGCCGCGCGGCCCGTCACGGACGTGGCGGACGAGGCGTTCGCCTCCGACATGGCCACGCCCGAGGGCCGGGTGCAGGGCAGCGTGGTGTTCTTCCGGCTCGGCAACCTCGTGGCGAGCCTCCAATACGCCGATCTCGACGCGGCGTCGGCCGGTGACGTGCGAGAACGCGCCGCGGCGGCGGCCAAATCCGCCGCCGACCGGCTGAGGGAGCTGGCCCGGTGATCCTTGCCCCGTCTCGCCTCCCGGGGCGACCCGTCGCCGTATCGCCGGCTCAGGCCACGAGAACCCTCCTTCTGGGCGAATGCCGCCGGTCGGGGCGCCGGCCGTGAACCTGATCGCCGGGCGCTATCGGCTGGCCGAGCCGTTAGGCGAGGGAGGCGGCGGCACGGTCTGGCGTGCCGTCGACGAACTGCTCCGCCGCGAGGTCGCCGTCAAGCAGCTTCGGATCCCCTCGGGGCTGAGCGAGAGCGAACTGGCCGAGTTCACCGGCCGCGCCGTCCAGGAGGCGCGGGCCGCCGGACGGCTCAGCCACCCGGCCATCGTCATGATCCACGATGTGGTCGGGCATGGCGGGCAGCCCTGGATCGTCATGGATCTCGTTCCGGGCCAGTCCCTCGACAAGGTCATCCGCGCGGGCGGGCCGCCGCCCGTGGACCGGGTCGCCGAGATCGGGCTCGCCGTACTCGACGCCCTGGAGGTGGCGCACGCCCAGGGGATCCTGCACCGCGACGTCAAGCCGGGCAACGTCCTGCTCGGCCGGGACGGGCGGGTCATGCTCACCGACTTCGGGATCGCCGCCCCGCTGGACGGCCAGGACGCCGGGGAGCAGAGCTTCGCCGGGTCGCCCGCGTACATGGCTCCGGAGCGGTTCCGGGAAGAGCCCGCGGGGCCCGCGTCCGACCTGTGGTCGCTCGGCGCGACGCTCTACACCGCCGTAGAAGGGGTGGGGCCCTTCCACCGACCCATGCCCGCCGCGGTCGTCGCGGCCGTGCTGCTCCACGAGCCGCCGCCGATGGCCCGCGCATCGCCCGAGCTCGCCTGGCTCGTGCACGCCATGCTCGACAAGGACCCTGCCCGGAGGCCCCCACCGGACGTCGTCCGCCGGACGCTGCGCGCGATCGCCGCGCCGCCGCCCCCGCTCGCCGCCCAATCGGTACGGCACCGCCGCGCCCTCCGGCTGATCGCCGCAGGAACGCTGGTCGTGGCCGTCGGCGTCGCCGCGGGACTGGGAGCCTGGCGCCTCGCGTCCGCGCCTGACGACGGCCCGGGACGCTTCGCCGCCGCCCCCGACCCGTGCCGCGGCCTCACCTCCGCCCAGGTGCGCGAGCTCCTCCACACCGATTCCCGCGGCGAACCCTCCGGCGCAGGATGCACGTGGGTGGAACGGCGAAGCGGGCGAGACGAGACGATCATCCTGACCTACCGGTTCGCGCCGTCCAGCCAGGGGGAGCGCGGCGCGGAGGCCGCACGGCTCGACTTCGCCGAGCAGCGCGCGGCCGGGGCCGACCACCCGGGCGCCGCGCCGCGCGACCTGCCCGGGATCGCGGACGAGGCGTACGCACGGGATATCTCGGATCCCGGCCGCGGAACCGCTGGAACCACGGTCTGGTTCCGCTTGAGCAATCTCCTCGCCGAGGTCGCCTATCGGCGTTCGGGTGACACGGCCGTCACCCCCGACGACCAGAAGACCGCGGTCCGCGCCGCCGAGCTGGTCGGCGCAGGGCTCGGTTGATCCCGTTTCGATCTTCGAAATCCCCAGGAGGCACCATGACCAGCGGTGACGAAGGCCCCGCCCGCCCGGACGATCCGGACGACATGGGGCAGCCTCCTGAGCCCCCGATCACCCAGGCGAGGCCGTCCCCGGCCCCACCGGCAGAGCCCCCGGCCCCACCGCCCAGCCAGGTGGGTGGGCCGTGGCAGGGCACAAGTCCGCCGCCCGGCCCGGTCGGCGGGTACTGGCAGGGCACCACCCAGCCGCCTGCCGGACCCGGGCCGTGGCAGGTGCCGACACAACCGCCCACCGCTCCTCGGCGGGGTAGATGGATGTTCCCCGTCATGGCCATCGTCGTGGCGCTCGGGGTGGCGGCCGGGACATTCACGTTCATGATGGTCAGGGACGAGGGCGGGCGGCCGTTGGCCGTACCGTCGACTGGAACGTCGCCGGGCTCGGCCGCGTCACCTGCGTCCGGCGCCGCGAACGCCGACGCCTGCGCCATGATCGATCCGGTGGAGGCGGAACGCCTGGTGCCCGGAGCGAAGATCGACTCCAGGACCAGCGACAACCGGAACGACAGCCTGGTCAGCTACGTTCGGTGGACTTGCGGCTGGGCCAACCGGAACATCTCGTACAAGGACGTCACCCGCAGTCGCGAGATCACCGTCAACATCGCCCGCTACGAGGCGATCGGCAGCACCACCGCCGACAAGTCGGCCAGGATCCAGTACGACGGCGAGCTGAGGCAGTACAAGTACGGCGCGTCCGTGTCCGACAAGGAGCGCTACTACTCGACCCCGGTGGAGCTCACGGGCGTCGGCGACGCCGCCGCCGCGCAATACCAGTGGGTGCGGGAGAAGGACTACTGGTACTCCTTCGGCCAGGGAGTCGGCCGGATCGGCAACGTGGTCTTCCAGGTGAAGTACGAGGCCGGCCAGCAGAACAAGGAAGCCGACCTGTTCTCCACGGACACCAAGCAGTCCATCACCGAGGAGAACGCCATCCGAGTGGTGAAGGGCCTTCTCTCCCAGCTGGCCCAATCCGTCGCCGCCTGGCAGGAGGGGCGGCCGCTGCCGTTCCACGCGCGGCCCAAGGCGAGCCCGAGTCCGTCCGTCAGCCCCACACCGACGCGGATCCCCCTTCCTCAGACCTGCGTGAGCGTGAATCCGCTGGCGGCGCGGCTGGTGCCGGGCACCGAGGGGGCGGCGGCCCGCAGCACGGAGGGCCGCGCGACGGTCACCGAATGCCAGTGGTGGAACGACAAGCTCCCTCTGAGTCAGGGCAAGATCCGCTGGCGGAATCTCCGGGTCAGCGTCCGCTCCTTCGCCGACGCCGGCTCCGCCCGCTACTTCTTGATCGACCAGCGCGGAAAGAACAAGTTCACCGCGGGATCGACGATCGGCGGGATCCGATGGAGCCGGATGCAGAAGCTCTCCGGCCTCGGACAGGACGGGTTCGGCCAGGCCATCCGGCAGCGCACCCAGACCGCCCAGTCGAACCGCTACGAGATCTACGTCCTCGACGGCAAGAACGTCGTCTGGGTGCTTTTCGGAGGGAGCGACCGGCCCCAGGACACGCCGATCAACTCCACCGACTCCACGCTCATGGACATGAAGGATGCCACCGCCGGAGCCCGATCCGTGGCGGAGGGCGTGCTCAAAGCCTTTTGATTCGCCCAGGTCGCAAGGGGTATGCCGGTCTCAGCACGGAGTATCGGGGGGACATCATGGCTGCCTGCGAGGTCTGCGGCAACGACTACGACATGAGCTTCGAAGTGCACGCGCAGGGGGCCGTGCACGTCTTCGACAGCTTCGAGTGCGCGATCACGAGAATGGCGCCGCTGTGCGAGCACTGCGGGTGCCGAATCATCGGCCATGGTGTCGAAGTGGACCGGCGTTGGTACTGCTGCGCCCACTGCGCGCGGGAGACGGGCGCGACGGCGATCGTCGACAAGGTGGCCGCCATCCCCGGCCAGCGGTAGCTCTTCCTCTGACGCGAGGGCGGCGAACGCACCCGCCCCTCGCGGCCATGCGGCCACGCGACCCGGACCCTCCTGCCTCGCGTCCAGTCGGACGAGCACCCCGCGCCCCGTCGTCGTGCCCGGTACGGCACCGCCGGGCCGTCCCGCGTGCCGGTCATGTGATGCGCCATTCTGCGACGGGTCAGGCCTGTGAAGTCGTCCTTCTGCGGCGGGCCATGCCGCAGAGGGTCAGGTTTCGAATGCGACCAGCCGTACGATCACGTAGCTGGAGCCGTCGTAGACGGGCGGAAGGGTGGTGCCCGGGACGGCCTCGAACACCTCGGGGTGTTCGTCCCGGGTGACCTCTCCGAACATTTCTCCGGGGGCCGTCATGCCCTGCGCCACCGCCCACTTCGCGGCCGCGTAGAAGCTGCCCCCGGCGGCCAACTCGGCCGCGATCGTCGCGGCTCCGCATTCGTCGGCCAGCCGGATGAAAGCCACCTTGGCCCGCTCGGGCTTGGCCGCCTGAGCGCTCAGGTAGTCCTCGATCTCCCAAATGAGCAGCTCGCTGAGATACTGCGACGTGTCTTTCCACATGGCGGCAAGACTGCCAGCGGCCACTTGAAGAAGACTTGTGCTCGAATTGCGGGCCTGGCGCAGCCTGAAGAGACATCGGTTCGGCACATCGCATGCCGCCCGAAGTGAGCTCCTCACTGGTTCCCCTCCCAGGCGCGCCGGCTTTGCGCATGGCGATCATGTCGGAGGCCCGGATCTGGGGCGGCGAACGGCGCGGATCACACGTGGGGTTTCAGCAGATGAAGTCGGGCAAGGTCTTCTCGAGGACCGCAGGAGACCCCACACTGGGCGATGTGGCGGATTTCGAGGTACTTGTCCTGGGTTCTGGTCCGGGTGGACAGAAGGCAGCCATCGCGGCGGCCAAGCTGGAACGGCGGGTGGCGCTCGTCGACCGCCGCGACATGATCGGCGGAGTGTGCATCAACACCGGGACGATTCCATCCAAAACGCTGCGGGAAGCCGTGCTCTATCTGACCGGGCTGAGCCAGCGTGAGATGTACGGCCAGAGCTATCGCCTGAAGGAGAACATCACGATCGCCGATCTCACGGTGCGGACCCAGCACGTGGTGGGCCGGGAGGTCGATGTGATCCGGAATCAACTGTCCCGCAACCGCGTGAAAATGCTCACCGGATCGGGTCACTTCGTGGATCCCCACACGGTGGCGGTGATCGACGATAAGGGGCACGAGGTCAAGGTCACCGCCGACAAGATCATTATCGCGACGGGGACTCGGCCGGCGCGGCCCGGCAGCGTCGAGTTCGACGACGACGCGATCATCGACTCCGACGGCATCCTGCAGATGGAGCGGGTGCCCGACTCGATGGTGGTCGTCGGGGCCGGCGTCATCGGCATCGAGTACGCCTCGATGTTCGCGGCACTCGGCACCAAGGTCACCGTGGTCGAGCGCCGGGATCGCATGCTGGAGTTCTGCGACCTGGAAGTGATAGAGGCGCTCAAATACCACCTGCGCGACCTCGCGGTCACCTTCCGATTCGGTGAGACGGTCGCGGCCGTCGAGCGCCACCCGAGAGGCGCGCTGACCGTGCTGGAGAGCGGCAAGAGGATCCCCGCCTCCACGGTGATGTACTCGGCCGGCCGCCAGGGCATGACCGAGCATCTCGCACTGAGCGCTGCCGGGCTGGAAGCGGACGGGCGCGGCAGGATCACGGTCGACGAGTTCTACCGCACCTCGGTGCCGCACATCTACGCCGTCGGCGACGTGATCGGGTTCCCCTCGCTGGCCGCGACCTCGATGGAGCAGGGCAGGCTGGCCGCCTATCACGCCTGCGAAGAGCCGGTGAGCGGGATGCACCAGCTTCAGCCGATCGGCATCTACACGATCCCGGAGATCAGTTTCATCGGGAAGACCGAGGACGAGCTCACCGACGCGCTGATCCCCTTCGAGGTCGGTGTGTCCCGTTACCGGGAGCTCGCCCGGGGCCAGATCATCGGTGACACGTACGGCATGCTCAAGCTGCTCGTCTCGTCCGAGGACCGGTCGCTGCTCGGCGTCCATGTTTTCGGCACCGGCGCCACCGAACTGATCCACATCGGCCAGGCCGTGATGGGTTGCGGCGGAACCATCGACTATCTCGTCGACGCTGTGTTCAACTACCCCACTTTGGCCGAGTCCTACAAGGTCGCCGCCCTGGACGCGATGAACAAACTCCGTCGAGTGGCCCGCTTCAGCGACTGACCGGTGGTCAACCCGTACTCACCGATCCGTGCGGCTCTCCCGCCTGTTTCCCGGATTTCCTGGATTTGCCCCGTCTACGCTCGGTAATTGCGCCATGCTGTCCGAGTCACGTTCCGAATGGGACTGGCCGCCGGACGCGTGGGGTGATCGGCGACACCGAAACGGCCGTTGCCGCCATGGAGAGGGATAGCGAATGCGTGAGTCGTCGGCAGGGGACCAGCTGGTGATCGAGGTGGCTCGTGTCATGGTGCGGCGGGCCGCGCCGGGCGAGACGCCGATGTTCGGGCCGCTGTCGCGCGCCTACATGGCTGATCGAGAGCGGGCGCTGGCCAGCGGTGACCGGGGGAGCGGCCTGCTGGGGTTCGGCCCGGCCGAGGCGGTGGCCATGGTCACCCCGATCCTGTTGGAGGCGTCAAGCGAGGTCGTGGCCGGCCTGGTGGCCGACGGGCTGCTCAACGCCACGAAGGCGACGGCCAGACGCGTCCGTAAGCTCTTCGGCGCCGGTCAGGTGAGCTCGGAAGACGCCGATCAGGAGGTCACGGACGACGACGGCGAGGCCGACGTGCCGCCGCTGGCTCTTGAGCAGTGGGTACGGATCCGGCGGATCGTGCGGGACACCGCCATGAGATGCGGCATGCCGGAGGGCCAGGCGGGGCTGCTCGCGGACGCGGTGATGGGGCAGGCGCTGCTCCAGGAGGACACTCGGTGACCGTCTCTGCCGTACGGTCGCCGGGGGTGCCGTCGGGGACCGGTATCCAGTTCACGCTGCTGATCGTGGCGATGCTGGCGATCAGCGGCGGCATGCTCATCGAATTCCTCCAGCGTGGAGACCCCGGGCTTCAGCCCTGGGGAGGAAACGCGGCACGGTCCCGCGCGGAATGCGAACGTTCACGCGATACTTAGCCGATCGATCGGTATGGTGTGAGGCGTGGCGCCGATCGTGAAGCGGGCGTTCAAATACCGCTTCTACCCGACCCCCGAGCAGGCTTGCGAGCTTGCCCGGACGTTCGGCTGCGCCCGCTACGTCTACAACCGGGCGCTGGCCGAACGCTCCCGCGCCTACACCCAGGAGCGGCGCCGGATCTCCTACGTGGAGACCTCCGCGATGCTCACCTTGTGGAAACGGGAGGAAGACGCCGGGTTCCTGGCCGAGGTGTCGTCGGTCCCGCTCCAGCAGGCCCTGCGCCACCTGCAGACGGCGTTCGCGAACTTCTTCGCCAAACACGCCAGGTACCCGGCGTTCAAGTCCCGCAAGAAGTCGCGGGCGAGCGCCGAGTACACCCGCTCCGCGTTCAAATGGCGGGACGGGAGGCTGACGCTGGCGAAGATGGATGTGCCGCTGGACATCGTGTGGTCGCGTCCGCTGCCGGAAGGCGCGCGGCCCTCCACGGTGACCGTGTCGAAGGACAGCGCGGGACGGTGGTTCGTGTCGATTTTGTGCGAGGACACGATCCGCCCGCTGGACCCGGCCGGGAACATGGTCGGCGTGGACGCGGGCATCACCGCGTTGGCCACGCTGTCCACCGGCGAGAAGATCGTCAACCCCAAGGCGGAGCGGGCCGACCGGCGCAAACTGGCCAAAGCCCAGCGCGCACTCGCCCGCAAGGTCAAGGGCGGCGCGAACCGGGCCAAGGCGAAACTCAAGGCCGCCCGCATATACGCCCGGATCGCCGACCGCAGGCGGGACCACCTGCACAAGGTCACCACACGGCTTGTTCGCGAGAACCAAGTGATCGCCGTGGAAGACCTGACCGTGCGCAACATGGTGCGCAACCACAGCCTGGCCCGCGCCATCTGCGACGCGTCCTGGCGGGAGCTGCGCTCCATGCTGGAGTACAAAGCGCGGTGGTACGGGCGGGAACTCCTGGTCGTGGACCGCTGGTTCCCGTCCTCCAAGCTGTGCTCCGCGTGCGGGACGATCGTCCGGTCCATGCCGCTGAACGTCCGGGAGTGGGTGTGTGCCTGCGGTGCCGTCCACGACCGGGACGTGAACGCGGCCAAGAACATCCTCGCCGCCGGGCTGGCGGAGAGGTGAAACGCCTGTGGAGGGACGGTAAGACCCGACCCGCGTAAGCGGCGAGGGCGCGGCCCGTTGAAGCAGGAAACCCGACCCGTGAGGGTCGGAATCCCCCGGCTTCAGCCGTGGGGAGGATGTCAAGATGCTGTACATGGCGGTGTGTGCCCCTCACTGGCCGACCGCCGCATCGCTACGATGCGGCACTACGTCAGCGATGCGGCCCAGGTCCTGGGGCAACCGGTTTCCCGGGGTGGAGGACCTGCTCGCCCGCCTGAAGGCCGATCGACCTCGGGATCGGGAGGTGCTGGATCGGCTGACGCGATGCCTGGAGTCGGCGAACCTGGACTGGGCGGCCTGGACAGGGTTCGGCCTGGCGGCGGAAGCTGGCACTCGCGGGCCTGCTGTACGGCGTGCACCCCGCGGCCCGTGGTTCTGCATGAGCTGGCCCACCTGCGCAATCGTGACGTGGGCAAGACATATCTGACCATCGCGATCTGGCAGGCGTTCGCCGTGACGGCGATCCTCCCGTTCGTGGTGCTGATCCTGCAGCCCGGCCTGCTGCGGCTTCCCGTTGACTGGGAGTGGAGAACTTCTATTCAAAGATCCGGGCCCATCAGCTATTGGATCATCATCATGGCCTTACCGGCCGCACTGGTCTACCTGACGCGAAACGCGATCCTGCGTACTCGTGAAGTCCACGCCGACGCGGCCGCCGCGGTCTTCGGCGGGACGGGCAGCGCACTGCCGCGAGTCATCGCGGCCCTGCCCCGCCCGCCGGGGTCTCGCTGGCGTACCGCACTCAGCCCTCATCCGCGGCCCGAGGCGCGGCATGACGCCGTCAGTGACTCCAGCCGTCGCGGGGTAGAGTTAGTTCGTCTTGAGACTAAACAAATCAGTCGATGCCGCAAGGTCGCGTCGAGCGCGTTACCGCTGGTGACCGGTCGTGGATTGGTGACGGGACGGGGTGCGGGCTTCGCGCACGTCGGTGCCGGGCTGTGGCACAGGAACCCGACGCGGCATGAAGAGCCCATGCAGGAACGGGGCTGATTTTGATCATTACGCACAACGGGCCTCAACCGGCCGACTTCGCCGACGTCCGGGCGGCCAATCTGGCCGTCGTGCTGCGGTTCGTGCGGGAGAACGCGCCCTGCTCGCGTGCCGACATCGCCGCGTCGACCGGCCTCAACAAGGCCACCGTTTCGAGTCTCGTCGGCGACCTCGTCGACCGGCGGCTGCTGCGTGAGACCGGGCTGACCGAGAACCGGGTCGGCCGCCCCGCGACCATGCTCGTCCTGGACGGCTCGCCGTACGCCGCGATCGGCATGGAGGTCAACGTCGACTACATCACGGCGGTCGCCGTCGATCTCAAGGGGGAGAAGCTGCTCAACTGGCGGCGGTCCTTCTCCGGTGGGACATCGAGCCCCAGCCAGTCAGTCGCGGCGGCGGCCGCGATCGCCCGGCGCGTGGCCGGCCGCATGACCAAGGAGGCCCGCCAGGTGCTGGGCCTGACGGTGGCCGTGCCCGGCCTGGTCGACGTGCACGGCACGGTGCGGATCGCGCCGAACCTCGGCTGGCAGGACATCGACCTGTCCGGCGACCTCACCAAGGCGCTGCGTGACCCCGGTTTCCCCGTGACGGTCGACAACGACGCCAACTCTGCGGTCCTCGCCGAGCACCGGTTCGGTCCCCATGGGAACACCGCGAACCTCGTGTACATCACCGGTGAGGTGGGCGTCGGGGCGGGAGTGATCATGGATGGCCGGCTCCGGCGCGGCGGCCAGGGCTACGCGGGCGAGGTCGGCCACATCCAGATCGACGCGATGGGCGCCGACTGCCGCTGCGGCCGTCGCGGCTGCCTGGAGGCGACGGCCGGCATCGGCGCTGTGCTCGCCCAGACGGCGCCGGACGCGTCGCCGGCCGAGCTGGAGCCCGAGATCGACGAGGTCGTCCGGCGGGCGCGAAGCGGTGACCAGCAGATCCTCGCGCTGCTGGAGACGGTCGGGCGCAACCTGGGCAAGGGCGTGGCGATCTTGGCCAACCTGCTCAACCCCGAGGTCGTGATCCTGGGCGGCTACTACATCGCCCTCGAACCATGGGTGCTCTCCTATGCCGAGGAGGAGCTGCTCCGCCGCTCCATCGCGCCCAGCGGAGGCGGGTGCCGCCTGGTCGCCTCGACGCTGGGGTACGGCGCGGCCGCCCTGGGCGCCGCCGCCCGAGTCCTGGACTCGGTCGACTCGGGCCGACTTCCCTCCACTCCGTCGTCTGAGCCCGCACTCGGCGCAGGGGGTTGACCAGGCACGACCGAAGCGGCACGCTTCCTGATAAGTCTGGATTTAGCACCACGGAAACATTGGATATCCCTTCGAAGCGCTTCGATGACCGGGGCGAGAGGCGCTTCCACGACCGACAGGGCTGAGCCGGGTCAGTCCATCGAAGTGCTTCGAACCGGAACAGAACGTGTGGCGCCGTTCCGCGTTTCCACCCATGGCCAGCGCCAGGGGTCTCCACGCTGGAGGTATTCGATGAACGAACCGATCTCCGCTCCTGGCCAGGCCTTCCGCGACCCCGCGCTTTCGACGGCGGAGCGGGTGAGCGACCTGCTGGGCAGGCTGACGCTGGAGGAGAAGATCGGCCTGCTGCATCAGTACCAGGCGCCCGTCGAACGGCTCGGGCTCAAGAGCTTCCGCACCGGCACCGAGGCGTTGCACGGCCTGGCCAGGCTCGGCCCCGCGACCGTCTTCCCGCAGGCCGTCGGCCTGGCCAGCACGTGGAATCCCGACCTGGTCAGACAGGTGGGCGACGCGACCGGCGATGAGGTGCTGGCCTTCCACCGCAAGGACCCGTCGGGCGCGGGCCGCAACGTCTGGGCTCCGGTCGTCAACCCGCTGCGCGATCCCCGGTGGGGCCGCAACGAGGAAGGCTATTCCGAGGACCCGTGGCTCACCGGGGTGATGGGCACCGCGTACGCCCTGGGCTTGAGCGGGAACCAGCAGGTCCTCAAGACGGCGCCCACCCTCAAGCACTTCCTCGCCTACAACAACGAGACCGACCGCTGCGTCAGCTCCAGCGACCTCCCGCCGAGAGTGCTCCACGAGTACGAACTCAAGGCGTTCAGGCCGGCGATCGAGGCCGGCGCGGCGGTCGCCGTCATGCCGTCGTACAACCTGGTCAACGGCCGCCCGGCGCATCTGTCCCCGCTGATCAACGATGAGCTGCGCACCTGGACCGACGACGACGTCCTCGTGGTCAGCGAGGCTTACGCGCCCGCGAACCTGGCGGGCCCGCAGGCCTACCACAAGGACCTGCCCGAGGCGTACGCGCACGCGATCAAAGCGGGGCTGGACAGCTTCACCCAGGACGGCGCCGACGCCGCGGCGACACTCCGCCACATCGCGACCGCGCTCGGCCGGGGGCTGCTGACCGAGAAGGACATCGACACGGCGGTACGGCACGCGCTCGCCATCCGGGTCAGGCTGGGCGAGTTCGACCCGGCCACGCCGTACGACCAGGTAGCGGAGGAGGTGATCAACTCGCCCGAGCATCAGCGGCTCGCGCGGGAGGCGGCCCGGCAGTCGATGACGCTCCTGAAGAACGACGGGATCCTGCCGCTCGACTCCCCGAAGAAGATCGCCGTGATCGGCCCGCTGGCCGACCGCCTGATGGAGGACTGGTACAGCGGCACGCTGCCCTACCAGGTCACGGCTCGTACGGCGCTCGCCGAGCGGTGCGAGACCCTCTACTGCGAGGGAGTCGACCGCGTCGCGCTGCACTCCGACGGCGGTTACGTGGGGGCGACGCACGACGTGACCGGCGGTCCCCTGCGCGTGGGATCGCAGCGGTCGGCCTTCGACCTGTTCGACTGGGGCGGCGGCGCCTACGCGTTCCGGTCGGCCGCCAACGGCCGCCACGTCTCGGTCGGCGACGACGGGACGCTCATCAACGACCAGCCGGGCCCCAACGGCTGGGAGGTCAGGCAGACCTTCCGGATGGAGGAGCGGGTGCGCGGCTTCGTCCTGCGCCACATCTCCACCGGCCAGTACGTCACGATCGACGACGGCATCGCGAGGATCGGCGACGACCCCGAGGCGGCAGCCGTACTGTTCCTGGAAGTGATCGAGAGCGGCGCGGCGAAGGCGGCGGAGACGGCCGCGCATGCCGACATCGCGGTCGTCGTCGTGGGCGACCACCCGCTGGTCAACGGCAGGGAGACCGAGGACCGTTCCGAGCTCGCGCTGCCCCGGCGGCAGGAGGACCTGGTCAAGGCCGTGCACGCGGCCAACCGGCTGACCGTGCTGGTCGTCTCCAGCGGTTATCCGTTCGCGGTGAACTGGGCCGACGAGCACCTGCCCGCGATCATCTGGTCGTCGCACGGCGGCCAGGAGTACGGCCACGCGCTGGCCGATGTGCTGTTCGGCGACGAGGATCCCGGCGGCCGCCTCACCCAGACCTGGTACCGGTCGGCGGCGGAGCTGCCGGACCTGTTCGACTACGACATCATCGCGACCGACTCGACCTACATGTACTACCGGGGCACGCCGCTCTATCCGTTCGGGCACGGCCTCAGCTACACCCGCTTCGCGTACTCCGATCTGACGCTCTCGTCGAACGATCTGCGGCCGGACGAGACGCTCACGGTGCGGGTGACGGTGACCAACACGGGGTGGCGGCCGGGCGAGGAGGTCGTGCAGGTGTACACGCACCAGCAGCGCTCCCGGGTCAAGCAGCCGCTGCGCCAGTTGCGCGGCTTCCAGAAGGTGACGCTCGCGCCCGGTGAGAGCCGCACCGTCTCGGTCCACATCCCGGTCTCCGACCTGGCCTTCTGGGACGTGACCCGGGGCCGGTTCGTGGTGGAGGACGCCCCGCACAAGGTCCAGGTGGGCAGGTCGTCCCGCGCCGTCTGCCTGTGCGCGCCGTTCACCGTGAAGGGCGAGAAGATCCCGGCACGTGAGGTGTACGCCGGGCGACTGGACGCGGTGGACCACGACGAGTACGACGGGGTCGTGCTGTGCGACGCCGCGCTCGACACCGGGGACGCCGTACGCTCCGCCACGGCCGGAGCGTGGATCCTGTTCCGGCAGGTCGACCTGGGGCAGGGCGCGGCCGACTGCGTCCTGGTCGTGGCCGGCACCGAGGGCGGCGTCCTGACGCTCCGGCTGGGCGACCCGCTCTTCGGGCACGTGATCGGCGCGGTCTCGGTGCCGGCCACGGTGACCAGGCACGACTTCGCCGAGGTGAGCACCCCCCTGGCGGGGGCCGCCGGAGTGCGCGATCTTTATGTGGTGTTCGAGAACGAGGGAGTCACGGTGAACGCGCTGGGGTTCCGCCATTGAGGACGGTGAGGACGATAAGGACGGTGACCATCGCCGACGTCGCCAGGCACGCGGGAGTCGCGGTCAGCACGGTCTCCTACGTGCTGAGTGGCAAGCGGGCCATCTCGGCCACCACCGCGCAGCGGGTCCTCGACAGCGTCCGCGTTCTCGGATATCACCCGAATGCGGGAGCCCGCGCCCTGGCCAGCAAGCGGGCGAATGTGATCGCGCTGGTGCTGCCGCTGCGGTCGGGAATGAACCTGCCCGTCCTGATGCGGTTCGCGACCTCCGTGGTCACCACAGCCCGGCAGTACGACCACGACGTGCTGCTCATGACCGCCGACGAGGGGCCGGACGGGCTGCGCCGGGTCGCGGCCAGCGCCCTGGTGGACGGCCTGCTGCTCATGGACGTGGAGATCCACGACCCGCGCGTGCCGTTGCTGCGCGACCTCGGCGAGCCCAGCGTTTTGATCGGCTTCCCGGCCGACCCCGAGGGGCTGACCTGCGTCGATCTCGACTACGCCCGGGCCGGAGCCATCTGTGCGGACCATCTCGCCGAGGGCGGCCACCAGGAGATCGCGCTGCTCGGCGCGCCTCCCGTGGTCTACGAGCGTGGCACCGGTTTCGCGGAGCGCACCCTCGCGGGGTTCACCGAGGCCGCCGGGAGGCACGGCCTGAAGGCACTCGCCCGCCCGTGCGAGGAGATCTTCGATGAGGTGTGCGCGACCGTGAAGGTCCTGCTCGACGACCATCCCGGGCTGTCCGGACTGGTCGTGCACAACGAGGCGGTGGTCGGTCACGTGCTCGGCGCGCTGCGGGTCCTCGGGAGAAGGGTTCCCGAGGACGTCTCCGTCGTGGCCATCTGCCCGGACGACGTCGCCGAGCGGGCCAGCCCCGCGCTCACCTCGGTGTGCGTCCCCGCCGAGGACGTGGGACGCCAGGCCGTCAGGCTGCTGATGGCCAAGCTGGACGGCGTCGCCGTGCCGGAGTCGACCCTCCTCGAACCCCGGCTGACGGTTCGCGAGAGCACCCGCTGATCCGATTGCCCGGGAGGCCGCCCGCGTCGTCGTTGTGGGTTTTCTTGATTACATGCATACACCCGTTTCGTCCTGCCTTCGATCGCGGTCGGTAAGCCGTTCCTCGGCGAGGCCACCGACCTCGTGTGGTTGGTCGAGGGCATTGACGCGGAGCTGATGAAACACCTTGGAGCCACGTCCGAGCACGCGGTCGCCAGAGGCACCGGTGGAAGGCGCAGGTCTTGGCCGTCCGGGAGAGGCCGGTGTCAGTCCGAGCCGGCGGGCTTGTCGGACGCGCGGCGGCCGGCGACCAGGGTGTCACCGCGGTCGGCGGGCGGCGGGGGCTCGCTGCGGCTCTCCGTGGTCTCGTCGGTTGCCCGCTTGGTGCGGCGGACCCTCGGCTTGGGCGCGGTGTCCTCGCTTTCGCCGCCCGACGCGGGGAAGGTGACCGGGCCTTTCGCGCTGGAGCCTGATGAGCTGGATCCCGCCGTGCCCGACCCGGATGAGCCCGACCCGGATGAGCTGGACCCGGATGAGCCGGCCTCGGAACCCTTCTCCGCGGGCGGGTCCGCGGAGGCGGATCTCGGCTCGATCGAGGCCTGTCGCGCGGCCGAAGTCCTCGGGTCGCGGAGCGCGGCGAGCACTTCGTCGGCCGCGGCCTCGGCGGCGTAGTCCTCCGCCTCCTCGGCCTCGCGTCGCTTGATGACGACCATGTGGTCGACCGAGATGCGGCCCGCGCCGCCCACGGCCAGCAGCACGGATGCCGCTCCGAGCGCGACGATGAGGGTGACGCTCCCGCCG
Source organism: Microtetraspora sp. (assembly GCA_044868295.1). Lineage (GTDB taxonomy): Bacteria > Actinomycetota > Actinomycetes > Streptosporangiales > Streptosporangiaceae > JBIOWF01. The sequence continues at coordinate 11,592 of JBIOWF010000181.1, read as the reverse complement.
GTGAGCGGCAGCCCGGTGTCCCCGGCGGTGAGGATGAAGACGGCGAGCGCCTCGGCGAACAGCAGCAACCCGACGGCCGGTACGGCGAGGCCCGCGATGAGCAGGGTTCCGCCGATGAGCTCGATGAGCATGGCCGCCGCCGCCCAGACGCCGGGCATCGGGGCGCCGAGCTGCGCGAACTGGCCGCTGGTCGCGGTCAGGCCGGCTTCGAGCTTCTGCCAGCCCTGGGCGAAGAAGATTCCGCCGACGCCCATCCGGGCGGCCAGCGAAGCGAGATCATGGAGGGTTCTCTTCACGGTTACTCATTGTGGGGGGCGAGAGGTGGCTTGCCCAGACAATCTCCCCATAGCCGGCGCCCTCGATCGTTTTGCGGGTGCCCCGGCGGACCGGCGGACGCACCCCCGAGGGCGCCCGCGCAGGACGCCTTCGAGGACGGGGGAATCGCGTCATCCGGCCGCGGCCCGGGGTCGTGCCGCCCGGACTGAGGGCACAGGCGGTCGAGCAGAAGGCGGGTCACCCGGCGGGGCGGCGCAGGATGTCAGGCCGCGATGCGGTCGCGCTCCTCCGTCACAGACTCAGCAGGAGCGCGCCGGGGGACCAGCACGGCGACGGCGAGGGCCGTCAGGGCGAGCAGGGTGATGCTGACGATCACGGTCGAGTGCAGGGCGGTGACGAAGGCCTCGCGGGCCGCGCCCAGCAGGATGGGGCCGGAAACGCCGCCGATCTCGGCGGCGACGTGGGCGGCGGCGGCCAGCGACTCGCGAGCCAGGGCCATGGGGCCGCCGGGAACGCCGGGGATCGTCCCGAGCGCCGGCGCGTAGACGATCGTGGTGATCGTGCCCAGTACGGCGATGCCCAGCCCGGCGCCCAGCTCGTAGGCGGTCTCCTCGATCGCGGCGGCCCCTCCGGCGCGGCACTCGGGCACCGAGGCCATGATCGTGTCGGAGGCCGCGAGCAGGGCCACCTCGACCCCGAAGCCGATCCCCAGGAAACAGACCGCGAGCATCACCGCGTGCTGCTCCACTCCCCAGCCGGCCACCGGGGCCAGTGAGACGGCCGTGAGCGCGAGCCCGCCGCTCATCGTGGCGCGCAGGCCCAGCCGCTGGAGCAGGTGCGCGGCGGCGAGGCCGCCCGCGATGGCGGCGACCATCAGCGGCAGCATCCGGACGGCCGCCTCCAGCGGTGACAGTCCGAGCACGAGCTGGAGGTACTGGGCCAGCATGAGCTCCAGCCCGACCAGCGCGAAGATCGCCAGCAGCACGCACGCGACGCCGGTGGCGAAGCCGCGCTGCCGGAAAAGGCCGATGTCCAGCAAGGGGAAGGCCAGCCGCCGCTGCCGCCGTACGAACCAGACGAGCAGGCCCACGCCTGACAGGAACACGACGACGGCGAGGCCTCGTCCGACGGTGTGCCCGTATCCGGCCTCCTTGAGCCCGAACGCGACCGCCAGGACGCCGAGAATGGAGAGGGCGGCGCTCAATCCGTCCCAGGGGTGGCCCGCGCGCTCCTGTGACGCGGGCAGGATCCGTACGGCGAGCGGCAGGGCCACGAGGAGGAGCGGCACGTTGATGAGGAAGACCGCGCCCCACCACAGGTGCTCGACGAGGACGCCGCCGATCAGCGGCCCGACGGCGGCCCCCGCGGCGGCGACGGCGCTCCAGACGCCGAGGGCGATCGCACGCTCGCGCCGGTCGGTGAAGACCTGGCGGATGATGGACAGCGTGGCCGGCATGATCATCGCGCCGCCGATCCCGAGGAACGCCCGAGAGACGATCAAGGCGGCGGCCGTTCCCGAGAACGCCGCCGCCAGCGAGGCGAGCCCGAACACCGCGTATCCGGCGAGCACCAGCCGGCGCCTGCCGTACCGGTCGCCGAGGGTGCCGAAGGTGACGAGGAGGGGAGCGACGACCAGCGAGTAGATGTCGATGATCCACAGCAGCTGGACGGCGGAGGGTTCGAGCGCGGCGGTCAGGGCGGGCACCGCGATGTGCAGCACGGTGGCGTCCACGGCGATGAGCAGCAGGCTGAAGCAGAGCAGCGCAAGGATCGACCACCGGTTCCGCCGGTGTTCATGGCCTCCGGCGCGGACGGCGCCGGGCTCGGCCTCGACCCTCATGAAGATCATGGGTCGGCCTGCTGGGACATGCGTGGCAGCTTAGGCCATTCGCACCGAATCTCTCAGCTCGTTCGCCCGACACTCTCGACCTCTCTAGAGAGATATAGGTATATGTCCGGCGTCTAGGCAACCGGTGGGCGGTAACGGATCATGCGGGGGTGGGGAGCGATATCGAGGAATCTGATCCATCCCCGGTGCCGGCCCCGCGTGACCGTGCCGATCCTCGGGCCTGGTGCGCGGTCGCGGTGGCGAGGGTGTCCCGCGACCAGCCCGAGGCGGCCCTCGAAGCCGCCCGTCAGGCGGTGGACCGTGATCCGCACGGTGAGTGGGGGCATCGCCTGGCGAGCCTCGCCCTTGAACGCCTCGGCCGCGACTCCGAGGCGGTCGCGCTGGCCCAGGACGCCGTCCAGCTCGCACCTGGCTCCTGGGCCGCGCGGCTACGACTGGGCGCCGCCCTGCGGCGCGTGCCCGGACGATGGCGGGACGCGTGGGCGCAGGCCCAGAAGGCGGTCCGCTTCGCTCCCGACGAGGCGGATCCGCATGTCCTGGCCGGGGATCTCGCCCTGGTCAGAGCCGACCACGCGCATGCGGCGAGGTCCTACGAGACGGCGCTGCGCCGGGCTCGGGACCATCCGGGCGCGCGGATCAATCTCGGCCTGACCCTGCTGCGGTGGGAGCGTCCACGAGGGCACCACGACCCGGCGTGGGACGTCGACCCGCGCGAGACCGGCCGCGCCCGGCGCGCCATGGAGATCTGGTCCGGGCAGGTCCGCGTCCTGCTCGCGGTCGCGCTGGCGGCGGTCTCCATCGCCGGGCTCGGGTTCGGGCTGCACCGTGAGGCGCAGATCGGCGGGGCGGCCGTGCTCGCCGTGGTTCTGGTGATCACGGTCAGGCAGGCCGGGCGCATCCGGGTGTGGTCGCACGTCCCCGCGATGCTCGGCCGCGACCTGTGGCTCAGCATGGCCGTGTCGATCGGGCTCATGGTGATCGCCGCGTACGTCGCCGGCCTGGCCACGCTCCCGGCGACGCCGGTCGGCGCCTGCGGCGACCACCCGCCCACCGGGAGCGACATCCCCTACTACTGTCCGCGCGACATGACGACCTACGCCGCCGTCTCCTCCTTCGAACACGCGGCGGGCGGTGTCTGGGCCGGCGCGCTCGGCCTGGTGCTCTTCAACGGCCTCGCCGTACTCGTCCTGCGCCTGCTCGTGGAGGCGTGGCGTGGCCGCCCGGTCAGGGCGCTTGCGCAGTTCGCCGTCGTCAACCGGGGGCGGGTCGCGCTGCGCGACATCGACGTGACGCTCTGGATCATCGCCGGGCGGGTCTGGTGGGCCATCCTGGTCGTGGCGGTCCTGCCGCCGCTGACCGGGGAGCCCCGCGCCGCCCTCGCGGCGCTCCTCGTCCCGGCCACGCTGCTTCACGCGAGGGCGTATCTGCGCGGGCAAGGCGTGGCACCCGCGATCGGGCGGGTCATGCGGGCCGACCGCTGGCTCGCCCTCTCGGCCGCCGCGCTGACCGTCGCCGTGGCCTGTCTCGTGATCGCCGGTACGGCGGCGGGAGCCGCACCGGACTCCGCCTTCCTGGAAACGGTCTCCAGGACCGGGTGGCAGGGCGCGTGGGCCGCGTTGCCCCTGGTCGCCGCGGCGTTCGCGGTCCGTGCCGCCCGCGCGTGGTGGCGTGGCGGACCGGGGCCCTGGCGGGCCTCCCTGGTCATGTCCGAGTCCTGCGGCGACCGCCTGCCCGGCGACATCACGCCGTCCGCCGGCCTCAGCGACGAGGTACGGCACGCCGCGACGTACTCGCGCAGCGTGGTTCTCGCCTACAGCGAGCCCGCCGGACCCAGGGCGCTCGCGGTGAGCGCCGTGACGTCCGTGAGCGCCTCCGGCGAGCTCAGGCTCATCGCCGGAGACGAGGCCTGGGACGCGGTGGAACGCGACCCGCGGGTCGTCCTCTTCGTCGGCGATCCCCGGTTCTGGGCCGAGGTGCGCGGAATCGCCGTCCCGGACGAGGACGTCCTGCGTGTGACTCCGCGACATGTGCTGGTGCGGGAGTATCCGGGTCGCCACCAGGCTCGCACCCATTAGATCCACCCATTCCGGTGTCCCGTGCGGTATAACCGGGGGCGGACCGGGGAGGCGTGGATGCGGGACAAAGGCCTGGACGCGGAAAGGGCCCGGCCGGCGGGGCGCGCCGTGGCACGGGATCTGTTCGAACAGGTACGGCTTCGCTATTTCCACCTACCCTCATTCGTGCGACGCGCGATCTTCATAGCGGCGCTGATCGGCATGATCGGCCTCGCCGCCGCCTTCGGCTGGCCGCTGGTCCCCACGTTCTTCACCGCCGTCGTCGTGCTGGCCTTCGCCGCCCTCTCACTCAGCTATCCGCGCGCGGCGGCGACGGCGCTCGTGCTGGCCGTCTGGGGGACGGCGGTCTCGGTGTCGGGCGGTCGTTTCGGCGGCCAGTCCATGGCGCCGTACCTTCTGATGTTCCTCGCCGTCCCGGTCGCGGCCGTCGCCCACCTCATCCGCTGGGTCCCGCCGTGGCTGACCACTCTGATGGCGCTCGCCCCGGCCGGAGCGGTCGCATTCGCGCTCTCCTGGACGTCGGACGCCGCGGCTCTCTGGGGCGCGTACGGCACGGCGTTCGCGGTCCTCGCGTACCGGTTCGCGCAGGCCCGCCGGGTCCGGGCGGAGCTGGCCCCGGACGCGGCGGGCGACGACGCGCGAGTCCAGCAGCGGCTCAGGATCGGCGGCCACCAGGCGGCGACCGGCGACCGGGGCGCGCCGCCGCCGATCACGGTCGAGCAGGCGCTCGGCGAGCTGGAGAGCATGATCGGGCTGGAGCCGGTCAAGGAACAGGTGCGCGCGATCGCGGCGTCCATAGAAGCGGCGAGGCTGCGCAAGGAGGCCGGGTACACCAACGAGCCGCCCATGCGGCACTTCGTCTTCGTCGGCCCGCCGGGCACGGGAAAGACGAGCGTCGCCCGCACCGTCGCCAAGATCTTCTACGCGTTCGGGCTCCTGGAGACGCCGTTCGTCGTCGAAGGCCAGCGCGCCGACCTCGTGGGGGAGTACCTCGGGGCCACCGCGATCAAGACCAACGAGCTCGTCGACCGGGCACTCGGCGGCGTGCTGTTCATCGACGAGGCCTACGGCCTGATCAACTCCGGGGACGGCCAGCCCGACCGGTTCGGCGCGGAGGCGGTGCAGACCCTGCTCAAGCGGGCCGAGGACGACCGCGAGCGGCTGATCATCATCCTGGCCGGCTACGAGAAGGAGATGAGCACCTTCCTGTCGTCCAATCCCGGGCTGTCCAGCCGGTTCGCCAGCCGGGTGCGCTTTCCCGGTTACACGCCCGTCGAGTTGCTGGAGATCACCGAGGCCCTCCAGGTCAGGCGGGGGGACCGGCTCGACCCCGAGGCGCGGCCCGTGCTCCGCCGCCTCTACGAGGACGTCCACCGCCGTGGGCTGGTCGACGAGCTGGGCAACGCCCGCTTCGCCCGCAGCCTCACCGAGGCCGCCGCGCAGGCCCGAGACGTGCGCGTGGTCGGCGCCGGTGGCGCGCCGCGCGGTGAGGACCTGGTGACCGTGACGACCGGCGACGTCACCAAGGCGTTCAACGACATCACCGCGCGGTTCCGCGGCTACCAGGCGACGCCGACCCTGGAGGAGGCGCTCGCGGGCCTCGACCGGATGGCCGGGCTGGAGCCGGTCAAGCGCCAGGTCCACGCGATCGCGGCACAGCTCAAGGTATCGCGGATGCGCCAGGAGCAGGGCCTGCCCGTCCAGTCGCAGATGCGGCACTTCGTCTTCGTCGGCCCTCCGGGCACCGGCAAGACGACCGTCGCCCGCGTCCTCAGCCGGATCTTCTCCGCTCTCGGGTTGCTCGCCCGGCCCGACGTCGTCGAGGCGTCCCGCGCCGATCTGGTCGGCCAGCACCTCGGCGCCACCGCGATCAAGACCAACGAGCTCGTCGACCGGGCGCTCGGCGGGGTGCTGTTCATCGACGAGGCGTACAGTCTGGTCAACTCCGGTTACGCGGGCGGCGACGCCTTCGGGGCGGAAGCCGTACAGACCCTGCTGAAGCGGGCGGAGGACGACCGGGAGCGGCTGGTCATCATCCTGGCCGGCTACGAGCGCGAGATGGACGGCTTCCTGGCGTCCAATCCCGGCCTGGCGTCACGCTTCAACCAGCGGGTGTCGTTCCCTTCGTACGCGCCTGGCCAGCTGGCCGAGATCGCCGAGCTGCTGGCGTCGTCGAGCGGCGACCGGTTCGACGTCGCCGCCGGCCGCGATCTCGCCGACGTCTTCGACTGGGTGTGCCGCGAAGGGCTGATCGACGGGCTCGGCAACGGCCGTTTCGCCCGCTCGCTCTACGAGAGGGCAGCTCTGCGGCGCGACGTACGGCTCGCCGCGCAAGGGTTCGCCAACGCGGCCGAGCTCACGACCATCACCAGTGCGGACGTCCGCAGCGCGGTCGACGAGCTGTCGTGAATCTTTGCGCGCCCATGGCCTGACCACGGTATTCGCACTGCCGAGACGATCTCATGATGGTCGCGGGGGTGGAGTTGCCGATGTTAGTGAAGAGGCCTGCGTGGCGACTTCCTCGACGCCCTCGCCATGACGTGACGTTCGCGCGGATCCAGTTCACCGAGAGCCAGGACGGCTCCGGCCCGGTGGCTCTCGGCCCGTTCGCCCTGATCGCGAACATCGTGGTGGGTGTCGCCTCCTCATTGCGCCCGCGAGTGCGGGTGACCTGATTCAGGGGGACACATTGAGAGCACTATGCCTGATCGCACTGATCACCCTCGGCGCGGTGACCGCCTGCGGTGGAACGGAGGGAGTCCCGCCCGGCTACGAAGGCGGCTCCTCGGGGCCGCCGGTCAAGGCGTACGACATCAACCCGGTCACCCGTGACCAGGTCAAGGACGGTGGCACGCTGCGATGGGGGCTCACCGAATATCCGACCCAGTGGAACGTGAACCACGTCGACGGCAATCTGAACGACGTGCGGAACGTCATCGACGCCCTCATGCCCAGAGCGTTCAGATCGGACGAGAGAGGCCGCATCTCCCTCGACACCGACTACGTCCAGCGCGCGGAGGTCACCTCGGCCACGCCCAAGCTGGTCGTCAGGTATGTGCTCAACCCGAAGGCCACCTGGTCCGACGGCAAACCGATCACCTGGCAGGACTACGAGGCCCAGTGGAAGGCGATGAACGGGGAGACCCCCGCCTACCGCTCCGGATCGACCATCGGCTACGAGGAGATCGAGAGCGTCGCCAGGGGAACTGACGACCACGAGGTGCTGGTCACCTTCGCCGCGCCGTTCAGCGAGTGGCGTTCCCTGTTCTCCCCGCTCTACCCGAAGTCGACCAACGCGTCGTCCGCCACCTTCAACACCAACTGGCTAAACAAGATCCCCGTGACGGCCGGGCCGTTCAAGTTCGCGGCAGCCGATCCGAAGGAAAAGACGATCACCGTCGTACGTGACCCCAAGTGGTGGGGGGCCAGGCCCAGGCTCGAACAGATCATCTTCCGGTCGTTGGACCGCGAAGCCCAGATCCGCGCGTTCGACAACGGGAAGCTGGACGTCTTCGACGCGGGATCGTCCGGGGCGGAGTACGCGCGCGCCAAGAAGGCACGCGACGGCGTGGTCAAGCAGGCCGCCGGCCGCGATTTCCGGCAGTTCACCCTCAACGGCGAGAGCGACATCCTGTCCGACCCGAGAGTCCGGCAGGCCGTCGCCCTCGGGATCGACCGCAAGGCCATCGCCGAGGCCGACCTGCGCGGTCTCGGCTGGCCCACCGTCCTGCTCAACAACCATTTCTTCATGAACAGCCACGAGGGATACCGCGAGAACGCGGGCCAGTTCGGCGCATACGACGTCGAGCGGGCCGGCCGACTCTTGGACGACGCCGAGTGGAAGCTCTCCGGTAAGACGCGGACGAGGAACGGCAAGGACCTCACCCTGCGCTTCGTCGTGCCCAAGGACGTCCCCGTGAGCCAGGCGGAAGCCGAGATGGCCCGGAAGATGCTGCTGAAGCTCGGCATAAAGGTCGATATCCAGACGGTTCCCAGCACCGCCTTCTTCGACAAGTTCCTGCTCCCCGGCGACTACGACATGGCGGCTTTCTCATATGAGAGCACCGCATACCCCATGACCAGCGCCTTCGACCGCTACTTCAACGGTGTGACCGCCTCGGGCGACGACACCGAGTGGTACTCGAACATCGGGCGCAGCGGCAGTACGGCGATCGACGACGCATTGGGAATGGCGGGAGGGGAGCTGGATGAGGCCAAGGCCAGGAGCGACATCAACGCGGCGGACAAGCTCGTCTGGCAGGACGTCAACGTGATCCCGCTCTACCAGCGCCCCGAGAGCGTCGTCGTCAGGTCCTCCCTCGCCAACATCGGCGCCCGCGGCTTCTACGACCTGAAATACACCGACATCGGCTTCACCCGCTGATCTCCCGCCCGACCGCGGCCCGCCCGGCCCGCCCGCCCGGCCCGTGACGCGCGGCCCGTGACGCTCGGCGCGCTCACTCGGCCGGGGCCGGGCGGCCGGTGACGGCGAAGCGCGCCGGTCGTGTGGGCCGAGTGTCCTGCGACGGCGAAGCGCGCCGGTCGTGTGGGCTGAGAGGCCCGCTACGGCGAAGGTGTGATCATCCGGCCGGGGACGGGCCCCTGACGGCGAAGGCACGTGCTCACGCGGCCGGGGCCGGGCGGCCCGTGACATGAAAGCGCACATGGTCGCCTGGCCGGAGCTGGGCCACCACCGGGATGTCCGCGGTGATCACTACGCCGATGACCGGATAGCCGCCCGTGGGCGGGTGGTCGGCGAGGAAGACGATCGGCTGCCCGCTCGGGGGCACCTGCACCGCACCCACCGGCATCCCCTCGCTGGGCAGTTCGTCCTTCCGCGCGCGCTCCAGCACGCCGCCGCGCAGCCGCGCACCGATCCGGTTGCTGTTCGTCGTCACCTCGTACGGCGCGGCGGCCAGAACCTTGAGAGCCTCCGGCGTGAACCAGTCGTCACGCGGCCCCGGAATCACCCGGACGACGGGCGAGTGAGACCACGCCCGCTGCGGAACGACGTCGACCACCATCGGTCCCACGCCAGGCCCCTTGGCGGCCTGATCCCCGGCCGGGCTCTCGCTCGGGTCCGGGATCGGCGGGCCGAAGGGAAGTCTCGTCCCCGCGCGGAGCGGTGCGGGGCCGAGGCCCGCGAGAGAGTCGGTCGATCGGCTGCCCAGCACGGGCTCGACCCGTATCCCGCCCCGCACGGCGAGATAGGTCCGCAGCCCATCGGCCGGCATGCCGACCCGCAACTCGCCCCCCGCGGGCACCCACACCGGCGCGTACATGCCCACCTGCCGCCGGGAAACGGGCATGGACAGGTCGAGCGGGCAGAACGCTCCGGTGACGGGCGTGGACAGGTCGAGCGGGCAGGGCGCTCCCGTGAGGGCGATCCACGCGCCCCTCGCGAAGCGCAGCACCGCGCCGCCGAACGTGAGCTCGATCCCGGCAGCGTCCTCATCGTTGCCGACCAGCCGGTTGGCGAGTCGCAGGCTCGGCACGTCCGCGGCGCCCGAGCGCGGCACCCCCAAATGCGCGTACCCGGGGCGGCCCAGGTCCTGGATCGTCGCGTACGGCCCCGGCGACACCACTTCGATCATGGTGTGGGCCATCGGGGACACGCGCCCGCGAAAAGGATCGCCGTCGCCGGGGACGGCACAGGCGTCGTCATGGCTGCCGTGCTCGTTCCGCCGGCCGGAACCGCACCCGCGTCCCCGGAGGCAACAACGCGGGAGAATCGGCGGCCACGTCCCATACCCGCAGGTCGGTGTGGCCGAGCAGCCACCAACCGCCAGGAGAGGGAGAGGGATAAACGGCTGAGTAGGGCCCCGCGATCGCCACGGAGCCGGGCGGCACCGACGTGCGCGGCACCGCCAGCCGGGGCAGATGCAGGGCGGGGTCCAGCCCGATCAGATAGGCGAACCCCGGTGCGAAGCCCAGCCATCCGACGACGAACTCCGAGCCGGCATGCCGCGCGATCACCTCGTCGACCGGCATTCCGCTGAGCGAGGCGACCGACTCCAGATCCTCCCCGTTGTACGCCACCGGGATGACGACGCTGCCGGGCCCGTCCGCCATCTCCTGGCCCGCCGCGGCTTGAGCCGTACCGAACAGGGACGTGAGCAGGGACGCCAGCCGCGCCTGGTCCGCGCCCGGCGCGACGACGAGGACCGTCTCGGGCCCCGGCACGATCTCCTCGACCTCGGCGAGGCGTTCGGCCCGCAGCAGCGCGTCCAGCCGGTGCGAGGTCTCCAACGAACCCGTCTCCACCAGCAGCGCGTGCTCTCCCGCTCGGCGGATCGTCATGTGCAGGCCTTGATGGTGATCCCGGCGTCCAGCAGCGCGTTCCGTACGGCTCGCGCGAGCCGTACGGCGCCGGGAGTGTCGCCGTGGACGCAGATGGACTGGGCGGAGACCGTGATCTCGGTGCCGTCGACGGCGGTGACGAGACCGTCTCGGGCCATCCGGACCGCCCGGGCGGCGGCCTCGTCCGGATCGTCCAGGACGGCACCCGGCTCGCGGCGGGACACGAGCGCGCCGGATGCCGTATAGGCGCGGTCGGCGAACCACTCCGACAGGACCGGCACGCCGTGCCTGGCGGCGACGTCCTGTAGCGCCGAACCCGGCAGCGTGAGGATGGGCAGCATGCCGGTCCGCCGGTGTTCGGTCGTCTCGCCAGGACCGGGCACTCGGGAGTAGTCGGTGCCCGGCGCGCGGGAGAAGTCGGGGCCGGGTGCGCGGGAGTAACCGGGGCCGGGGGCGCGCGAGTAGTCGGCCACGGCCGCCACCACGGCCTCGGCCTGCGCTTCGTCACGGCAGGCCCGGTTGTAGAGGGCCCCGTGCGGCTTCACATAGGAGACCCGGCCGCCCGTCGCCCGCGCGATCCCGTCCACCGCGGCGAGCTGGTAGAGCACCTCGGCGTGGAGCTCCTGGGGGTCCACGTCCATCTCGCGACGTCCGAAACCGGCCAGGTCCCGGTAGGAGACCTGGGCCCCGATCGCCACGCCGCGATCCACGGCGGCCGCGCACGTGCGGCGGATGGTGAGCGGGTCGCCCGCGTGGAAACCACACGCCACGTTCGCGCTCGTCACGATGTCGAGCAGAGCGTCGTCGTCGCCGAGCTTCCAGATGCCGAAGCCCTCGCCGAGATCCGCGTTGAGATCGATCACCACATCGGCCTCCGAGAACTCATGTCGACATTCTTGCGCGAATCCCGCACTGGGAGCGCTCCGCCGCCGCCCAACCGGGGACACCGCCCATCCATCGGACCATCCCAAACCGTTCAGGCAGGATCTGGCGTGGAACCCCTGGCCTTCAGGCCTGGGAGGAAACGACAGCGCGGGAGGGCCTCCAAGGCCCGAGCGGTGTAGTAACGGAGAGAATTTCGCTCAGGCGTTC
>JBIOWF010000180.1:0-13802 GCA_044868295.1 Microtetraspora sp. | reverse complement strand
CGCACTGGTGAGGTCGTCCGTGAGGACGGCGACCGCCGGCCGGCGGGCAGTATGCCGATCGGTCTGCATGCGTCCTCCGGATTCATGAGCTGTTACATGAACAACCATGTCTGATCCAAAGGCGCATGAAAAGCGATGTTTATTCACATTACCTGTGAGAAAATCTCACTCATGCGCTGGCCTGATCTGCCTCCCTTGAACACGCTGCTGCCGTTCGAGGCCACGGTGCGGCACATGAGCGTCACCCGTGCCGCCCAGGAGTTGCATCTCACACATGGCGCCGTCAGCAGGCAGATCCTCAACCTCGAACGGGCACTCGGGACGCCCCTGTTCGAGCGCCGCGCCCGGTCGATGCGTCCCACGGCGGCCGGTCAACAGCTGGCGGCGGCTCCGGCCACGCCTGCGGTCTGGTGCGGGTGTGCAGGAGAGGGGCAACTCGTCGCGCCGTTCGGCTTCGTCCCCGACGGCACCGGCTACTTCCTGCTCAGCGTCCGGCCGCCCGACCAGGACGACCGGATCGGGGTGCTCCTGGACTGGCTGCGCGGCCAGGCCGCGCTGCTCGGCGACCGGTCCCGGCGGGGTCCTGACCGAGTGTGAAGTCGCGGGCGGCGGCGAATCGGCGCACCCTGATCGGGCCGGTCTTCCACCCGATCGAGCGGGAACGCCCGTCGGCTCAGTGCACGCGCTCGTAGAACTCGACGCTGGCGAACAGCAGCAGCGAGATGCTATCCGTCCCGCGCCGAGCGCATCCCTGAGAATCGATCGGCGAGGACGGCAGCGTCCTGATCGCCGCACCACCTCATGACCGGCGAATGGCCGGATGTTGAACGATCGCGTGCGGAAGGCAACCTGTACCGTTCGCATCATGCGACTCGGAGTGCTCGACATCGGTTCCAACACGATCCACCTGCTTGTGATGGACGCTCACCGGGGTGCTCGGCCCCTTCCCGCGTACTCACACAAGGAGGAGCTGCGCCTGGCCGAGCACCTCGAGGACGGCAACCGGCTCTCCGACAAGGGCGCCGGGCGGTTGCGCCAATTCGTCGAGCAGGCGGTGGGCATCGCCGAGGACAAAGGGGTGGAGGACCTGATGGCCTTCGCCACGTCCGCGGTCCGGGACGCCGTCAACGGTGACGAGGTGCTGGCCCAGATCAAGGCCGACACCAGGGTGGACATCCAGGTGCTCACCGGGGCGGACGAGGCGCGCCTGACGTTCCTCGCCGTCCGCCGATGGTTCGGCTGGTCGTCAGGCCGCCTGCTGGTCCTGGACATCGGCGGCGGATCGCTGGAGATCGCCGCGGGCATCGACGAGGAACCGGACGTCGCGATCTCGCTGCCGCTCGGCGCCGGCCGGCTCACCCGCGACTGGTTCACCGCCGACCCGCCGTCCGCCGACGAGGTGCGGCAGCTGCGGCGCCACGTCCGCGCGGAGATCGGCCGCGTCGTCCGGGACGTCGTCCGGTACGGCCAGGCGGACCACGTGGTCGCCACGTCGAAGACGTTCAAGCAACTCGCCAGGATCGCGGGGGCGGCCCCGTCGGCGGAAGGCGCCTACGTCAAGCGGGTGCTCAAGCACGACGACCTCACGGACTGGACGGGCCGGCTGGCGACGATGTCGTCGGCCGAGCGCGCCCAGCTGTCCGGAGTGTCGGAGGGCAGGGCGCCTCAGCTGCTGGCGGGCGCGGTCGTCGCCGACGCCACGATGGACCTGCTGGAGCTGCCCGTGCTCGAGATCTGCCCGTGGGCGCTGCGTGAGGGCGTCATCCTGCGCCGTCTCGACACGATGCCCGGCGAGGTCAACGAGCGTCCCGGGCTCTGACCGGGAAGGCGTGGGCCGCGTCCTACCGGGCACGTCTGATTGCTGGGGCGAACTCTGGAGGATGTCGGCGTGTTGGAACTGCTGGGTGTGATTCTCTCCCTGGTGGTGGTCGTGGGACTCGCCCTGCTGGCGTTGCCGCTCATATCGGTCATCGTGCTGGCCGTCCTCGCCGTGATGGCGGCGTCCACCGGGCGGGACCGCCCCCCTCGCTGACCCCGCGTGAACGGGCATCGCGGCGCTCCTCCTCAGGTATCCGGATCTGAGTACCGCGCTGCCCGTTCGACATCCTGATATATGGCCATTCCCACCGGGCGGCGCAGTTCCTCCGCCAGATGGCCCAGCAGGCCGGCCGTACGGGCCAGGAGCGCGAAACCGCGCAGCACCTCCACCGGGAAGCCGAGATCGGCCAGCGCCGCCCCGCACGCTCCCGCGCCGTTGAGCGGCAGCGTCCGGCCGAGGATCTCCGGATGGACCCGGCCCACCGCCTCGAACAGCCGCAGGTGCGGGCCGAACAGGCCCTCCTCGCGGGCGATGCGGAAGATCACGGGCGTGCGCGGGTCGCCCTTCTTGTGCAACGGATGGCCGATCCCGGGCACCGGCGTCCCCGCCTGACGCGCCGACCGTACGGCTTCGCGCGCGAGGGCGTCCCATGCGGGGCCGTCGTCGTCCATGGGAACGTCGCCGGACGCCAGCGCCTCCGCCAGGAACCGGCCGCAGTTCTCGGTCACTCCCAGGAAGCGTGACCCGCCGCCGAGCAGCCCCGCCGCCAGCGCCCCCTGGAGCGACTCCGGCGCCCCGGTCAAGGTGAGCCGGGTCGCGATCGCCGATGGAGTCAGCCCGTGGTCGGCCAGCGCGACCAGCACCGCCTCGAACATCCGGAGCTCGCCCCCGGTCGGGCGGCGCGTCGCCACCAGCCGGAAGGCGAGCTCGCCGAAGCTCACCGAGCCCATGAGGTCGGTGACGTCGTCACCCATCAACCGGATGGAGTCGGCGTCGGCGTGGCCGATCGAGGTGGGATATTCGCGTGTCATGACAGATCCTTCAACGTTGGTGATCCGCGGCCGAGTCGCGCCGCGCTTCGACGCCGAGCGTCGGCCGCGTGCCTTTGACGAGGGTGCGGGGCCGGGTGGTGCCGGACTCCGATGCCGAGCGTCGGCCCCGTGCCGTCAACGTGTGTCGTCCGGGGCCGCGTCGTGCTCCTCCGGCGGGTGACCGGGAGGGAGCAGGTGCTTGGCGACCCGCGAGGTCGGGGTCCGGGGGAGCGCGTCGAGCGCCTGCCAGAACCGGGGCACCTTGAAGGGGGCCAGCCGCTCCGCGACCCACCGGCGCAGGTGCTCGAAGTCCGGTTCGCGTCCGGGCGCGAGCACGACGAATGCCTTCACCTCCTCCTCCGACAGCTCCGACGGCACTCCCACGACGGCGGCCTCCAGGACGCCGGGATGGCTTTCCAGGACTTCCTCGACCTCGAGCGGTGACAGGTTCTCCCCCCGGCGGCGCAGGACCTCCTTCTTGCGCGCGATGAACGTGTAGATCCCGTTCTCGTCGACGGACACCAGGTCGCCCGTTCGCAGCCACCCGTCTCTGAGCACTTCGGCGGTCTCCGCGGGCATGCCCCAGTAGCCGGGCGTCACCGCGGGGTTGCGCAGCAGCAGTTCGCCGGTCCGCGCGTCGTTCCCGTCGTCGTCGACCACGCGGGCCTCGTTGACGACGCCCAGCCGCGGGTGCTGCCGCAGCCTTCCCAGCGTCCCGTACGGCCGGGCGTCCTTGGGCCAGATGAGCCCGTACGGAGTCTCCGACATCGCGTATCCGACCACGACGCGCAGGCCGAAACGCCGCTCGATCTCCAGTTGCCGTTCCTTCGCCGGTGCGGGGCCCGTGTAGCACAGCCGCAAGGGGGTGTCGGCGTCGCCGGGCCGTTCCGGCTGCCGCATGAGGATCTCCAGCATGGCGCCGATGGCGTTGAACTCGGTGGCGCCGTGCCGCCGGGCCGCGTCGAGGAACCCGGAGGCGGAGAACCTCTCCAGGAGGATCAGACCCGCCCCGGAGGCGATCGAGCCCATCACCGAGTACGCCGGGGCGTTGATGTGGAACAGGGGCAGCGACGTCATCAGCCGGTCGTCGCGGGTCAGGCCCATCCAGTGCGGGAAGCCCTCACCCGCCATCGCGTACGCGCCGTGTGTCTGCATGACCAGCTTGGACCGGCCGGTCGTGCCCGAGGTCGGGATCAGCGTCGCCAGATCCCCCGGGCGTACCGAGCTGACGAGGCGGTCGGAACAGGGTCGCGTCCAGTCGCCGGCCAGCGCGCCGGGATCGAGCGTGCGCGCGCTCCCGCCCTGGCCGGCGCCCTGGTCTGAGCGGGAATCTGTCGCCGAGTCTGAGGTCGGGCGGGTGTCCGGCATCGTGGCCGGAGCCGAGATGATCGCTTTCGGGGAGGTCTGGCGGAGCAGCCCGGCCAGCTCCGCCGGGGTGCTCCGCGGATTCACGCAGACCGAGACCGCGCCGATCGACGCCAGCGCGAGCCAGCAGACCAGGTACGGCGGGGTGCCGGCGGCCGTGAGCACGACGAGGTCACCGTGCCGCACGCCCTCCGCGCGCAGGGCCGCGGCCGTCCGGGCGACCCTGGCGGCGGCGCCCTCGAAGGTGAGCGTCCCGCCGTCCGTGCGCAGCCAGATCCCATGGGGATCCCGGTCGGCCGCCAGGGACAGCAGTTCGGGGATGGTGCGGTCCATTCAGCCCGCGGACCGTTTGATGTCCTCGATGATCGCGTCGACGAGCTGGGTCCGCACCGTGTGGTCGAGCCGGCCGGTCTCCCGGAGCTCCCGCACGGCGGGCACCGGATCGGGGTCGGCGAAGAGGCGCTCGTCGGCGTGGTCGACGGGACGTCCGGTGGGATCGGTCGTCCACCACGACGCCTCCATCGCGATCCCGTTCGGGTCGCTGAAGTAGATCGACCGCAGGAAGCCGTGGTCGATGACGTCGGTCACCTCGCAGTCGTGGTCCTTGAGCCGGTCCCGGAGGCGCAGGAGGCCCTCCTCGTCGGCGAGGTGCAGCGACAGGTGGTCGAACTGCGAGGCCTTCTCGTACGGCACCCCCGCCGGCTTCGCGAAGCTGTCGAGCTCCTGGCCGGTGTACTCGAAGAAGGCGATCGTGTTGCCGGGCGCCACCTCGAAGAAGTAATGGCGGAACGCGGGGGTCGCCAGCGTGGTCACCAGACGCGCGTCGAGGACGCCGTGCCAGAAGCGCACGGTCGCGTCCATGTCCGCGGTGACGAGTGCCAGATGGTGCACTCCGCGCCAGTGCACTGTGTCAGGGGTCGCAGCCATGTTTCGAAGCTACGCCGGTCGCCGGCCTGGAGGGAGAGCCAAACCGTAGAAATTTCAATTAAATTGGGAACGCGTCAATCGCCGATCACTCAGGATCGGGCCGGTTCGCCGTCTCGCCTGTGAGCTGGGCCACGATCTTGGTGAGGCGGGCGACCTGCGTCTCAAGCTCGCGTACCCGTGCTTCGAGTTCGGCCAGCGACGGAGGGCGGTATCCCTCGGCGATCTGCCTGCCCATCGGTCCTCCCCGCGCGGCGCCATGCGAGGGCGCCGCCATACGAGGTGCACGCTGACGCCGGATATGGAGTTCCTATTCCCCAAATATCCGCTTTAGCACGTTTATCGACCACACCGGTGGTCCGGCGCTCGAAGGCATGCTTCGAGACCTTGGCCGTGTCCGACCGGCCGAGCCGCCCGATACGATTCCACGGTGGACGATGTCGGGGCGTGGGAGTGGCGCGTGCCGGGGCGGATCACCGCGATCAAGACCCTGGCCGCCGCTGCGTTCGGGGCGCTGGCGCTCGCCGGGGACGGCAAGCAGGTCTTCCTCGCCGGGATGGCCGCGCTGGGCTTCGCCGTCCTCGTCGCCCGGGACCTTCTCGCTCCGGTACGGCTGGCCGTCGACGCGAGCGGTGTCAGGGCGATCTCGGGATTCGCGGGCATGGAGCGGATCTCCTGGAACGACGTCGACCGCATCCGGGTGGACGCCCGCCGCCGGTACGGTCTGAACACTGAGCTCCTCGAGATCGACACCGGTGACCAGGTGCACCTCTTCAGCCGCCACGATCTCGGCGTTTCAGCGGTCGAAGCGGCCGAGACGCTGATGCGCCTGCGCCCCTGACGGCGTCGACGCGACGGGCTGCCTCGGCCGCCCGCCCTCCGGGGCGGGCGTTCACGACGGAAGCGCTTGGGCCTTCTCCGGGACGGGCGTTCGCGACGGAAGCGCTTGGCCCGACCGCTCCTGACGGCGACGCGACGGAGTTCCTCGGCCTCCCGAGATGGGCGTTCCGGGCGGTAAGCGTCTCGTTAGCCGTGATCAAGCGCGGGCCGTACCGTGGGCTGGTGCTCCCCAGGATCCTCTTCGCCTTCATGTTCGAGTTCCTTGGTCTGTACCTGCTGGGTAACGGGCGTGCGCTGATCGCCCATGCCCGCGACTTCGGCGCGCGGGCCCAGCGTGGGCAGGGCGAGGTGATCCGGTTGCGCGCCGGCCGGAAGGGCGTGCCGCAGGCGAACAGGGTGAAAGCCGTCTTCTACCCGACCCTGCGCTTCACCACGGCGGCGGGCAGGCGGGTCGAGGCCGAGTCCCCTGTGGGGAGCAACCCGCCGCCCGCGCGGCGCGGCGAGCAGGTCCCGATCCTGTACGACCCGGCCGACCCGACTCAGGTGCGGGTCGACAGCGTCACGGGACGCGGGACGATCGGCGGCGGCGTCCTCATCGCAATGGGCGTGCTGCTGCTCGCGGCCGCCCTCGGCGTCGTCGTGTCGTCCCTGTGAGCCGAGCGGCGCTTTAGCGCGGGACGCCGGGGCCGAAATCGGTGATCGAGCGGGTGCTCGCCACGACCCGGCCGCCGACAACGTCGGCACCTCGCCGCACGGCCTCGATGACGAGTTCCTCGGTGCCGGGCTCCCGGAGCAGCCCATCCTGGGGGAAGGCGACGACCTGGATGTCGACCAGCCCCCGGAACTCCTCCCGCAGGGCCAGCAACGCGTCCAGTCCCGTGAGGCCCGCCTTGGGATCGACGTGGGCGAAGGCCTGCACCGCGCGCACGCCGTGCCGTACGGACTCGACGAGAACCGACCGCGCCCGGCCGAGAACCGCCTCGTAGGTCTGCCCCGTCTTGACCTCGGCGGCCTTCTCGATCGCTCCCATGGCCGCGCCCATGGTTCCGGACGTGTAGTCGGAGAGCGCCGCGGCCGCGGCGGCATCGAGAGTGTGCGCCTTGCACAGGTGCAGGTGCGCGTCCGTGGACGGCTCGGTCACCAGCGCGCCGGCGGCGTCGATCGTCACCGGCGCCGTGAGGTCCGATCGCGGGTGCTCCGGCGTGACCATGGTCAGCGTGCCGTCCGCCACGGCCAGCGCCCACCGTCCCGGGTGCCCACGCAGACGCGCGTTCCGTACGACCAGGTCAGGAACCTCCATGCGGGAACATTACGCCGCCGGTCGGCAACCCCGGCCATGAACGTCCTGGTCCCCAGAGCTTGGCCGCCCCGCCGGGGCGCCGGCTGTCGTGGCTCCCGGTTGAAGACGCCCTCCAGCCGGCCCCATCAAGGCCTCGGCAGGGGACCGTTGCCTCAAGGCGACGGGGAGCGCGTGGGCCGGACACCGGTCCGAGCAATCGCATTTAGGCGCGATGATGAGGGAATGGGACGGCAGCTGAGCGCGCTCGACGCGCAGTTTCTGAACTTCGAGACCGCCACGAACGTCGCGCACATCGCCGGACTGGCGATCCTCGACCCGTCCACCGCGCCCGGAGGTGTGATCACCCGCGAGGATTTGATCTCGCTGCTCCAGGAACGGATGCACCTCGCTCCGCCGCTCCGGCGCCATCTCGTCCAGGTGCCGTTGCGGCTCGACCACCCCTACTGGGCGGAGGACGGGGAGGTCGACTTCGACTACCACGTCCGGGAGATCGCGCTGCCTCCTCCTGGCGACGACCACCAGTTGGGGGAGCAGGTCGCCCGGCTGCACAGCCGGCGCCTGGACCGCCGGCGGCCACTGTGGGAGCTGTACCTCATCCACGGCCTCTCAGGCGGGCGGGTCGCCATCTACACCAAAGTCCACCACTCCGCCGTGGACGGCGTTTCCGGCGCGGAACTGTTGGCGGCTCTGGTGGATCTTTCCCCTGAGCGGCGCGCCGTCCTGCCACCCGAGGAGGGCCCGGAAACGGGGCCCGAGCCCATCGGGATGATCGTTCAGGCGGTCGCCCGGGTGCTGGCCAATCCGGGAGCGGGAGTGCGGTTCCTGGCCAGCGCGATGCCGAGGCTCGACGAGATCCCGGTCGTCTCGCAGATCCCGGGGGCGGGGCTGGTGTCGCGGCTGCTCCGCAGCGCCGGAACCGAGCTGCCGCATCTGCCGCGGATGACCGTCCCGAAGACACCGTTCTCCGGGAGGATTTCACCCCATCGCAGGTTCGCGTTCGGCGCGCTGCCGCTGGACGACGTCAAACGCGTCAAGAACGCGTTCGGCGTCACCGTGAACGACGTCATCATGGCGCTGTGCGCGGGCGCGTTGCGCCGCTGGCTGGCAAAGCGGGACGAGCTGCCCCAGGAGCCGCTGGTCGCCGGAATCCCGATCTCGGCCAGGGGAGAGACCAAGAACGACGCCATGGGCAACGAGGTCGTGCTGGCGATGGCGACGATCCCCACCTGCGAAGCCGACCCCGAGGCCCGGCTGGCCAGCGTGAGCGCGTCCATGAGGACGGTGAAGGAGCGATTCGCGGCGGCCCCGGCCACCTGGCTGCTGGAGCTCAGCCAGGCGATGCCAGCGGCGCTGAGCGGCCTGGCCGACCGGGCGGCCTTCCGCCTGGCGGCCGGAACGGCCCCGGCGACCAACTTGATGATCTCCAACGTGCCTGGCCCGCAGCTCCCGCTCTACATCTGCGGCGCGCGGATGCTCGCCCACCACCCGGTGTCGGTGATCACGGACGTCACCGGCGGGATCAACATCACGGTCTTCTCGTACGACGGCTCGCTGGACTTCGGGATCGTGGTCGACCGGGACATGGTGCCGGACGTGTGGGACCTGGTCGACTACCTCCGGGACGCCCTGGACGAGCTCCTGGCGATCAGCTCAGCTGGACGTTCCTGAGCGGCGCGGAGCGCTGGCCGGTGCTCTCCGCCAGGGCGTAGGCGACCGCCTCCGGCAGGTCCATGGCCAGGCCGTCCGCGTGCAGCGCGGCGAAACGGCCGTCCCCGATCAGCTCCCTGGCCGCCCGCTCGAACTGGTCATGGTGGACCTCGTAGAACGCCGACTCGAACAGCGGCAGGCCGAATGCCCGCCAGTTGCCCACGGCCGCGCCGAACAGCTTGGCGGCGCGCTCCCCGTCGCCACGCGCCGCCGCCACCCAGGCGAGCAGCTCGATGCACATGGTGGTGCCGATCACGTCGTCGAAGAGCGTCTTGCCGTGCAGCGCGCTGCGCGCATGTGACCAGGCCTGGTCCAGGTCGCCGGACAGCAGCTCCACCATGCTGAGCACGGAGCACGTGATCGAGCGACTCCACACCTCCCCGGCCTCGTCGCAGATCGATATGCACTCGTTCAACGCCGCCTTGGCCTGAGAGAGCTCGCCTGTGAGCGCGAGTGCCATCGCGAGCTGTGGCAGCGTGACGAGGAAACCGGGATTGAGCTCGCCGTTGGCCCGGTGGTGGTCGAGAGCCACGGTCCAGGAGGCGATGGCCGTGTCCAGATCGCCGGAGAGGAACGCGGGCAGGCCCGCCACCTGGGCGGCGTAGGCGGAGCCCGTCGGGTCGTGGTGGGTCTGCGACTGCAGGCGCGCCGCCTCCGCCAGCTCCGCCGCGTGCTCGGTGTCGCCCTGCAGCGCGGAGACCCAGCCGCACACCCAGAGCGCTTTCGTCCGGGCGGCCGAGGGGGTCGTGACGAGGTCGATCGCTCGGTCGAGATAGTGCCGTCCCTCCCGTACGGCACCGCAGCACGCCCAGTGGTACCAGAGCGTCGACGCGAGGACCAGCCCGGCCTCCCGTTCGCGGGGCGTGTTGAGGGAGAAGTCGAGAGCGGCCCGGAAGTTGGCGTGGTCAAGGATCGTCCGGCGATACCACTCCTCCTGGTGGCGGCCGGACCAGGCGACCTCGCCCTGACGGGCGCGGCGCAGGTAGAAGTCACGGTGCCGACGCCGGATCTGGTACTCCTCGTCGAGAGCCCGCAGCCAGTGCTGCCCGAACTCGGCGATCGTGTCGAGCATCCGGTAGCGGTCGCCGGTCCGCAGCACGATCGACTTGGCGACCAGCCGGTCCAGGACCTGCTCGATGGTCTGGGGGCTGAGGTTCAGGTCCGAGCAGATGTACTGCGCGGCGGGCAGGTCGAAACCGCCGGGGAAGATCGAGATGCGCGCCCAGAGGAGCCGCTCCTCCGACCGGCACAGCTCGTGGCTCCAGCCGATGGCCGTGCGCAGGGTCTGGTGGCGGGGTGCGCTCGTCTTCTGCCGCTGAAACCGGTCGTCCAGCTCGCTCAGCAGCCGCTCGGGCGCGATCTCGCCGAGCCGCACCGCCGCGAGTTCGAGGGCCAGCGGGATGCCGTCGAGTCGGCGGCACAGTCGCGCGATGGCGGCCTCGTCCCCGGGCGCGGCGGTGAACCCGGACGCGCGCTCGGTGAGCAGCCGCGTCGCCTCCGACGTGGTCTCTCCGTGGCCGGGCAGCTGGAGTGGCGGCACCGTGTAGACGCGCTCTCCCCGGAGGTTGAGGGGCTGCCGCCCGGTCGCGAGGATGCGCAGCCCGGGCGCCGCCGGAAGGAGGATCTCCGTCAGCAGGGCGCAGGAGTTGGCGAGATGCTCGAAGGAGTCCAGGATCAGCAGCAGGCTCTTGTCGGCCAGATATTCGGTGAGAGCGTCGATCTCCGACCCGGTGCGCCGGTCCTGGACGCCCAGCGTGGTGGCGATGGCTGTGACCAGCAGCCGCGTGTCCCGCAGCCCCGACAGGTCGGCGAGCCAGACTCCGTGCGGGAACTGCGCGCGCATGTCGGCGGCCGTCCGCACCGCGAGGCGCGTCTTGCCCACCCCGCCCACGCCGGCGAGTGTCACCAGCCGTGTGGCGGTGAGCGCGCGGCGGATCTCGGCACGCAGCTGCGTGCGGCCAGCAAAACTGGTCGTCTCGGCGGGGAGGTTTCCCGCCCAGCGTTTTTCGGCGAACATTGCTACCTCACGAAGGGGATTGCTGAGGTTGCTCGCTCGATCCTAGACACAATGAAGCCGGTCGACACAGGGCCTTGGGCCGATTGACAGATTTCCGGTGGCCCGATAACCCCCCAAAGGGGATTTCGCGCCTGTGTGACACTCACTCCTCGTGCCGCTTTTTGTGCGGCACTAAACTCCGAAGTCGGTGCTGGTCCGCTCGGGGCCGGGGATGTTCCCGATGCACCGGTAGGTCCGGACGCCGGATACGAAACGGGCCTCGCTCGGTGGCATGACCGAAACCTGCCACTTATCGGCTGTTATTGCTTTTGCGGCTCCTGTTCGGGATTTAAGCAGAATTGCCTTTTTGCAAAGACGGGCCACCGTCGGGTCCTTGGACACGGTCTCCTGGTCGTAGGTGGTGACCGCGTCAGGAAGCCGTGCGATCGCGAACGTCTCCCAATAGTGCGGCTTCGCGCAGGGGACCGTCCTGGCCGTGACGTCACCGGCTCGCGAGTTCACGCCGCCCCAGCACTCGGGTTCGGCCACGCATGCCGCGCCGGTGACGGTCGCGGCCGGGCAGTCGTCCGTGCGGGTCGCGACGCCCAGCGCGGCCGTCGCCGTACCGGACGGATCGGAGCCGCCGGTACCCGCCGCGCCGGCGGCGCTGGTCCCGGTCGGCTGCGTCTGTCCTTGCTGATCCTTGTTTTCCAGGATCAGCATGCCGATCCCGGCCACCAGCAGCAGCGCGAACAGCGCCGTGATGACACCGAAGACGACCGACTGGCGGGACTTGCGCGCCGGTGGGATCTGCGTGATCAGCCCGGAATTCGCGTACGGCGCGCCGGGGGGCCGGGCGACGCCGACCGCGCCGGGTGCCGTGGACGCCCAGCGCGGGTCGGGTCCCGCGTTCGCGCCGGCCAAAGTCGGCATGGAATTGCGCGCAAGAGGAGGCCCCCCGTCCGGGCCCATACCGGCATACCCCGGCGGCGGCATCACCGCGGTCACGTTCGGCGGCGCCACGACGCCGGGGCCGCCGAACGGGGGCCCGCCAGGGTGCGCGACCGTGCTCGGAGACCGCTGATCCGGTACGGCTCCCGCCGCCGCCGAGCCGTCGACGTGGAGCGCGGAGAGCGCGTCGCGCAGCTCCGCGGCGGACTGGAGCCGCTGTCCCAGGTCGGTCGCCAGCCCGCGCCGAAGCACGTCCGTGAGCGCGGACGGGACGCCGGGAATGTCCGGGACGGGCAACCGATGCAGCGCCATGATCGTCGTGATGTTCACCACGCCGTTCTCCGGGAACCGGGGCGGCCTGCCGTACAGCAGCGCGTACAGCGTCGCCGCGAGGGCGTAGACGTCTCCCGTGGCCATCGGCTCGGACAGGTCGAAGGCCTCCGGCGGCGCGTAGGCGGGCGTGAGCGCCTCGCGGGTCACGGAGACCTCGCCGCCCTGGGTGGGCATCGCGGCCAGCCCGAAGTCGGACAGGGCGACCATGCCGTACGAGTTGATCAGGATGTTGGCGGGTTTGACGTCACGGTGCAGCACGCCCGCGGCGTGGGCGGCGGCCAGCGCATCAGCGATCTTGACACCGATGTCGCGGACCTCGCGGGCGCTCAGCGGCCCGTGCCTC
This sequence comes from Microtetraspora sp., assembly GCA_044868295.1. Taxonomy (GTDB): domain Bacteria; phylum Actinomycetota; class Actinomycetes; order Streptosporangiales; family Streptosporangiaceae; genus JBIOWF01. Next base: position 1,193 of record JBIOWF010000180.1, on the reverse strand, counting down.
TTGAGCCGGTCGGCCAGGGAGCCGCCCGGGCACAGTTCCAGCACCATGTACGGCCGGCCGTCGGGCAGCACGCCCGCGTCGTAGACGTCGGCCACGTGCGGGTGACCGGACAGCGAGCCCGCGGACGTCACCTCGCGCATGAACCTGCGCCGGTCGCGGTCGGACACCAGGACCCGGTTGTCGATCTTGAGGGCGACCTCGCGGCCCACGGCCAGCTGCCGGGCCCGGTAGACGATCCCGAACCCGCCCTGCCCGAGGATGCCGAGCACCTCGTACCCGGACACCAACGTCGCCCGCGGCTCCTCCACCTGCCACCTCCAGACATGTCCCGAACCTTGCCCGGCCGGGAACGGCTGGATCGGGGGGTCCGCGTGCGGCACATTATCTCAGCGATCGGTGAAGCAATGATGTTTGTCTGGATTTCCGGTGATTTCGCAGCCCAGCGTCGACGTCGGCCGTACGACGACGGACTGCCGCCCCGAGGAAACCACCGCCACTCGCGGCCTCGGTGCGGAGCGCGGGTGGACTCCATCGCCCCTGGCGGCGCTGCCGCGTCACGGCGTGGCGGGCCGTACGGGTTCGGCCGGAGACGCGGACGGAGACGCCCGAGCCTAGGCCGATGACTGCGCGGGCCTTTGGCCGGGCGGTTCCTCCGGCGCCGGTGAATCGGGGGCCGCGGTCCTGCCTTGCCGGGAGCGGATGAGAGCCACGATCACCGAGGTCACCGGCGCGGCGAGGAAGGCCCCGATGATGCCGGCGACGACGCTGCCCACGGTGATCGCGACCAGGATGACCGCTCCGGGCAGGTCGAGCGCCTTGCCGTAGATCTGGGGTGCGAGAACGTGCCCCTCCAGTTGCTGCACCAAGACGGTGACCGCGACGACGATCAGCGCCACCAGCCATCCCTTGGCCACGAACGCCACCACCGCCGCCAGCAGCCCGGCCAGGAACGCGCCCACGACAGGCAGGAACGCCCCGACGAAGGTGAGCACGGCCAGCGGAAGCGCGATCGGCACACCCATGATCCATAGGGCGGTGCCGATGAAGACCGCGTCGACGAAGCCGACGATCGCCACGCCGCGGATGTAGCGGCCGACGACGTCGAAGACCACCCGGCCCGTGGAGAGGATGTGCTCCCGGTGCCGCGGAACCAGATCGGTGACCCATACGGTGAGCCGGTCACCACCGTGGAC
>JBIOWF010000179.1:0-2977 GCA_044868295.1 Microtetraspora sp. | reverse complement strand
CGTAGAACAGCCCGGCGGTGACCCACGCCGGGAGCAACCAGAGCGGCAGGCTCCCGGACATGTTCCACGCGCTCGGTCCCCCGGAAGAGAACAGCGCCCAGCCGGAGAGGACCGTGAAGCCGCTCGTCAGGAGCACGCCGAGACAGGGCCCCAGCACGTCGGCCGCCCCGGGCCGGGCCGCCGCGCTCGCCGGCCTGACCAGCATCAGCCCGGCCAGGACGAACATGCCTCCGATCATCGCCACGAGCCACCGGGGCGCATGGAACTTTGCGTCGTCCGCGAACAGGACCGCACCGATCGGGATGGCGCCGGCCGCGATGACGAGGACTCCCACCCAGCGGCTGGGCGGCGGCTCAGCGGCCACGGTCAGTCCTATCCGCGCAGGAAGTCCAGCACGAGCCGGGCGAAGGCGTCCGGCATCTCGTCCACGAGCGCGACGGTCCCCCCGACGATCGGCGTGAGCCGGCCTCCCGGGATGTGCCGTGCGACCAGCTCCGCCTGAGGGGACGCGAAGGGGTCCCCCGTCCCCCACGTGACCAGAGTCGGACAGCGGATGCGTCCGATCTTCTCTTCCATCCGGTAGCGGCTGCAGGCGCCGTGCCCTTCCACGATCTTCTCGCCCGCCCGGAGCGCATCGGCGACGAATCGCGTCAGGAGGTCGGGCCGCTCCTTCGGATAGAAGCGCTGCCGGATCTGCCACAGCTCGGCCAGGTGCGTGCCATCCGGCTTCGCCTCGACGTGGTCGACACGGTGGCCGCCCGTGCGGTGGCGCCGGTCGCGGTCGGCCGCATCGACGAATGGGCACGACGAGAGGACAAGCCGCGCGACGCGCTCCGGATACGACGCCGCCAGCTCCATCCCGATGACGGCGCCCGTGTGGTGGCCGACGACGGCCGTCGACCCGATGCCGAGACCGTCGAGCAGCGCGATGGCGGCGCGCGCGTAGTCCTCGATGTCGCAGCGCCGAGCCGGCTTGTAGGACTCCCCGTAGCCGATCGTGTCCATGGCGACCACTCGCCGCTCCCGCGCGAGGATGGGGATGACCTCGCGGTACTCGTCCCACGAGCGTGGTGTCTGGTGAAGGAGCAGGACGGGCTGGCCGGTACCCGCCGTCGCGTAGTGGATCTGGCCGTCGGGAGTGTCCAGGAAGGCTCGCCGCACCGTGGTCTCCTCCTTGGGGCTAGAAGGGCGGCGACGGAGGACCGTCAGGGCTCGCCGGAGAGGGCGCGCCGTGGATTGTCCACCGTCATTCGATGGTAGAGCTCGTCGCCGATCCCGAGGCTCCGGAGCTCCTCGCGCAGCCCGGTCGCCACGAACGCGTAGCCGCGCCCGCCGTAGGCCACGTAGTCCGTGCGCCAGCACACGTCCTGTGAGAGCAGGAGATGCCCGACGAGGCCCGCATCGACGAGCTGCTTGATCCCCTGGAGCATCCGCTCGTGCTCGTACGGCTGGGGGTAGCCCATCCGGTCGAACGAGAGGAACGCCCCACGCCGCGCCACGGCGACGTGGTACTCGTGCACCGGATACGAGTGCGCATGGCCGACGACGACCCGCCGTGGGTCTACACCCTCCTCTTGCAGGATGTCCAGCTGGTCGAGGCCGACCGGGGAATTCAGGGCGTGCGTGGCGATCGAGACTCCTGTCCGCCGGTGTGCGCGCGCCACCGCGCGGAAGACGCGCTCCTCGACGGGTGAGATCCACGTGAAGTGGGACCCGATCTCACCGAGCAAGCCCGCCCGGACGTCGGTGCCGTCGATCCCCTCCGTCACGTCCCGCACGAGCTCCTCCGCGATCTGGTCCGTCTTGGCTCGCCACAGACGGCGCTCGTAGTACGGCTCGCGATACCAGCCGGCCCCGAGGACGATCTGGAGACCCACCCGCTGCGCCATCTCGCGGATCGCCAGCGCGTGCTTCGTGGGGGTGATGTCGTGATCGTGGCCCCGGAGGCCGCCCGTCGTCTGGTCCACGAGCGTCACGCCGCCGGCCTTCCGGTACAGGCCGAGCTCCCGGTACGCGAGCTCGGGATCGTTCAGCATGCTGTTCCGGCCGAGAACGTCACGGGTCAGGTCCAGGAAGATGTGCTCGTGCATCAGCGTGAACCCGAGATCGCGGGCCGCCACTGGCCCGGTCACCGTCATGACGGACGCCATCGTTCCTCCCGCTCTTGCGTGTGAGAATCGTGCAGCGCGCTGCGGAGACCGATCCTCCGCTATCCCGGCCGGCGCGTCAGGAGCACGCCCGCGACCACGGCCACTCCTCCCACGATCGATATCACCGCGACCTGCTCCCCGAGCAGGAGCGCGGCAGCCAGCACCGCGAAGAACGACTCCATGTTGGCATAGATCGCGGTCCGGGCGGCGCCGAGCCGCCGCACGGCCGCGTACCAGAGCAGGCTCCCGAGCGCGCCTCCGGCCGCGCCCGAGTAGAGGATGCCCGCGAACGCCCACCAGGGGAGCGCCCAATCCTGGGCCACGAGGCCCGGCAGGGCGAAGGGGATCAGCCCGAGTGTCCCCGTCAGGGAAATCCAGAAGGTGCCGTCGAGGGTTCCGCGGCGCCGGAGAATCGGTGCCGCCAGAACGGTCCACACGCCCCAGGTGATCGCCGCGCCCACCGTGAGCAGATCGCCGAGCAGGGAGGCCTCTCCGGCCGCCCCGCTGGCCGGCCACCCGACGATCAGCACGGCGCCGCCGACGCCAAGCGCCAGCCCGAAGGCGTCGAGCCGGCGCATCCTGACCTGGCCGAGCGCCTGGCTCAACCCGAAGACGACGAGCGGCGAGACCGTGAAGATCAGTCCCGAGTGGGATGCGGTCGTGAGATGGAGCCCCCACGAGTAGAGGATCTGGTTCAGCGTGAAGCCGACCAGGCTGACGGTCAGGAGCCCGGGCAGCTCCTCACGCGCGGGCAGCCGCCACGCACCTACGCGGCCGAGAACCGTGGCCAGAACGGCGAGCGCGAACAGCCACACCACGAGCATCAG
>JBIOWF010000178.1:0-25454 GCA_044868295.1 Microtetraspora sp. | reverse complement strand
GACCACACAAAGCCTATGAAATACGTATTGTTCGCGCCATGCACCCTGACAGCGGCCCGATGAACCACGGGAACCTCCCGTACGGCCCGCCGTCCCCCTATGGCTCCTGGCCGCAGGGGCCCGGCCTTCCGCAACCGCCGCGCCATCGCTCGTCGACCACGGTCAGCCTGCTCAGCGTGCTCTGGGCCATGGTTCCCTTGTTCACCTGCGGGTTCGGCACTCCGTTCATCATCGGCTACGCCGCTTACAAGCGACGCAGCACAGGACTCGTCGTCGCCACGGGGATCTACGGCATCGGCATGGCGCTGTTCTGTGTCGGTGTCTGGTCCTATGACGACCTCGATGACATCCCGTCCTCGCTGGACACCATCATGACGATCGGGCTGTTCGGCAGCTGGATCGGTGGCCTGGCCCACGCCTTCATCATCCGGGCCTCCGTCTTCCGGCCGGTCCAGACGCCCCAGCCCGCGCCATACGCGTCACCGTACGCACCACCACAGACGCCACTACAGCCATCACCGCAGTACCTCTCAGCGCAGCACCCGTCATCGCAACATCCGTCGCTGCGGCATCCGCCTCCGGCATCGCCCCCGATCGTGCGTACGCAGCCACGCCCGCGAAGCGATCCACGGCTCACCTCGCCGGGCTCCACGACGCCCGCGCCATGGTCGACCCGGCCGGGCCATCCGGAGTGGTTCGGGCACTACCGGGTGATCGGGAGCCTCGGGAAGGGCGGGCAGGGATCGGTCTACCTCGCCCTCACCCCGCAGGGCCAGAAGGTGGCGATCAAGGTGTTGCACGACCACATCGCCGAGGACGCGGCGGCCCAGAGCCGCTTCCTGCGGGAGGTGGACGCCGCCCGCCGCGTCGCCCCGTTCTCCACGGCTCGCGTGCTCGACGTGAGCGTCACCCGCGATCAGGCCTATGTCGTCAGCGAGTACGTCGACGGCGCCTCCTTGGAGCAGTTGGTACGCGAGCAGGGGCCGCGCACCGAAGACGGGCTGACCCGCCTGGCGCTGGCCACGTCGGGGGCCCTCGCCGCCATCCACAAGGCGGGCATCGTGCACCGGGACTTCAAGCCGAGCAACGTGCTGATCGGCTCCGACGGCCCGCGAGTCATCGACTTCGGCATCGCCAGGGCGCTCGACCAGGTCACGTCGACGTCCAGCCAGATCATGGGCACCCCGGCCTATATGTCACCGGAGCAGCTGGCGGGCCGCCAGGTGGGCCCGGAGACCGATGTCTTCAGCTGGGCGGCGACCATGATCTTCGCGGCGACGGGCCGGGCCGCGTTCGGCGACGACACCATTCCGGCGATCCTCAACCGGATCATCAACCACCAGCCCGACCTCACGGCGCTGCCACCGGCGCTACGGTCGCTGGCTTCGTCCTGCCTGGAGAAGGACCCCGAGAACCGCCCCTCGGCCTCGGACGTGATGCTCGCCATCGTCCAGTGACAGTCCTGACCACCCGGCGATCACACGGCCAGGCGCCGGACGTCCAGGCCACCACGCGACCAGGCCACCAGGCGGCCGGGCGAGCGGGCGAGCGGGCGAGCGGGCGAGCGGGCGACCAGAGGATCAGGCGATCAGGACTTTGACGACTCCCGTCAACGCGAGCTGGAGCAGTGCCAGCGGCACCAGACCGACCCAGGCGAGCCTCTGGAGCTGGTCTTCGCGCAGCCGGGGGTAGCTCACGCGGACCCAGATCACGACGAACGCGAGCACGAGGATCTTGATGAGCGTCCAGGCCGGGCCGGGCAGCAAAGGCCCGTGCCAGCCGCCGAGGAACAGCACTGTCGTCAGGGCGGACAGCACCACGATCCCGGCGTACTCGGCGAGCATGAACAGGGCGAACCGGATCCCCGCGTACTCGGTCAGCGGGCCCATGATGATCTCGGAGTCGGCGATCGGCATGTCGAAGGGAGGGCGCCGGAGCTCGGCCAGGCCGGCGACGAAGAACACCACACCGCCGATGGCCTGCCAGGGTATCCACCACCACTGCCACTGCTCCACGATGCCCTGCAGGGACAGGGTTCCGGCGGCCATCGCAACGCTCGACGCGGCCAGCACCAGCGGCAGCTCGTACGACATGAGCTGGGCGGCGGCCCGCATGCCGCCCAGCACGCTGTACTTGTTGCCGGACGACCAGCCCGCCATGATCGCGCCGAGCACGCCGATACCCATGACGGCCAGGACGAAGAAGAGGCCTGCGTCGAGGTCCACGCCGGCCAGTCCGGGCCCGAGCGGGATGACCACCATCACGACCAGGTACGGCACGAGCGCCACGGCGGGGGCGATGGAGAAGACGCGGCGGTCGGCCGCGGCGGGTATCACGTCCTCCTTCTGGGCGAACTTCACGCCATCGGCGATCAGCTGGGCCCAACCGTGGAATCCGCCCGCGTACATCGGCCCCAGGCGGGACTGCATGTGCGCCATGACCTTGTGTTCCATCTGCCCGACGATCAGCGGCAACGTCAGGAACGCCGCCACGATCACGATCAATCGGACCGCGACGTCGAGCAGCTCACTCATCGCGATCATCCGCCTGCGGTCCCGCCGGTGGCTCCGGCTCGCGGGAGCCCCAGTCGGCCGGCACACCGGGCGGGAGCATCCTGCGGCGGCTCGGGGAGCCGTGGTCGGACTCGCCCGGCTCCTTGGCGCCGGGCCATGCCTTGGCCACCCTGGCGGCCAGGACGAAGTCCTTGCGCAGCGGATGTCCCTCGAAGCCCTCGGGAAGCAGGAGCGACTTCAGGTCGGGATGGCCGTCGAAGACCACGCCGAACATCTCGAAGGTCTCCCGTTCGTGCCAGTTCGCCCCGCGGAAGACCCCCGTGCAGGTGGGCAGCACGGGATCGGCGCGCGGCACCCTGGTGCGGACCAGGAGGTGCTCCATGGCGACCGGGTTGAAGATGTGCGCGACGACGGAGAAGCCGTCCGGCGGGTCGTCGACCCCGGTCAGCCAGTCGAAGAACTCGAAGCCTTCGGACCGGGCGAAGGCGAGCAGGTCCACCCATTCATCGGGCTGCACGTCGGCGACGGCCTGGCCGAACGAGTCGGAGATCAGCACGCGTGAGCCGTACCGCTGCTCAAGATTCTCAAGAGCGGCTCGCAGGCTGGTCACGCGTCCTCCCGCTGGGTGTAGCGATCGCTGAGCGTCTCGGCGGCGATCCGCTCCTGGAGCTTCATGATCCCGTAGAGCAGCGCTTCGGGACGCGGCGGACAGCCGGGGACGTACACGTCGACGGGGATGATCTGGTCCACGCCCTTGGTCACGCAGTAGGAGTCCCAATAGGGGCCTCCGGAGTTCGAGCAGGCGCCGAACGAGATGACGTACTTCGGGTCGGGCATCTGCTCGTACAGACGCTTGACCGCCGGCGCCATCTTGTCCGTCACGGTCCCCGAGACGATCATCAGGTCGGCCTGCCGCGGGCCGTTCGCGAACGGGATCACGCCGAACCGGATGAAGTCGTGCCGGCTCATCGATGTCGCGATGAACTCGATCGCGCAGCAGGCCAGGCCGAAGTTGAACACCCAGAGCGAGTAGCGCCTCCCCCAGTTCAGGACGAACTTCATCGGCTTGGGCGCCAGCCGGGATGCCGGCCCCACCGTGGGCATCGGAAGATCGCTCACCGCCATATCAGCCATTCTCCCTCGTTCTGCCTCGTTAATCACGTCCAGGCGAGCACGCGCTTGCGCCACGCGTAGAGGATGCCGAGAGCGATGAAGGCCAGGAAGACGAACATCTCGACCAGCGTCGTCATGCCGAATCCCGGGGCAGCGAAGATCGTCGCCCACGGGAAGAGGAAGACGGCGTCGACGGCGAAGACGACATAGAGATACGTGAAGACGTAGTAGCGGATCTGGGACTGAGCCCAGCCCTCGCCCACGGGGTCGACGCCGCACTCGTAGGTCAGCAGTTTCTCCGGGGTCGGCCGGTGGGGACGGAGGAGCCGGTTGACGAACAGCCCTCCGGCGAAGATGGCCACGCCGATGGCGAAGAGGACCACGACTACGACATAAGACTCAAAATATCCGTTCACGCCGCCTCCGAGCCTGTACGGCTTCTCGTCACGATCGTAACCCAGTTACCCGTCCGTCACAGATCGCAGCCAAAAGATCGTCGTGGATACCGTAAAACCAAAGCAAACCGCTGTTTAGCCCCCATACCCTCACTAAGTGCCTCAAAAGCGATTTACCCGGATAATCGCGCTGGCAGCGGTCATCGTCACCGGCTGCTGGTTCACCGCCCCCTCCGCCATCGGCGGCGATGAGGCAATCACCGTCCCCGCCGAGCCGACGGTGGTCACTTTCGTGGACCCCACCCAGGTCAGCGGGCTGAGCACGGAGACGATCTCGGGCGGCCCGGGCAGGCCGCATGTCTACGCCGGCTACCCGACGCTCACCTATGCGCCCGCGCTGAACACGCGCCTCCACCAGGAGATGACGGCCGCCATCCGGCGATTCACGAGCAGGAAACCGGAGCGCGACCCCCGATCCGCACCCGAGTTCAACTCGGAATGGCAGATCACCGCGGCCTCCGGCGACGTGGCCGGCGTCCGGCTGCGCACGGCCGAGTTCTCGGGCGCCAACTGGCGGGTCTCCTTCCGAACCCTCTGGTACGACCGCACGCGCCGCAAGGTCCTCGAATCACACGAGCTGATCGCGAAACTCGACGTCCTGGCGTCCCTCGTCCGGGAGCGCCTCGAAGGCGGCAGTACCGTTCACACCGACGAGATCACCGCGAGTCCGAAGCTGTTCGACTCCATCGACTTCAACCAGAACGGCGACCTGGTCGTGGAGTTCGACGACTACGCCGTCGCCGCCGGGTCGATCGGGCGAGTGGCGGTGGCCGTACCCAGGCGGGAGGCCGACCCGCTCCTGTCGGCGTTCGGGCGGGAGGTCCGGGACACGGTGGACGCCGCCACTCCGGCCAGCATGGTGAACGCCCTCCCCGCACCGCAGATTCCGAACGTGACGGCCGGCGTCCTGCACGGCCCCGTCGACTGTGCCGTGGCCAAGTGCGTCGCGTTGACCTTCAACGACGGGCCGGGCCCCTACACCGGGCGGCTCCTGGACATCCTGGCCGCGAAGGAGGCCCGGGCGACGTTCTACACGGTCGGCTCCAACGCCGAGGCCCGGCCCGACCTACTGCGCCGGATGCGTGACGAGGGCCACCTGATCGCCAACCACACGTGGTCCCACCGTGATCTGACCCTCCTCCCGGAGAGCAAGATCTACGCCCAGATCAGCCGGACGCAGAGCGTGATCGGCTCGGCGACCGGGCAGGTCCCCTCGCTCATGCGGGCGCCGTACGGCGAACGGGATCCCAGAGTGGCCGAAGTCGCCAAGGAACTGGGGCTGTCGATCGTGCAGTGGAACGTCGACACCCGGGACGCGAAGGACCCGAACCCGCACACCATTGCCCGGCACGCCATCGATGGCGCAGCCAGGGGGGCGATCCTGCTGATGCACGACGTCCACCGTGAGTCGGTGAACGCGGTCCCCGAGGTGCTCAAGGAGCTCATCCGGCGCGGGTACGTGTTCGTGACCGTCCCCGAGTTGTACGGCTCCCGCCCGATGGAACCCGGAAAGAGCTACCACGCCGGAGCCGCCGCCGCGGCGGGTCACCCGGGGCAGGCGCCGCGCTGAAATCCGATGGACATATAGTTGGGAAGCGTGACCGGTAACCTCCTTTTCGCTCGCCTGCACGTGGACCTGTGCCGGCTGGCCGGAGGGCTGTGTCGCCCCAACCGTTCACGATCGTGACGAGGCCGTCGTTCTGACGGCCGTGGATCCCCCCTGCGCCAAGCCTCCCGCCGGACGTGTGCGACGCAAGTCACACCCCCTCCGGTGGGTCGTTGGCGCGAGAATCCAACGCGTGGTCCCGAGGATCTAGGATGGATGTAAGAACGTGCCACGAGCTAAGACGCCTTGGCGCGTCGAGGAGGACTGAGCAGCTGTGACCAAGCAGGTTCAGCAACTCGACCGCGTGATCATCCGATTCGCCGGCGATTCCGGCGACGGCATGCAGCTGACCGGCGATCGATTCACCGCGGAGACGGCGGAGTTCGGCAACGACCTCTCCACTCTCCCCAACTTCCCGGCGGAGATCCGCGCCCCCGCCGGCACCCTGCCCGGCGTGTCGAGCTTCCAGCTGCACTTCGCCGACCACGACATCCTGACGCCCGGCGACGCTCCCAACGTGCTGGTCGCGATGAACCCGGCCGCGCTCAAGGCCAACCTCGGCGACCTGCCGCGCGGCGCCGACATCATCGCCAACAACGACGAGTTCACCAAGCGCAACCTGCAGAAGGTGGGATACGCCGAGAACCCGCTCGACGACGATTCGCTGAGCGAGTGGCGGGTCCACTCGGTGCCGCTCACGTCACTGACGGTCAAGGCGCTCGAAGACTTCGACATTTCCAAGAAGGACGCCGAGCGGGCCAAGAACATGTTCGCGCTCGGACTGCTTTCCTGGCTCTACCACCGGCCGACCGAAGCGACGATCAAGTTCCTTGAGACGAAGTTCGCCAAGAAGCCGGACATCGCCAAGGCCAATGTGGCGGCGTTCAACGCCGGCTGGAACTACGGCGAGACCACCGAGTCGTTCTCCGTCTCCTACGAGATCAAGCCGGCCCAGCTCGCCTCCGGCGTCTACCGGAACATCTCCGGCAACCAGGCGCTCGCGTACGGCCTGATCGCGGCGTCGGTGCAGTCGGGGCTGCCGCTGTTCCTCGGCTCCTACCCGATCACCCCGGCGTCGGACATCCTGCACGAGCTGTCCCGGCACAAGCGGTTCGGCATCCGGACCTTCCAGGCCGAAGACGAGATCGCCGGTGTCGGCGCCGCCCTCGGCGCGGCGTTCGGCGGATCTCTGGGCGTGACGACCACCTCGGGTCCCGGTGTCGCGCTCAAGGCCGAGACCGTGGGTCTCGCCGTGACGACCGAGCTGCCGCTGATCGTCGTGGACGTCCAGCGGGCCGGCCCCTCGACCGGCATGCCGACCAAGACCGAGCAGACCGACCTGTTGATGGCGCTCTACGGCCGCAACGGCGAGTCGCCGGTGCCCGTGGTGGCCCCGGCGACCCCTTCGGACTGTTTCGACGCCGCCATCGAGGCGGCGCGGATCGCGCTGAAGTACCGCACCCCGGTGATGCTGCTGTCCGACGGCTACCTGGCGAACGGCTCCGAGCCCTGGCGGGTGCCGGAGGCCGTGGACCTGCCGGACATCTCGGTGGAGTTCACGACCGAGCCGAACGGCGAGGACGGGTCCTATCTCCCGTTCAAGCGTGAGCCGGAGACGCTCGCCCGGCCGTGGGCGGTGCCCGGGACGGCGGGGCTGGAGCACCGCATCGGCGGCATCGAGAAGGCCGACGGCACCGGCAACATCTCCTACGACCCGAACAACCACGACCTGATGGTCCGGCTCCGCCAGGCCAAGATCGACGGCATCGACGTCCCCGATCTCACCGTGGACGACCCGACGGGCGACGCCCGCGTCCTCGTGCTGGGCTGGGGGTCGACCTACGGTCCGATCGCGGCGGCCGTCCGCCGGGTGCGCAAGGCCGGGGGCAACGTCGCCCAGGCCCACCTCCGCCATCTGAACCCGCTGCCCGCCAACACCGGCGAAGTGCTCCGCTCCTACGACAAGGTGCTGCTTCCGGAGATCAACCTCGGCCAGCTCGCGCTGCTGCTGCGCGCGCGCTTCCTGGTCGACGTGATCAGCTACAACCGCGTGCGCGGTCTTCCGTTCAAGGCCGAGGAACTGGCCGGAGTCATCCAGGACGTGATCGACAGTGAGTAGTGCTGAATTGCCCGCCTCGGGCGGTCTCAACGGCAAGGGCCTCGCCCTCGTCCCCAGGGCCGACGACAAGCAGACCCTGAAGGACTTCAAGTCCGACCAGGAAGTCCGCTGGTGCCCCGGCTGTGGTGACTACGCCATCCTCGCCGCGGTGCAGAGCTTCCTGCCCGAGCTGGGGCTGCGCCGGGAGAACATCGTGTTCGTCTCCGGCATCGGCTGCTCGTCCCGGTTCCCGTACTACATGAACACCTACGGGTTCCACTCGATCCACGGGCGCGCCCCGGCGATCGCCACGGGACTGGCGGCCTCCCGGCCCGACCTGTCCGTGTGGGTGATCACCGGAGACGGCGACGCGCTGTCGATCGGCGGCAACCACCTGATCCACGCGCTGCGCCGCAACGTCAACCTGAACATCCTGCTGTTCAACAACAGGATCTACGGCCTGACCAAGGGGCAGTACTCCCCGACCTCCGAGGTCGGGAAGATCACCAAGTCGACCCCGATGGGCTCGCTGGACAAGCCGTTCAACCCGATCTCACTGGCGCTCGGCGCCGAGGCCGGGTTCGTCGCGCGGACCATCGACTCCGACCGCAAGCATCTCCAGAGCGTGCTGCGCGAGGCCGCCGCCCACCGCGGCACCTCGCTGGTGGAGATCTACCAGAACTGCAACATCTTCAACGACGGGGCCTTCGACCAGCTCAAGGACCCGGCCGTACGCGACGAGATCACCGTAAGGCTGGAGCACGGCCGGCCGATCGTCTTCGGCTCCGCCGAGAACGAGAAGGCGGTACGGCTCTCGCCGACCGGCGGCGTCGAGGTCGTCCCTCGCTCGGCGGTCGCCGACAGCGAGATCCTCGTGCACGACGCGCACAGCCCCGACCCGTCACTGGCGTTCGCGCTGTCCAGGCTGGACGATCCGGCGTTCGAGCACGTGCCGATCGGCGTCTTCCGCTCGATCGATCGCCCGTCGTACGACCAGCTCATGAGCGAGCAGCTCGAACAGGCGACCGCGGACAAGGGCCAGGGCCGGCTGAGCGACCTGCTGCTCGGCGGGGACACCTGGCGCGTCACCTGACCGATGTGCTGAAGGGCTCGCGCATGCCGCGCGGGCCCTTTTCGCTGCCCGTAACCCGCCGCGACGCCTGGATCAGGCTCGGGTACTAGTCGTATTCGAGATCCGGCAAGGGAGAGGGCGGCTCGGGAGTGCGCCAGACCACGACGTAGTCGTCGTCCGCGCCCTCCACTGCCGAGCTGAGCCGGTCGAGGTCGAAGTCGGGGAGGTAGCGCAGCCGGGCCAGGAAGGTCGCGTCGGTCGCCGACCTGGGGACGACGCAGCCCTCACCGTCGCGGTCGAGCAGGACGATCAGAACGTCGGCGAGCTCGTCGGGTGAGGTCACGCCGCTGACCCGAACTTCCACGACGTCCTCCCACGCGAGAGCCTCCACGCTGCCGTCGGCATAGTGGCGGGTCACGCCCTCTTCGGTGACGTAGACGTAGGAATCAGGCACGCGCGAATTCATGCCCGGATCCGGCACTGAGTTGCGGTGCATGGCCGCGATTGTGTCGACATCGGGCCGCTGGGTGCAAGAGAAGTCACGATTCACGCCACTCAAGGTGATCCCTTACCGCCTCCCGGGCGGCACCCACCGGCCCTCGGCTGATCGTCTCCAGCAGCTGGCGATGCTCCGCCACGAGCTCCTCCCGGTCCTCGTAGACATCGCGAAGCCGTACGAGCCCAAGCCTAGTCTCACTGGCGAGGGTGCCGTAGAGGCGTTCCAGGCGCGGGCTGCCCACGGCTGTGATCAGCGCCTCGTGCAGCGCCATGTGCTCGGCGACCATGTCGGCCCACGGAGCGCCCGGCGGCAGCCCGCCCATCCGGTCGAGTGCGGCCTCGGCTGCCGCCACTCTGCGCCCGGCGAGGGCCTGGGCCATCAGGTCCTCCAGCGGCCGGCGCACGTACATCAGGTCCGCCAGATCGGCGGGGGTGACCTCCGGGACCTGCGCGCTGCGGTTTCGCTCCCGCCGCAGCAGCCCTTCGTGGACCAGCACGGCCAGGGCTTCCCGGACGGTGGGGCGAGCCACGCCGTACCGTGCCGAGATCTCCTGCTCGGGCAGGGTGGCGCCCGGCCCGACGTCTCCGGAGAGCACCCGTTGGCGGAGAGCGGCCGCCAGCGCCTCCACGGTGGAGACGGGCTTGAACGATGTCACGACGACGAGCTTAGAGTCACCGGCACGTCCGCCGCCGGGCCTCGCGCTCCTGGCGCCGCCACGACCAGCAGTCCCACGCCGAGCAGCCCGAGCCCTGCCCAGGAGAGCGCCGACAGGTGCTCGCCCAGCACGACGAGGCCGAGCAGCGCGGCGACCGCGGGCTCGGTCAGGGCCAGCGTGGCGGCCGTGGTCACCGGCGTCGTGCGCAGGCCCCTGCCGTACAGCAGGTAGGCGAGCGTGGTCGCGGCGAGGCCGAGGTAGAGCGCGGTGAGCAGCCCGCGCGGCTCGGCCAGCCAGCCCGGGCCCGACCCGAGAAGCACCGGCAACATGATCACACCGGCGCCGCCGAACAGCACGCCCATCACCGCGCCGGAGTCCATGCCCCGGCCGATGCCGCGGGCGGCCATGACCGCGTAGAACGCGTACAGCAGCCCCCCGAGCAGGGCCAGCGCGATCCCTCCCGGGTCCGCGCCGCCCGTCCCGCCACCAGTGATCAGTACGGCACAGCCGGCGACGGCGGCCGCCGTCGCGAGCGCCCAGCGACGGCTCGGCGGGTTCCGGTCGACGAGCCAGGAGAGGAGCCCGGTGAAGACGGGCCCGCTGCCGATGGCCACCACGGTGCCGACGGCGACGCCGGTCCTGCCGACCGCGGCGAAGAAGCAGAGTTGGTAGGCCGCCACGGCGACCGCCGCGGCGGCCAGCCCGCCGTGCCGCGTGATCGCCTTCGGGTTCCCACGGGACCGCCATGTCACCTTCGCCCGGAGCCCGTGGTCCCCCTCGACGGGCCATGACCTGGCGGCGTGATCGGAGACCCGCGCCCGCGTTTGATCCCGTGTCGCGACCCGCGTCTCCTTGTTCGCCCCGCGCGGGCGCGCGATCATGGCCAGCAGGGCCAGTACGGCGCCGCCGATCACGAGCCGGGACGCGGCCAGAGGGATGGGATCGACGCCCGCCAGCGTTCCGGCCGTGCCCGCCGTACCCCACAGGACCGCGGCGGCGACGACTTTCCATAGGTCTTGCTGAGCCATACCTCAATTGTCTGACAACTAGACAGAATGGTCCAGCCGATTTCGCGCGGGCGCGGTGCCGTGCCCACCACCTGGCTGATCGTTAGGCTGGTGGTGTGAGGTGGAGACGCGCGGGCGCCCTGGTCATCGGCCTGGTGGGCCGGCGCACAGGCCGGCCGTCGGGAGGAGCTGAGGTGACCGGACAGTTCACGAAGGCCCCCACGGGCATGGGCGTCGCGGCGGCGATCCGGGCGGCCCGGGTTCGCGGGGCGACGCCTCACGTTCTGGACGGAACCGTCACGGAAACCTCCGCGGCGATGCTCGAAGAAATTGCGCGCGTCCTGGAGTTCCCGGAGGGCTTCGGCCACAATTTGGACGCGCTCTACGACATGCTCACCGACCTGTCGTGGCTTTCCGCCGGGGAGCACGTGCTCATCTGGTCCAAGCCGTCGGTCCTCAGGCAGTCCGACCCCACCGCGTACGACGCCGTGGGCAGCGTGCTGTCCGACGCGGTCACCGATGGCTCACCAGGCGAAGCTTCACTATCTGTAATGATGCTGGACAATTAGAACAATCCTCCAGCTGTCCAACTATGTCCAAACTTGTTAGAAAACATTCATGGCTACGCGCCTAACTCATTGCTAGGGTTTCGTCACCATTAACACAGCTGTCACTGATAGGCGATGTCTTATGGCTGGCCGTAAACGCTCCATCCGGGTCAAGATCTTCGCCATCTTGCTGGTACCGGTGACAGCGCTCGTGGTCATCTGGGTGGTCGCGACATCGATCATCGTTCAGAGCGGGCTCGAACTGTTCAGGGTCGGCACGGTGTACGACAGCGTCGTGGTCCCGACCCGTGCGGCACTCGCGGAATTGCAACACGAGCGCCTCCTGACGGCCTCCTACCTGGGCAGCGCGATCTCCTTCCGCAGCGAGCTGGACACCCAGCGCCAGAAGACCGACGCGGCGGTCCAGACGCTTGACCGGGTCTCCCGCAGCGTCCAGAACGAGGCGCCACCGGCCATGTGGGAGCGGCTGCAGAAGCTCATCCGCCAACTCGGCGAACTGGACGTGTTGCGCGGGCAGGTCGACAACCACAAGCTGTCGCGCCTGGCCGCCATCGAGGCCTATAGCGACATCGCCGAGATCGGCTACCAGACCTACGAACGACTCGCGATCTCGACAAACGTCGATCTTCTCGAACAGGCCAGGGCGATCAGCCTGATCGACCGTGGCCGCGAGATCATGAGCCAGGAGTCGGCGCTGATCGCCGGCGCTCTATCGGCCACGCGCATGTCGCAGGAAGAACGTGACAATTTCGCCGCGATGACCAGCAAGCGTCGCATGCTCTACCAGCTGGGCATCAGCCAGCTCGACACCGAGCTGCGCGATCTCCACGAACGCCTCAGCACCTCCCCCGAGTACGGCCGGTTCACGACCATGGAGGACGAGGTCGTCGACCGGGTCAAGCCCAACACTCCCCTGCCGGCGGAGGCCGCCCTGTGGCGCACGACCGCGGAGACCATGGCTGTCACCTTCGACCAGCTCGACGGCGAGATCAGCAAGAGGATGGCCGCACGGGCGGCCCCGCTCGCGCAGTCGGCGCTCCTCCGCATCGGGATCGCCGGAATCGTCGGCCTCCTGGTGGTGGCCACGGCGGTGTTCATCTCGTTCCGGTTCGCCCGCAGGCTCACCTTCGAGCTCGTCGGTCTCCTGCAGGCCGCTCTCGAACTCGCCAACGAGCGGCTGCCGAGGATCGTCGAGCGCCTGCGCCGCGGAGAGGACGTGGACGTCACAGCGGAGACGCCCGCCCTGTTGACAGGTGGAGACACCGCCGAGGTGGAGAACCTCGGCGAGGCTTTCACCTCGGTGCAGCACACCGCCATCGAGGCGGCGGTCGGCCAGGCAGAGCTGCGCAAGGGCGTCAACAAGGTCTTCCTCAACCTGGCGCGGCGCAGCCAGTCGCTGCTGCACCGGCAGTTGGCCATGCTGGACGGCCTGGAGCAGCAGGTCACCGATCCCGATCTGCTGGAGAAGCTCTTCGGCGTCGACCATCTGACCACCAGAATGCGCCGCCACTCCGAAGGCCTGATCATCCTGTCCGGCGCCGCGCCCGGACGAGGCTGGCGCAACCCGGTCAGCCTGTTCGACGTGGTCCGGGGCTCGGTCGAGGAGGTCGAGGACTACCTGCGGGTCAGCGTGTCCGTGCCGCATGGACCGGCGCTCATCGGCGGCGCCGTCACCGACGTGATCCACCTGGTGGCCGAACTGGTCGAGAACGCTACGATCTTCTCGCCCCCGCACACCCAGGTGTTCGTCCGCGGGGAGCCGGTCGCGCGCGGCTTCGTCCTTGAGGTCGAGGACCGGGGCCTCGGGATCAACCGTGAGGAGCTCACGCATCTCAACCACCGGCTGGCCAACCCGCCCGAGTTCGACCTCGCCGACAGTGACCGGCTCGGGCTGTTCGTGGTCGGGCGGCTCGCCGAGCGCCACGGCATCCGCGTCTCCCTCCAGCCATCGCCGTACGGTGGCACCACCGCGATCGTGCTCATCCCACAAGAAATCGTGGTCGAAGCCACAGAATCGGAGTATTCCGTCGAGCAACTGGTCGCCCCCCAGCCCGCGCCCGCACCCGCTCTCGCTCTCGCCCTGACTCCCCCGGTGGGCGACGAGGACAGCCTTCCCAAGCGAGTACGGCAGGCCAACCTGGCGCCGCAACTCCGCGAGGAGCCGCGTGACGTCCTCTCGTCCTTCCAGGCAGGTTGGAAACGCGGGAAGGAGGAGGCGTGACCGAGCAGGAGTTCGGGCCGCTGCTTCGGCCCTACACGCTCACCCGTGGCCGGACCCGCCCCACGGGGCCCGAGTTCGACCTGATGACCATCATCAGGACGACGCCCTCCATCTTTGCCAGGACGGCCGGGCTGGCCCCGGAGCACCTGCGGATCCTGCAGGTGTGCCACACGCCGTCAGCGGTGGCGGACGTCGCGGCGGATGTCGGGCTCTCGCTCAACGTCGTCCGGATCCTTCTCAGCGACCTGCGCGACCAGGGCCTGATCACGGCACGGCCGCCGGCCACCGTGGCCCAGCTCCCGGAGGAGCGCATCCTTCGCGAGGTCATCCAGGGCCTGCGGGCGCTCTGAAGGCCAGACGCTCCACCGCGCACCCGGAGAAGCCGCGCGAGATCACAGGAAGACGTAGCATTCGACCTCGGCACGGCGGTAGGTCATACCGCCGTCCACGGAGTCCTTGGCGCACCGCAGCTCCTTCTCGCTGAGCGGCAGGTCTCCGCACACGGTCACGCTGGAGAACGTCCGGCAGTCGAGCTCGGGGCTGGCCTCCCCGATCCAGTAGTTCGCCACCACATCTGACCGGCACCGCGTTCGCGCGCCCGCCGTGTCGGCGTACCGACACTGGGAGAACAGGATCCGATACTGGTCCCTGCTCACCTCGTGCGGGTCCCGGACGCTCGCCGTGTCTCCGCCGCTCGCCGCTCGTGACCGGACGCTCGTCGCGTCGCCGGAGGCGACCGTGCCGAGTGTGGCCAACGCGGCGAACGCGGTGACAGCAACGATCCTCTTCATGGCTCTCCCCCTATCTACGACCGTACAGCCGCTCCCATCGGAGCCGACCGGCGATCAGCCGCCCGTACCCGGACTGCCGGCCCCGACGGGGTTCCGCCCGCCCTCATCCGTGGTCCGGTGCCGCGCCTGAGTCCCGTCACGTGATCCTTGCTGCACAAGGGTGACGGCCTCGACTCACCCGCCGGTCACAAAGCTTTGAGCGGCAAGTATCCCATCATGACCACAAGTCGCAAAGATCAAATTACTCTGTGTAATCGAATTCGATCAAGGGTATGTGTGCGTCCGGCACCGGCCTCGTTGAGCGCATGACCATGGCAGCCGAAACGACGCCGGGCCGGCACCGAGCTACACACCTACCTCAAATGGAGTCTTCACGTGCGACTTGTTCACGCGATCACAACGGGCGCGCTGGTTCTCGCGGCCGTGGCGGGCACCGCTTCCGCCGCGGCGGCGGACAGCGAGGCCACTCGACAGCCGACCGGACTCGCCAGGCCCGCCGGCTTCGACGGCTATCAGATCGTGACACTGCCCAACGCCAACGTGCCGAACTTCACCCGGCGCTACGTCTTCTGCCCCGCCGGCAAACGCGTCGTGGGCGGCGGCGGCGAGGCCCAGGGCAACGACGCCATCCTGGTCGGCAGCTTCCCCACCTCGGACGGCACCGGATGGATCGCCCTCGGTCGCCAGAACAACTACAGCAGCGTCGGCATCAGCGTTTTCGCCATCTGCGCCAACGCGAGCTGATCCAGCCGGCCGTTGTCGGCCGTCGCCCCGGCTCGGAACGACTCTGCCGAGCCGGGGTGACGTCTAGGTCGGAGGCCTCGCAGGAACCATTGAGGAAAGAACACCAAACGCCGCGCATGTCCCGCGATCACTCGGTAGTCTCTTTTGCACCGATGTGTAGCTCTATGCCGGGCAACGAACTGTTGATCTTCAGCCCAGTTCGAACCCCTCCCGGCGAGGCACGGAGGCCCCGGAAGGCAAGCAACAGCCAGACCGAGCGGGATTCGACGGGGGAGCCATGACTAGCAGGGGTCGTCTTCATCCTTCAGATCGCCGGACTCCTTCTGGAAGACGACGAAGGAGCCCATGCCCGGCGTCGTGACGATCAGACCTTCCGCGCGAAGCTTCGCCGTGGCCTTTCGGACGGTCACGCGGGCGACGTCGAACTCCTTTTCGAGCTGGACCTCGGAGATGAGGAAGCGCGGCGCGTAGTCACCGGACAGGATCCGCCCACGAATCACCTCCGCGATCTGTACCCACTTGGGCCGCACAGGATCGTACTCGATCATCACGTCATAACTCTAAGTAACTGAGATGGGCCTTCATAGAAGCAGCTAAGAGCCTATAGCTATAGACAGGTATAGCTAGGCTAGTATTCTGAGAATTGCATGTGAAGTACGTCCGTAATCGCCTGTCAACCCGTCCGGCGCAGCCGTCCCCCCGGCTGTCACCGAGATTGGACACCTTTGATGGCCATCCCCGAGAGGCTCGAGCGAGGCGTCAGGATACCGCCGATCTACGAGCAGCGGCATGTCGCCGAGCAGCGGCTCATGGCCGCGACGGAGAAGCTGCACGCCGCCATCGGCGCGCAGTCGGAGAAGCTGCACGCCGCCAAGGAACAGCTGTGCACGGCCGTGGCAGAGCTGTCGACGGCCGCTGGAGCGGACAACGTGACGACGGTGAGGTCGTACGAGACCGTTCTGCGGTCGGTCGTGGGCGCGCCCACACTGCCCGTCGCCGCGGCCGACGCCGCCGTACGCACGTCAGCGGAGACGCTGGAGGAGGCGGTCGTCCGTGCGGTCGTGGCCGCGGGCCCCGAAGTCGCGGACGGATCCCCGCTGGCGGAGTTCTACGCGGCGATCATCGCTGCGGCCCAGCCCGCGGTGAGCGATCGATCGACAAGCTGGCCACTGGTGTCACGCAAGCGCGTGTCAGAGATCACGGGCTTGACCGTCTTCACGCTCCGCCAGATCGTGGACCGCTGAACCCAGATCAGGCCCTCACGAGCTGCGTTCCGCCGTGGATCGGCGGTCGCGTGGCAGGAGCACGGCGGCCGTGGCCAACAGGCCGAAGGCGACCGTGGAGGCGAGGGTTCGGACCGTGTTCCAGGCGTTCCACGCCGACTCGTAGTCCGCGCGCACTTCGGCAAGATCGGGAGCCGCTGCCGAAACCGCGGCGAGGGCGTCGTTCAGCGGCACGTTCTCGACCATGGTCAGACCCATTCCTCCGATCAGGTAGACCAGGAGGGCGACCGCGATCAACCACACGGTGGCTGATCTACGCCCCAGGACGCCCAGCGCGACCCCCAAGGCGACCAGGGCGAACACCGGCGCGCCGAAGAAGGACAGCGCGAACGGCCCGTTGCGGACGGTCGCGTTGATGGCCTGCATGCTCAGCACGTAGGTGCTGTCACTCACCTCGGCGAGGCCCAGGGTGACCGAGACCTCGTACGCGTAGAAGAAACCGGCGATGGCACCCATGGCGAGCAGCGCGATGACCAAGGTCGCGCGGGCCGCCACGAAGCCTTTGTTCGAAACAGAAGACATGTGCCCTCGATTAATCGTACCTTTGAGTTCGATTGATAATCGTACCCGAGGGTACACTTGTCAAGGACGCGATGAGAGGTGACGGTCATGCAGGCACGGCGGGGTCGGCCGCGCGAGGGTGAGATCGAGGCCAGACGGGCCGCGGTGCTGGACGCCGCCTACGCGGAGCTGGTCGAGCGGGGCTACGCGGGCACCACCATGCTCGCGGTGGCTCGCCGGGCCGGGGTCTCCAAGGAGACCCTGTACAACTGGTTCGGCGACAAGCGCGGACTCTTCGCGGCCTTGATCCGCCGCCAGTCAGAGCTGGCGAACGCCCAGATGGCCGATGCCTTGGACGGCGACCTGCCGCCCCGCGAGACACTGTCGGCCTTCGCCGCCAACCTGCTTCGACTCTTGCTCGGGGACGCCTCGATCGCGATCAACCGGGCCGCGATCGTCGCACCGGAGCTCGCCGAAGTCTTGCTCGCCCAAGGGCGGCACACGACAGGGCCGCTCGTCGCCGGATATCTGGCCGGCCTGGCCGCTCGGGGCGATATCGCGATCAGCGATCCGGAGTCGGCCTTCCAGCTTCTGTACGGACTCGTCGTCGCGGACACCCAGATCCGGGCCCTGCTCGGCGAGCTCCCGCCGGCCGACCTTGAAGAGCGGGCCCGGCGGGCGGTGGACCGGTTCCTCGTCCTGACATCGGCCACCGCTCCGGCCGAATAGCGCATGTCACCCCGCCCGTATCAACGGGAACACAGTGAGCACGACGACGGAACAGCGGATCGAAGCAGCCGAAATCTGGAGAGTCATCAGTGACCCGGCTACGGACGATATCTTTGGAGGAACCGGGCACATCGAGTGCATGGAGCGGCCAGTGGCTGGACTCGATTCGACAGGCGCCACGGTCGAGTACGTCAAATGGCGACCGCCGCCACCCGTGCGACCGCTGGTCGCCTGGTACAGCGGATATCGCGAGGCCGGGGTTCCGCCGGGACGACATCGCGGTCTGCCGTCGCCGTACCTGACTCTGATCATCACGCTCGACGACCCGCTCTTCGTCGCCGCCCACGCCGACCGGCGAACCCCGCCGGGCTCGTACGACACTCTCGTGGGCGGCCTGCACACGGTGCCGGCACTGATCACGCATGACGGCCGGCAGTCGGGCGTCCAGCTCGGGCCCAGCACCCCAGGTATGGCCGACGCTGCGCGCCCGAGACGCGCGCGGTCTGATCAGCTTCCTCGTCGAGGCGTTCGGCTTCGAGGAGACCGCAGTGTACGGCGACGGCGACCGGGTCGACCATGCTCAGCTGTCATGGCCGCTCGGTGGCGGCATCATGCTCGGCAGCGTCCGCGACACCGCCGATGACGCGTGGCCTCTGGAGCCGGGAAGTTTCGGCGCCTACGTCGTCACCGACGATCCGGACGCGCTCTTCGCCAGAGCCACCGCGGCAGGCGCCCAGGTTCTCCGGGAACCGGACGATACCGGGTACGGCTCCCGCGAATTCGCCGTCCGCGACCCCGAAGGCAACCGCTGGTCGTTCGGCACCTACCGCGGCGAACCACGCAAAGGCTGATATTCGGCGGTGTTGCGGTACGGGTTACCGGACGAGTTCGACTTCCGGACAGTCCGCTGACGGGCCACGCAGCAGCGGGCTGGGGCGGTGGCGCAGGTAGCGGTCGAAGAAGGCGGCGATGTATGTGCGTTGCACCGCGGCGCCGCGATGCCCGTCCAGCGTGCTGTCCGCGGTTGATCGCGGTCAGTTGGTCGAGCACGTACCGGGCGTCGCCGGAGCGGACCTGGGCGGCCTTGGCCATCGTCTTCCAGAGTTTCTCGGTGTCGGAGGAGACCGGGACGGCGCTGTTGGCGATCCGGCCGTCGGGGAACTCGACCTCTCCGGCGTCATGCGTGTGGTCGATCGTCACGACGACGTATCCACGACTGGCCAGGTCTTCAACCAGGACCGTGCCGAGGGAACGGTCGGTGGTGAACCCGTGCGAATACAAAATGACCGGGCGCCCGCCACCGCGCTGATCCAGCGGCGCGCCGAGATGTCCGTGGGTAGGGATATCGGCACCGCCCCGGACGCCGAACGGCTTGTGCTGGAAACTGGCGGCGGTGCCGGGGGACATCCACCGCCAAGCCCCGGCACTGCCGGGTGCTGCGACTGCTCGCCGACGCGCCAAAGACGCGACTCGGCCGAGACCTCCCACATGATGGCGGTGGCGAGTCACCGACGTCGGAGATCAGGATGACGGCCGTTCCGTCGGGAACGAGCACCCCGCAGCGTGACTCAGTTGGCGGCAATGGGCAGTGTCCGTGCCAGGAACTCCGTGGCCAGCCGCCATGCCGTGGCCGCGGCCTCCGGGTTGTGGAACAGCGGCGCCGCGTGGTTGTGGAACGCGTGGCCGGCCTGTTCCTGGACGTGGATCTCCGCGCCGTGGTGCCCCGCCACAGCGTCGGCCACCCGCTGCACGGCTTCCCTGGGGATGTAGGGGTCCTGGCCGCCGAAGTGGAACTGGATCGGACAGGTGATCTTGTGCAACTGGTCGATGCCGTCCGGCACGGTCGAACCATAGAACGACACGGCCACATCAGGGTCGGCCTGCGCGGCGGCGCCAAAGGCGAGCGATCCACCGAGGCAGAATCCGAAGACGCCCGTGCCGCCGCTGACTTCTGGCAGGGTCCGCAGGTGGCGCAGCGCGGCCAGAACATCGGATTGGCCACGTACGGGATCGAACTGGCC
Organism: Microtetraspora sp.; assembly: GCA_044868295.1. Classification (GTDB taxonomy): domain Bacteria; phylum Actinomycetota; class Actinomycetes; order Streptosporangiales; family Streptosporangiaceae; genus JBIOWF01. The sequence goes on along the minus strand of JBIOWF010000178.1, from coordinate 5,577 downwards.
GACCACCTCAATGGACGCGGCGAGTCCCTGCTCATCGTGCCCTGAGGACCAGTGCGGCCGGATCCGCCAGAACAACTCCGGCACCACGACGACGTATCCGAGGGCGGCGAGGTCGTCGGCCACCGAGCACAGGTAGTCGTCCAGTCCGAAGATCTCCTGGATCAGCACCAGCCCCGGCCCGCTGCCGCTTTCCGGCAACCACACCGGAAGGTCGAGGGAGCCATCGAGCACCTCTACCTGTTCCACTCGCACCGCCACGGGTGCCTCCTCTCTGTCGTGCCTCAGAACATCATCTCCAAGGGAGGGCGGACAATGCCGGCCAGAGAATCGGCACGATGAGTACGGCCCTGCTGGCTTCGAGAAGTCACGTAGCGCACCCTATGCCGGTATTGCCGCGCCTCTATACGGTGGCGCGATGGTCAACAGTGATTCGGGTTCGCGACCCGACCATGTCTGGCGCGGCACGGTCGGGTGCGAAGGCGGGCCGTTGCTCGTCTGCGAGGTCGACGCCTTCGCCGCCTGGGGTGGCGCCGGTTAGGTTCACTCGATCCGGTGGGTGACCACTTTCCGCGATCTTCGGGTTGCTCCGGAGCAGCATGGGCTCTCGTACCATGATGAGGTGCTCGCCCTTGTTCGCTCCGTCTCGAACGTGAACAGCTGGCCCGCGACCTGCACGACACCGTCGCCCATTATGTCTCGGCGATGGCGATCCGCGCCCAGGCGGGTCTCGCCGCATCGGCGGCCACACCGAACGCCGCGACTGACGCGCTCCACGTGATCGAGGCGGAGGCGTCTCGCGCTCTCGCCGAGATGCGCACCATGGTCCGCGTCCTCCGCCACAGGCGACCGGCGGACCTGGCACCCGGCCGGCGCATCAGCGATCTCGAAGAGTTCGCGCGCCGACCCCGCTCCGGTCCGTCCGTCGACGTGGAGATCTCCGGCGACTTCGACGACCTTCCCCCGTCGGTCGGGGCCGCGATCTACCGCATCGCCCAGGAGTCGATCACCAATGCTCAGCGGCACGCTCGTCACGCCACACGCATCGAGGTCCGCGTCACCGCCAACGACATCTCCGTACACCTGCGCGTACGCGACGATGGCGACACCAGCCTCATACGCCCGGCGGGCCCGCCCGGATACGGACTCATCGGCATGATCGAACGTGCTGACCTGCTGGGCGGCACCTGCGAAGCAGGACCGAACCCCGATCGAGGCTGGACCGTGGCCGCCGCGCTGCCCAGAATCGGCTCGGCGACATGAGCATCCGGGTGATCGTCGCCGATGACCAGGAGATCGTCCGTACCGGGCTCGTGATGATCCTCAACGCCCAGCCGGACATCGAGGTCATCGGCGAGGCCGCCGACGGACGGCGGGCCGTCGAGCTCGCGCACCGCTTACGCCCCGACGTGTGCCTGTTCGACATTCGCATGCCCGGCATGGACGGCATCGAGGCCACCCGTGCCCTCGCCGGACCGACCGTCGAGAACCCACTCGCCGTCGTCGTCCATCACCACGTTCGACCTTGACGACTACGTTTACACGGCCCTGAGAGCCGGCGCCCGGGGTTTCCTGCTCAAGGACGCCGATCGCGTAACCACGAATCATCCAGACGCGGTGCCGTGCGATCGCCCGCCGACGGATCGCGACGAAGCCGAGAACAATGGACAGGATCATGGCCGAGCCGAACAGCGGCTTCGGCGAGTATGTATGCGTCCGGGAAAGCGAGTTGGCGCCCAAACCGGAGAATCTGTCGTTCGAGCAGGCCGCGGCGGCACCCCTGGCGGCCAGCACCACCCTGCTGGGGCTGCGCGACGAGGGACGCGTACAGGCGGGGCAGAAGGTCCTCGTCAACGGCGCTTCGGGAGGGTGTGGGTACGTTCGCCGTGCAGATCGCCAAGGCGTTCGGCGCGGAGGTCACCGGCGTCTGCAGCACCCGGAACGTGGACCTGGTCCGGTCGATCGGCGCAGACAAGGTCATTGACTACACCAAAGAGGACTTCACGCGGAACGGACGGCGCTATGACCTCCTGCTGGACATGGCGGGAAGCCACCCGGGATCGGCATGCCGGCAGGCGTTGACGCCCAAGGGGACCCACGTCCTGGTCGGCGGTCCGGGCGGCGGGTGGCTGCAACCCGTTGGTCACATGTTCTCGGTGCTCGCGATGTCGCCATTCGTGTCGCAGAGAGCGGTCTTGGCGGACGTGGTCCGCTGCAAAGAGAACAAGCAGAACCTGGTGACGCTGACCGAGTTCATCGAGGACGGAAAGATCACGCCGGTAATCGACCGGAGTTACCCGTTCAAGGAGATTCCGGCGGCCATCGGATACGTGGAAAAGGGTCATGCCCCAGGCAAGGTCGTCATCGCGTTCTGAGAAATCCACGGCCTACGGTTGAGGCGACGCGCGGCAGTCGCACAGAAAACGTCCCCCCGGCCGGCAGTTCACCCATTGCAGAAGAGGTACGTGGCCGACGCGTAGCAGGCACCACAGAGTGGGGACGGGAGTCACGGGTGAGGTGATGATTCCGCATCGCGTAATGCTGTGGCGATCTCGTCGGGGCGCAGGCGGCGGGAACCGACGTAGTAAAGGACGGCCCCGGCAGGCAGCCGGCTTTGCCAGCTGGGGTTGACCAGCAGCGTGGCGTCGGTGCGGGCGGCGAGCATCGTGGCGCCGAACCGCCGGCCGAGCGAAGTCTGGCAACGGTCGACCAGCACCGGGCCCAGCGACTCCGGCAGCCGTACGGAATAGGTGTCGGCGCCGCCATGGGTCATCAATTGCGTGTAGATCTCGGTGATGCCGGGATCCTTCAACTCCTCTGTGATCATGTGGGGACTGTGCCACTGGACGCAGCGCACGGCCTCGTCAACGTAGTGCAGATGCCGGATCCTGCCGACGTCGCGTAGCGCGACGACCAGATGTGCTCCCTCGGCGACATGGCAGGCGGTGACCGCGATCGTCAGCGCCTCGTTGTCGTCGCGTGCGTCGACCAGCACGCTGTACGCCCGGTGAACACCGGCCCGGCGCAGCACGCCGTCGTCGGTCAGATCGCCGCGTACGAACGCGACGTCGCGGTCGGACATCGGATGTGTCGGCACGTCGTCCCAGGCGCAAAGGACGATGCGGCTGGACCCTTCCGCGATCAGCTCGTCCACCATTTGCTCGGTCCGTCCGGAGGTATACCCGAGCAGCACGATGTGGTCGGACATGTCCACCGCAATGGCACCCTGCATCCTTCGCCCCTTCGCTCGTTCCAGAGCCGTGGACAACCTGGCGAACACCGTCGTCAGCGTCGCGATGCCGCCCACGATGACGTACGCGCCGACGACGTGGCCCCCGGCCGACTCGGGGTAAAGGTCGCCGTAGCCGACCGTCGCCGCGGTGACCACGAAATACCACCAGTAGTTGCCCGGCTCCACCAGCGCACTGCCGTTGGGCTCCGCGAACGCCATCAGCGGCCAGCTGGTCACGAATACGAGGCTGAAAACCAGAACGGGCGTCCACCAGGTCCCCAGTGCCGTGATCCGGGCCAGCAGGCGAGCTAACAGGATCGGCACGCTTTCCTCCTGCACGGCACGCTTCGGTGCCGTTACCCTAGCTGGACAAACGCCATAAATCAGCACTAATGGCGCATGCATTTGCCATAGCGCCAGATCCGGCCAGTAGCCGACGTAGGCCGGGCGTTCGGCGTCGAGAAATATGAACTCCCATTCCTCGTTCTCGCTCGCGGCGAGCATGGCCGCCGCGTCTGCGCACCGCAGGTCGACCAGGTGCTCAAGGTCGGCCTTGCGAAGGTTCTCCCGTGCCTGCTCGACACGGGCCGGATCGATCTCAACGCTGGTGAGCGAGGCCCCACCGCCTGAGCCGCGTCGGCGAGCCAGATCGAGGAGTACCCGTTGGAAGCACCGAGCTCCAACAGCCGTCTCGGCGCCCGCGCCCGGATCAGAACGCTCATCAGACGGGCGGTATCGGAGCCTCCACGACGCCCGGCGGCTGCGAGAGGCCATTTACGGCCTGGCCCGTACTGCCGTAGATGGAATGCCAGCACGGCACGACGACCAGGAGCTGCTCAACCAAGTCGCGGCTCAGCCACCGGCAAGACCCGAACTAGAGGGTTTTGCCCGCCTACGCCGACGGGGCAACGCCGACCAGGTACTGGCCTCCATCGCCCGAGACGCGATCGAACTACTCGGCGGCCCCGACCTGACCCGGCTCCGCTCATGCGGCCGCGCCGGCTGCACGCGCCTGTTCGTGGACGACTCCCGCAGCGCCAATCGGGTCTGGTGCGGCATGCGCGAGTGCGGCAACAGAGTCAACGCCGCAGCCTATCGGCGCCGCCAGCGGTGATACGGAGAGCAACTGGTTGAGCGCGGCCTGGTCGTCGACGCGCCGGACTAGTCCATCTTCGCGTTCCATCACCGCTGCCAGCGGCTAAGAGCAAAACAAACCGACCGGTAGGTTTAAGTGCACACACCGCGCTGCGGCAATCCATCGCAAGGAGCCAATCATCGAAACCTCGCCTCGCCTCCGCCGGTGACGGCACTTACTGGGTCGCCCTCTACCAGCCGCGAGACGCGAATCTGGACATGCTGCAAAGCCACCCGTTCATCAAGGCCCAAATGGCCAAACTGCCCAGCTCCCTGCTCACCGGTTCGATTGGTGGTAGGCGTATCGCTGAGGCAATATTTCAGGCCACGGCCGCTACACACGTACGAGGCGGGCTGCCTTGCCGCACAGTTTTCGCATGTCGTCCTCGTCCGACGTGAGGATGATGACCGGTCGGGGAGAGCGAAGAGCGGTAGCGGCCACAACGGCGCCGATCGCGTGCTTGTGGCCGTGGAGACCACTGCCGCGGAGTAGATCCAGCGCGTGAACAGAGACTTCCTCAGTCACTGGCTCGACTCGCAACCGAGACAGGTGCCAACGCAAACGATCGTTCGTCGTGCGACCGTCGAACGCCTCAATGGGCGTTAGGGCGCTGATGGCCACTCGAAAATCGCTGCTCTGCGCCTCTCGCAAGATCGCCGTAACTTGCTGGTCAGCCGCACACCATTTCGAGAGCCCTTGAGAGTCCAGAATGACGGTCCCCGCAGTCAGCTTGCTTCGTGCGCGTGCCATCCACTGTCCTCCTGAAGTTCTGGGGCAGACCTCACACTTCGGAACAGCTCCTCCGCCTCGTCACGTAGAGACTGCGGGATCGGACCGCTTTCCTTCTCATTGGCCTGGAGCGCCTCCTCCAACAGATCTCGCTCGATTTGACGCTCCACCGCGGCATCAACGTAGGCAGAGAACCCTCGTGCGCCCACACGCTCCTTGATGGCCCGGATGTTACCGGCTCGCAAGGACACACTGACCTTGGCCGCCGGCCCCTCCCCTGGCGGGAAGTCTCGTTCAGGCAGACTCATAGCAACAGTTTACCACTTTGAGTAGCAAAGGTTGGCTCATGTGGAGGGACGAGATCTGACAGCGTCAGAGCTTCCCGCGGCCTCATATCAAGGCCGGCCCCACGCGCTCCGCCCACAGCACTGAGACCTCGTCGAAGACCGCCTTATTCACTCGTCGGCGGGTGTGATGCCGACAG
>JBIOWF010000177.1:0-8049 GCA_044868295.1 Microtetraspora sp. | reverse complement strand
GCCGCCGCACTCGGGAGGCGAACAGCTGGGCACCCCGACCGCACACTGGCAGGGTCCACCTGGAGTCGTGCCGCCGGTGCAGACGCCCGGCTGGGCGGCATTGGGCACCGGGTAGGCAAGAAGGTCGGGATTCCCGGCCTCCGGCAGCACCGGGAAGCTGTTCGGGTTGGTGTTCTGAGTAAAGCCGGTGAACCCGCTGTCGTTGGAGTTGAACGTCTGCGACCCGAGGATTGAATTGTCCGTATCCACCTTCGGCCCGAACGTCCTCTGGGCGATGATGTAGCCGACCGGGTCGATCCCCATGTAGGGGTACCCGAAGTAGCGGTAGCCGAAGCTGAACAGGATGTCGGGTGCGCCGCCAAAGCGGAGGTAGTAGGTGTCGAGCTGCTGGCCGAGCATGGTGTGGAAGTTGTCGTTATCGATGTCGGTGTCGATGTCGATGGCGCCGGCCGCGTAGGCGTCGTACACCTGCATGTTGACGTTCATCCCCAGGCGCTGGAACTCGACGGTGTACGGGAAGCTGCGTGCGTCGGGAACCTGGTTCACCTTGGCCACGATCGGGGAGTCCAGGAGGTCCATGTACAGCTCGACCAGCGGCTGCGTGGCCGCATCCTGGGGAATGGCGAAGTTCGGGCAGGCGGTCGCCCCCCCTGGCGTCGGGCCGTTCTGTGTGTGCCAGATGCCGAACTTGCCGGCCCCGGCCTGCGTCTGGAAGCCACACAGACCGGTGTTCACATACTGCCACTGGACCGGGGGCGGGGGACTCCCTCCCGGAGTGCTCGACGGGTGACGGAACGGGATCCAACCGCCGCTGTTGTTGTCGAAATTCCAGGGCACCTTGTCACTTGCGCTCGGCCCGCCCGGGTTCAGCAGCACTCCCCGGTCGCACAGGCCGTTCGGGATGACGTCCCTCTCGCCTGCATCCAGGCAGTCGCCGTCGCCGTTGAGGTCCTCACCGAGCGTGTTGCTCACCAGCTCGGCGGCAACGGTCCCTGTGGAGGGGTTGTCCGCTCCCAGGACGAACATGGAGGAGAAGGTCACGTCCTCGTCCGGCAGGTTGATCTCGAGGAACGGGTCGAGCACGTCCGCCTGGTCGATCAACAGGTTCCGGTTGATGTCGCGCACCTCGCGCCCGCCCGCCGGGAAGTCGGTCGAGTAGTGCAGCCGCTGCTCGTCGGAGTGCAGGGCGTGCGTGAAGGAGTACGACTGCGTGGAGATCTTCTGCCCCTTGTTCAGAGAGTCGAGCGTCAGGACCATCGTTACCTTGCGGTCGTTGACGTTCGGGACCAGAGTCGGCAGGTTGTTGCTGACCTGCACGTGGAAGAAGATACCGTTCGCTCCGTTCCCCGGCAGCCGCCCGACGTTGCGGGGGGAGTCGAGGACGGAAACCGCCGCGGCGCCGGGCCCGGTCGGGGTCAGGGTTGCCTCGACATCTTGGTAGTCGTCGCTGCGCGAGCGGTTGGCGAGGGCGATGCCGTAGGTCACCACCTCGCCGTCGTCGAGGAACTGGTCAAAGTCGCAGCCGCCGTTGATCTGGAACTGATCCCCGAAGGCGTTGTCGGCGATGATGGTGAAGTAGTTCGGGATGATGTCCGAGGCGCACACCACCTGGGCCGCCGCGGAGACCGCCGGCTGACCCGCCGGGCCGTAAGAACTCCAGACCAGCTGGCCGGTGTCGGCCTCCAGGATCCCGTTGCCGGAGACGGCCCCGCCGCTCCCAGATCGCACCGGCACAGCGGTGGAGTTGGTAGCTCCTGCGGGGGATCCCGAAGGCGTGGTGAACGTGATCCCGGTCTCGGTGTCGAGGACCACACCAGCCTTGGTGCGGACCGTGAAGGTGGTGGAGGTCTGCGACTGCGCCGGGCCCGCACCTGCCGCGGTGTCGAAGATGCTCGCCACCGCCGCGTCCGAGCACGAATAGCGCATCTTGTCGAGCGTGATGCTGCTCTTCGGGAAGGAGGTCGGGCCCCTGGTCGGCGCCAGATCAGCCGGGTCGCGGAACACCGGTCCGGCGATCACCAGCGCGTACGACTGGCCGGGGAGATCCAGCAGGCCGTTGGCGTTAACGTCCTCCGTGCCGTCGAGCCTCCGGTTGCCGGCGATGCCGCCACCGGCCCCATTGTCCTCACCGTTTGCTCCCGTCGGGATGCCGGCCGGGATGGTAATCTGCCCCGCCGTGGCCCCGCCGGTGCCGCGCGCCACCGTGACCTTCCAGGTGCCGGTGAACAACCTGGAGTCGACGTAGTCCAGGTTGTTGTTCCGGTCGGCGCTGAGGTGGATCCCCTCCACCGGGTTGTACTTGTCGTGTGTGGCCGCTTGGCCGAAGATGAACTGCTTCGACCACTCGTCGGTGATCGGGTTGTTGGTGCCGCCGTCGTAGACGTTGCCGTAGTAGAACAGGTTGTCGGCGGTCGTATTGATATTATTGTCGGGCCCCGGACTCTCCAGCGTCATGTCCAGGTCGTTGGTCAGCGCTCCGCCGCCGGTTGCCGCGGTGCTGGCGGCCGACGGAACATCGGTCCAGACCAGACCGATCCGCAGCTCGGCCGCCTTGACCGCCTGGCCTCCCGCGGTCGCGCCGTTGGTGTCGAACAGGTTCGCGCTGTTGACGATGAAGGTGTGCGTGACCGAGGTCGCCGTGTTGTTGGCGGCGCTGGTGGAGTTGGCGATGAGCGGCTCGCCGGTGGCGATGTCGTCATAGACCAGCAGGGCGGCCGCCGGATGCTCCTGCACGTTCCGGTTGGGCGCGCCGTAAGCGCCGGCGATCGCCTTCTTCGACCAGTTGGCCAGAGGCAGCACCTGGGTCAGGACGACCCGGCCGTACCCCACCTCGCTGTTGCCGATGACTCCAACCTGTTTCACGCCGTCCGGCGACCCCACGTCCATCGCCCGGGTGCGCCGCAGATCCCTCTCGTTCGCGTCCTGCCCCTGGGTCCTCACGTCCGCATTGAAGTGCGCCGAGGCGATCAGCGCCGCTTTCACCAGCGCGCCGGAGACGTTGCCGACCCGGTTCCCGGAGGTCCTTTCACCCAAGGGATAGAACCCCTGGGCGAAGTAGTCGCGCACGATCGCCCCCGCCCCGGTGATCGCCGCCGCCGAGAACGACGTCCCGAAGTTCGCCTCGTCGAGCACCACGTCGAGCGGCTGACCGCTGTTGTCGGTATTGTCGTCGTCATTGCTCTTGATGATCGCCCAGCTCGCCGGCCCGTAGCGGGTGGCGAAGATCTCGCCCGCCCCTGCCGCCACCAGGATCGGCGCCGTGCGCAGCGAGTCCTCCGTGGCGGGGCCGCGCGAGGCGTACTTGTCCTGGTTCTCCTCGCAGTTGAAGGTCCCGAAGAAGCTCATGCAGTCGCCACGGTGGGCGCCGACCGAGATGATGTTCTTGGCGGTCGCCGGCGGGCTGACCTGGGGCGGCTTCGGGAAGTTCGGGTCCTCGTCCGCCTTGGTGCCGTTGAACAGGTCGGGCATCACCACCAGGTCGAGCTGCAGCCGGTTGTTGCCGCGCAGCCCGCCGTTGTTCCCCACCGGCACCACCACCATGAAGTCCTTGTTGTTGTATAGGAAGGTGTCGACGTCGGCGGCATCCTGGGAGTATTTGCCGTTGGTGGTCGCGAACTGGTCGCGCGTCCAGTTGGGCACGCCGAACGGCAGGATCGCCATATGGATCTCGTTGGCGCCGCCGACGAGATTCAGGCAGTTACCGGTTCCCGGGGTCTTCGGGCAGATCAACTGGCTCAGCCTGAGCGACAGCACGCCGGGGTCGACTTCGCTGCCCCGCTCGATGATCGAGTTGACCAGGCAGGCGCTCTGGGAGTCGGCCTGCACGTCCTGCAGGAGGATGCGCGAGCCGCGCGCCACGCCGTCCAGGTTGATGTCCGGGATCGTCCCGGTCACGCTGACCTGGCGCCGGTTGACGAACACACCCAGCGCCGTCGGATAGGCCCCGATGATGCTGGCCACCGTGTTGCCGTGCGTCCCCGCCCCCGACAGCAGCGAATCGCAGCCGTTGCCGTTCCCGCGGATCGCCTGGATGCCGTGCACCTTTCGGTGCGCCGGGCCGATGGGGGCCGCGGCCGTGATGATCTGCGTGGTGGTCTGCGAGAAGCTCGGCGTGTCGGTGCTGATGCCGTTGTCGGTCACTCCCACGATCTGTGGCGGCACCTGCGCCGTGCCGTCGTTCACCCGTCGCCCGTCGGGGGTGCCGGCCGCATTCAGCCCGCCTCCGTCCACCCCGGCGTCGTCAAAGGGCCGGATCCCCAGGGTCTCGTCTCCCGACCCGGCCTGGATGAGCGGTACTCCCTTCATGTTGTGCTCGATCCACTCGGGCGCCTCCTGGATGAACGACACCCCCGGCAGCCGCGCCATCTCCGGCAGCACCGAGAAGTGCGCCGTCACCTGCAGCGCCGCTTCGCCGGCCTCGAAGACGTCGCGCACCCGCGCCATCTTCGCCAGCTGCTCTTTCACCTGCGCCGCCGGGAACCCCGGCACCAGGAACACCTCCAGCCGGAAGTTCGGGTCGGTCGCCCGCCCTCTCTCCATGAACGGCTTGCGGCCGGCCTCGGAGGCGATCTTGAACGCCGGGTGCACCGGCAACGAGAAGGCGATGTCCGGGTTCTGCGCCAGGCCGCGCACCTGCGACGCCTCCGCGTACACCACGAACGAGGCGTTCGGCAGGTAACCGACGATGCGCGCGTCTCTCTGCAAACGCGCCAGGATCGCATCCACGGATTGCTTTGCGATCGACTCCTGGCGGAGCATGACGTAGTTCAGCCCCGCCGCCAAGTCGCCGTGCGCCGTCTTGGTCAGCTCGTTCGGGTGGTACAGAAGCTGCGGTGGCAGCTCGCGCAGCAGCGCCTCGACCTTCTTCGGGTCGAGGTTGCCGAGCGAGGTCTGCAGGAGACCCGCGCCCCGGCTGCTCTCTGCCTCCAGGGAGGCGAAGCGCTCCGCGAACACGGCGTGCTCCGCTGGCCTCGCCGTCGGCTCGGGCACGCGCGCCGCCAGCATGTCGATCAGGCGCGCGTCCTGACGCGCCATGAGCTCCTCGACCTCCGCTTGGCTCAGGGAGGCGCCGCCGCTCTTGGCGGCGGGCCGCGAGGCCCACAGCAGCATGGCCGGACTGGCCAGAAGCACGGCCAGCCCGAAAATGACCAACAGACGGGTGCACTTGGCTCCAGAAGCGGAGAGTGCGTTCATTCGTGACCTCCTCGGTAGGGTGCTACCGCGGTGCAAACTGGAAAGAGATTCATAAGGTCCCGGGAAATTGTCCGGAAACCACTGGAATAGAAGGCCTTCATCAATCGCGCAGCGGGACGGAACTGTCCGGGCTGGTCATCGCTCTCCTGGTTCGGGTTGGATGGTCGGAGGCGAGCCCTCCCCACTGCATCCTCCTCGCTCGAGTTGTATCAGGTCCAGCAGTCGGCGAAATTCGTAACGGCACCCCATATACGGTCAAGGTTTGGGGCTGTCAAGGAAAACTTCGGAGCAAGCTCGCGAGCGGGGAAGTGTCCGATCTCCGCGTGGATAGAGGAGGTCCGGCCCGGCCCGGAGAGCCGGCAGGAGACGCCGCGTCCACCCCAAGATCTACGTTTCGTTGACAGTCGTCGCCGCGCCCCCTAGAATGGCGCGCAGGTCGCCGACCGAGGCGCTCCAGAGGAGGGGGCTCATGACAGCCGTGACGAACGCCGTGCTGATCGAGCGCGCGACCCTGGCGGGCCGCGCGCATGCCAGAAGGCGCCTGGCGGCTCTGGCCGTTCTCATCGTGGGGTTCGCGCTCTTGACCTGGGCCGGCGCCAGGATCAGCGTGAAGCTCCCGTTCACCCCCGTCCCGGGGACGCTGCAAACGCTGGCGGTTCTCCTGGCCGGAGGGCTGCTCGGGGCGCGAGTCGGTGCCGCCAGCCAGACGCTATATCTAATGATGGGGATCGCGGGGCTTCCCGTGTTCGCCTTGCCGGGAGCGGGACCGGGCTACCTGCTCGGCCCGACGGGCGGCTTCCTCGCCGGCTTCGTCGTGGCAGCCTGGACGACGGGGGTGATCCTCAACCGGACCCGTCCTCTCGGGGTGTTCGGCCTCCTCCTGTCGTACCTTGCGGGGAGCGTCAGTCTCTATCTATGCGGCCTCATCTGGCTGGCGTTGATCATGGGCGGAGATCTGCGCGGCGCGCTCCAGGCTGGCCTCGCCCCGTTCGTGTTGTTCGACCTCGCGAAGATCGTGGTCGCGAGCGGAGTTCATCTCGGTTGCGCACGCCTGGGCTTCACCGGGAGAGGAGCATGGAAGAACAACTCGCCACGCTGAGGCGGATCCTGGGCAACATCGGGCCGTGCCTGGTCGCATTCTCGGGCGGAGTCGACAGCACCTTTCTTCTCAAGGTGGCGCACGATGTCCTGGGCGAGGGCGCAACCGCCGTCACGGCGGTTTCCTCCTCGCTTGCCAAAGCCGAGAAGGACGAGGCGGTCGCGCTGGCGCGCATGCTCGGAGTCCGCCACCTCCTGGTCGGGACCCGGGAGATGGACGACCCGCGATACGCCCGCAACGACGCGGCCCGCTGCTACTTTTGCAAGCAGGAGCTGTTCAGGGTGCTGCAGCCGATCGCGGCGGCTGCCGGAGGCCGGAGCATCGTGTACGGCGCGATCCTGGACGACCTGGGGGATGACCGACCGGGGATGCGGGCGGCGGCCGAGGCGGGCGTACGGGCTCCCTTGATCGAGGCGGCGTTGACGAAAGAGACGATACGGACATTGTCGAAGCGCCTGGGGCTGCCGACCTGGGACAAGCCGGCTGCCGCTTGCCTGGCCTCGCGCATCCAGCGCGGCAGGCAAGTCACGGCCGACCTGCTCGCCCTGGTCGAGCGGGCCGAGGCCGCGGTGCGCGCCCTGGGATATCGCCAGGTGCGCGTACGCTGGCGTTCGGAGGGCGCGAGCGTCGAGCTCGATCGGGAAGGGCTTTGGAGATCCAGGTCGCCCGCGGCGAGACGGCGGCTCGTCGAGGCGGTGCTCGGAGCGGGGTTCGGTAAGGTGACGATCGATCCGCGCGGGTACCGGCCCGGAGGCGACCGGAGAGCGCTTCCGCCCCCCGCCCCGTAGGTCGTGCCATTTCCGCTCGGACAATCCCCCGCCGGGACCTTGATGCCATCCTCGAGGCGGGCCGCTCCCTGCCGCTTCTAACAAACCCTGCCTTCAGGATCGTGCCGATCGAGGACGTCGCTGTCAGAGGCTCGCTCATTGAGGCGATGCAGGCCGCGGGTGTAGCGAGCGCCGCGCTCCAGATCCTCTCGGGCGCCCCCGTCCTGCTGGCGATTTGCGACGCGAGCGGTGGACAGGAGGGCCGACAGGCGGCCTGGATGTCGGCGGCGCAGCTGGCGATCGCCGCCGAAGCGGGAGGGCTCGGGGCGCTCGTGGTCCCCGCTCCCGAGGGACACAGGATGGGGGCGGCTCTCGCTCTGTTCGACGGCTGCTCGGTCGAAGCTCTCGTCGCCCTCGGACAGCCGGCGGATGAGCCACGAGGATCTGATGCGCGCCGGATCGGGGCGAATCCACCACCGGAGGGCGGAACGGAGACCGGACTTCGTCAAATCCTTCTGAGTTTCATGGAGATCGCCTCCGCGACGGCGGCGGCGGAGGATCTGGACGGAGTGCTCGAGACGATCGCCCGGGCTCTTGGACGGTTGTTCCCCGTGGACGGGGCGGCCCTGGGGCTCGTGGAGGACGGCGGCGTCATCGTGCGCGAGGTCCTCGGGCAAGCGACCAGGGAGCGAAGGGATCCGGTCAGGCTGCCGGCCGACGGCTTGCACCTCCTGGCGTGGGTGATCGCAAGAGGAAAGCCTCTCTGGCGAAACGACATCGAGGCGGAGCTGCGCTTCGCCGAAAGCCTTCCCGGAGGCGGCATGCTGAGCGACATGGTCATCCCGCTGCAGGCCCGCGGACAGGTCATCGGCGCGTTCCGGGTCGCCTGCCGCAGGAAGCACGCCTTCGACTTCGAAGACTTCGAAGTCATGCAGCGCTGCGCCGATTTGATGGCGGTGGCGGTCGAGACGCAGCGCCTCCTGCTGGCCA
>JBIOWF010000176.1:0-3541 GCA_044868295.1 Microtetraspora sp. | reverse complement strand
ACGGTCGCCTGGGAACGGGTGAGGAGCAACAAGGGAGGCCGGACACCGGGGGTGGACCGGGTCATCCCGGCCTTCATCTCCGACGACGCAGATGTCGTGGCATTCCTGAGCGACGCACGCGAGCAGTTGAAGACGCGCGCGTTCACCCCGCTGCCGGTGCGGGAACGCATGATCCCCAAGCCGGGCAAGCGGGGCCAGTTCAGGCGCCTCGGCATTCCGTCCGCGATGGACCGGCTCGTGCAAGCCTCCCTTGTCCTGGTGTTGGAGCCGATCTTCGAGGCGGACTTCAAGCCGGTGTCCTACGGCTTCCGCCCGAAGCGTCGCGCTCAGGATGCGATCGCCGAGGTCCACTACTTCGGCACCAGGGGCTACACCTGGGTGTTCGAGGCGGACATCACGGCGTGCTTCGACGAGCTGTCACACTCCGCGATCCTCGATCGGGTGCGACGGCGGGTCGCAGACAAAAGGGTCCTGGCCCTGATCAAGGCGTTCCTGAAGGCGGGCATCATGTCCTCGGGCGGCCAGGTCAGGGACTCCATCACCGGAACGCCCCAAGGCGGTATCGCCTCGCCGCTGCTCGCCAACATCGCCCTGTCGGCGCTGGATGAGCATCTCTGCGCCAAATGGGACGCCCACGGCGACAGCAGCGCGCGGTATCGGCACCGCAAACGCGGCGGAGCCACGCTCCGGATCATCCGTTACGCGGATGATTTCGTGATCATGGTGCATGGCTGCCAAACGGACGCGGAAGCGCTCTGGGACGAGGTTGCCGGCGTGTTGGCCCCGCTGGGGTTGCGCCTATCGGAGGCCAAGTCCCGAGTCTGTCACCTCGATGAGGGGCTGGACTTCCTCGGTGCGACACGAGGTCGCACGGCACGAGTGAGCTCGCTGATTTAAGGGCTGAGCGTGATCGCAGCAGCGTAGCTCCGGATAGGTGTTCGTAGATCCGTCCCCGCTCTGACGTGCGTTGCTGGCAACGGCAGGGTTCGAAGCTTCAGGGAAGAAGCCCAAGGGCGCCCGCTCCATCCGGGGGCCACAGGCGAGGGGAAGGCCGGACGGGTGAGCTTGCGCGAACTCTCGTTGATGCCTCGTCATCGATACCCCCGGAGATGGGAAGCAGCGCTGGGGGCAGGGCTGGCCGCTGCGAAGCGGCAGGCGGCGGCTGGTGACTAGGAGCCAGCCGCGGAGAACACCGCCGCCTCGGGGTTCAGAGAGCACCCACCCCGGCCGGGTCTCGGCCGTGCGGAACGTGACAACCCCGTCGAGGTCCGGGCTCAGACCCGGTAAGCCAACCGTGAGGGAGGCCCAACTCCTCGGCGGGCGCAGGACGGTCCAAGAAGCCAACGCCGGTGCGCCGAAAGGCAACGGGAAACCGGGACAGCAAGGCCGCTCCCTTCGCAGTCGTCTCGCATAACCGGCCGGATACGGGCGTCTGCCCGGCCCGAAAGGGAGCTGACGTGGGCCGGGTGAGCCTTTGACGCTTCCACGCCGAAGCACCGGAACCGAAGGGCAAGTTGGACACCGATGACGGGACACAGCTTCGCGATCGCGATGGCGGCCCTCGACGTGAACGGACCGGAGGACGCGGTCCTCGACTGGGACGCCATCGCCTGGCGTGCCCATGAGGACGACGTACGGCGACTGAGGCAGAGGATCTTCAAGGCGACGCGGGGCGGGGACCTGAAGAAGGTCCGCAATCTGCAGAAGCTGATGCTGCGCAGCCGCGCCAACACGCTCGTCAGCGTGCGGCAGGTCACGCAGCGCAATGCTGGCCGCAAGACGGCGGGCATCGATGGGGAGGTCGCGCTGACCTCCCCGGAACGGGCGGAGCTGGCGGAGCGTGTGCACCGCCATGCCCAGCCCTGGAAGGCCCGCCCGGTCAAGCGGGTGTTCATTCCCAAGGCGGGGAACACGAAGAAGCAGCGCCCACTCGGGATTCCCGTGATCGCTGACCGCGTGCAACAGGCACGCGTGAAGAACGCGCTGGAACCCGAATGGGAGGCCCGGTTCGAGCCGCGATCCTACGGATTCCGGCCCGGCCGCGGCTGCCACGACGCGATCGAGATCATCTTCAAGACGCTGTGCGGCGACCGCAGCCAGCGTCGATGGATCCTGGACGCGGACCTGGCCGGGGCATTCGACTCGATCGAGCATCAGCACCTTCTGACCGCGATCGGCGCGTTCCCCGCCAGGGGAATGATCCGGGAGTGGCTGAAGGCCGGCGTGATCGAACAGGGTCGGTTCACACCCACCGACGAGGGCACCCCCCAAGGCGGTGTGATCAGCCCCGTGCTGCTGAACGTGGCCCTGCACGGGATGGAACGCGCGGCCGGGGTCCGCTACCGCACCAGCGCCCGCAGTGACGCTGAAACGGTTCGCGGATGCCCGGTGCTGGTCAGATACGCCGACGATTACGTGGCGATGTGCCACAGCCGTGAGCAGGCCGAGCAGGTTAGGGCCGACCTCGCGGGGTGGCTGGAGCCGAGAGGGCTGCGGTTCAACGAGGACAAGACCCGCATTGTCCACGTCGAGGACGGGTTCTCGTTCCTGGGCTTCGACATCCGCCGCCGCGTCGATCGGCAGGGCAACGGCAAGTTGTTCATCAAGCCCAGCAAGGAATCGGTGACGCGGCTCCGCAGGCGGCTGTCCACCGAGGTGCGCTCGCTGCACGGCGCGAACGCCGCCGCGGTGATCTTCCACCTCAACCCGATCATTCGGGGTTGGTCGGCCTACTACCGGAGCGTGGTCTCCGGCCGGGTCTTCACCGGCCTTGACCACCACGTCTGGCACCTCACCTACCGGTGGGCTCGACGTTCGCACCCGAACAAGTCGAGGGGCTGGGCCGCTGCCCGGTACTTCGGCACGTTCAACAAGTCCCGGCAGGACCGGTGGGTATTCGGCGACCGCGACAGCGGCGCCTACCTCACCAAGTTCGCCTGGACAAAGATCGTCCGTCACGTGCCGGTCCAGGGTGGGGCGTCTCCGGATGACCCAGCCCTGGCCCGGTACTGGGCCGATCGGCGGCGCAAACGGAAAACCCCGCCGGTGGACGAGCACACCGCCCGGCTCCTGCGAGCCCAACGCGGTCGCTGTCCCGGTTGCGGGGAGCTCCTGCTGCACGCCGAGCACGAACCACGCAGCCCGCGAGAGTGGGAGCAATGGTTCATGACCGTGCGTCGGGTGCTGCGCAAGCAGCACATCATCGAACAGGTCGACGGCCAAGACCGGACCTTCTACCGACTCCTCCACGCACACTGCCAACGGCGGCTCGCCGCCGAGACGGCAGCGAACCAACAATGATGTCGACGCAGAGGCCCGATCGCCCACGGGGCTTGCTTGAGCCGTGGTGCCTGGAAAGCGGGCACGCCCGGTTCTGAGGGGGCTCCGGCGCGGCAACGCGCCGGAGCTACCCGACGGTTCCACCACCGGCTGGCGCGCTCTCAGGGCCGGGTCGGCACGAAAGGCGTGGTGTTCCTCGCCCGGTGGCCTGCGAAGAAGGCTATGCAGCATGCCCGTGACCGGATCCGTGAACTTACGGTGC
>JBIOWF010000175.1:0-20136 GCA_044868295.1 Microtetraspora sp. | reverse complement strand
GGTCCGCGGCGGACTCCTCCGATATCGTCAGGGCGTGGCCGCCCCCGTAGGGCCACGCCTCGGTGACTACAGCATCACGATCGGCGCTTGACACACGATCAACGAGCGATCAACGCTTCGGTTAGTGGAAGGCCACTCTCTATGGGAGGCGTCTTCCGGGATCTATCATTTGGTGCGAAAACTTCCCATTCAATCGGAGAAAACAGCACATGGCTGGTCACGTCACCGAGGACGGATTGCGCTTCGCCGTACTCGGACCCGTCCTGGCCTGGCGCGACGGGGCCGAGATCGATCTCGGCACACCGTTGCAACGCTCCATCATCGCGATGCTGTTGCTCCGCGAGGGACGGGCGGTCACCCCGACCGAGATGATCGACGCCGTCTGGGGCGAGGACGCGCCTCCTCGGGCGCTGGGCGCGCTGCGCACGTACGTGTCCCGCCTGCGGACCGTCCTGGAGCCGGAGCGCTCGCCGCGTACCCGACCCGAGCTGCTCACCTCCGTGGGCCGAGGCTACGCGCTCCGCCTCGACCCGGACGCCCTGGACCTCACGGTCTTCGAACGGCGGGCGGCGTCCGCCGACACCGCCCGCCGCGCGGGCAAGACGGAAGAGGCCGCCGACACCCTCCGCGCCGCCCTGGCGCTCTGGTCCGGCGAGCCCCTGGCGGGCGCGGTCGGCCCGTACGCCGACCACCAGCGGGACCGGCTCATCGAGCGCCGCATGGGTGTGGTGGAGACCCTGATGGAGCTCGACCTCCAGCTCGGCCGGCACGCCGAGGTCGTCTCCGAACTGATCGCGCTCACCGCCGACCATCCGCTGCGCGAGCAGCTGCGCGCCCAGCTCATGCTGGCCTACTACCGCTGCGGGCGGCAGGCCGACGCCCTCTCGGTCTTCACCGACACGCGGCACGCGCTGATCGAGGAGCTGGGGATCGAGCCCGGCGTGGAGCTCACCGAACTGCACCGCGGCATCCTCGCCGCCGACCCCACGCTCGCGTTCACGAAGACCCCCGAGCCGGTACGGCGCGCGTCCCAGGAGCCCGGCGAGGAGAGCACGGCGGAGACCGTCGTCGAAATGCCCAAGCCCGCCCAGCTCCCGGCCGCGGTGAACGACTTCACCGGCCGGCAGACGCTGGTCAACCGGCTGCTTCTGCTGCTCGGCGAAGGCGAGGGCGTGCCGATCGCGGCCATGTCGGGCATCGGCGGCGTCGGCAAGACCACGCTCGCCGTCCACGTGGCGCACCTCCTCCACGACCAGTTCCCCGACGGCCAGCTCTACGCGGACCTGCGCGGCTACGGCAACGAGCCCACGCCGCCGGAAACGGCGCTGGTCGCGTTCCTGCGCGCGCTCGGCATCCCGGTCGACGTCATCCCCGACGGCCTCGCGGAGCGCTCCGCGCTGTTCCGCTCGCTGCTCGCCGAGCGCCGGATGCTGGTGCTGCTGGACAACGCCCACGATGCCGACCAGGTCGAGCATCTCCTGCCCGGCGCGGCCGGCTGCGCCGCGATCATCACCAGTCGCGGCAAGCTCGCCGACCTGCCGTCGGCCCGGCTCGTCGACCTGGACGTGATGGAGCCCGACGAGGCGCTCTCGCTCTTCGCGGCGGTCGCCGGTAAGGAGCGGGTGGCGGCCGAGCGTGCCGCCGCCATGGACGTGGTCGCCGCCTGCGGCTTCCTTCCCCTCGCGGTCCGGATCGTGGCCGCCCGGCTCGCCGCCCGGCCCTCGTGGACGGTCGCCTCACTCGTGCCGCGCCTCGCGGACGAGCGCCGCCGCCTGGACGAGCTGAAGATCGGCAATCTGGCGGTCTCGGCGACCTTCGCCCTCGGCTACGGTCAGCTCGACCCCCGGCAGGCGAGGGCGTTCCGGCTGCTCTCGCTGCCGAGTGGAACCGACATCTCCGTCCTCGCGGCGGCAGCCGTACTGGACCTCAGCCCGGTCGAAGCGGAGGACGTGCTGGAGTCGCTCGTCGACGCCAGCCTGCTGGAGGCCCCGGCGCCGGGCCGCTACCGCTTCCACGACCTCCTCAAGCTCTTCGCGCGGCGGCAGGCCGAGGACGCGGAGGACACCGACGCCCGCAGGCGCGCCCTGCGCCGCCTGCTCGGCTTCTACCTCGCGTCGGCGCAGTCCGCCCACCGGCTGGCCTACGAGGGTAGCGCCATCGCCGACAACCTCGTGAGCATCGGCACGCCCGGCCACGTCTTCTCCTCCGCGGACGAGTCGGCCGCCTGGCTGTCGGTCGAGGCGGAGGACCTGTTCGCCGCGATCGGGCAGGCCGCCGAGGCGGCGACGCCGGACGCGGCGGGCGACCATTCGGCGCTGCTGCCCGCGGCCGACCTGCTGCTCGCGATGGAGCCCCTCTTGGAGTCGGGCACCAACAGCCGCGAGTTCGGGCAGCGCACCACGGCACTGCTGGCGGCGGCCCAGCGGATCGGCGACCCGCGCAGCGAGCTTCGAGGGCGATACGTGCTCGGCCGGGTGCGCTTCGGGGCGAACCGGCTCGCCGAAGCCGAGCAGGAGTTCCTGGCCGCACGATCACTCGGGGAGGGCACCGGGGATCACATCGTGCTCGGCGAGACGTACAACGCCCTCGCGGTGGTGGCCGGACGCCAGCGACGCCACACCGAGGCCCTCGACTGGTTCGACTGCGCGACCAGGGTCTACCGGGAGGTCGGCAACCCGGCGGGCGAGGCGCTGGTGCTGAGCTACTCGGCACGTGATCATCTCGGCCTCGGCCATCCCGCGGAGGCCATCTCGGCCTCCGAACGGGGCCTGGCCATCTTCTCCGAGCTCGGCAGCGGCGCGGGCGTCGCGAGGGCGCGCTACCATCTCGGCATCGTGCTGTCCTCCGTCGGCCGGCTCAACGAGGCCGTCGTCCACCACGCCGAGTGCCTGGACTTCTTCCGGGCCAGCAACCAGCGCGTGTGGGAGCAGCGGGTCTGCTACCGGCTCGCCGCGACGTTCATCGCCGCCGGGCGGTTCAGCGACGCGTCCCGCCACGCCGAGCAGGCGCTGACCGTGAGCCGCGAGATCACCCACCCGTACGGCGAGGCTCAGTCGCTCGCCGCGCTCGGGAAGGCCCTGCACGGCATGGGCAGCACGCGGCGCAGCGGCGACGCCCTACGCAAGGCCCTCGACATCTTCACCCGGCTCGGTTCCCCCGAGGCCGACGACGTCCGACGGCTCCTCCTGGAATTCGACCAGGTCGAAACGTAAGTCGTCGTCGAAACGCGTCATCCGGACATGGTTGATCACCGCTCGTCCCTTCGCCAGAGCCGCTGCCCCTCTTGAGGACCCGCAGGGGACTTTCAGGGGACTTTCCGGGGAGAGGTGTCCGGCCGGCCGTCGGACTCTCACCAAGCGCCATAGGGGGCCCGGTGTATTCCGGAGCGCTTGGTGACAGCCAGCCGCCTCACTGTGACGGCCGGCCGGACTCGGCGCGGATCCCGAACCCCCCGGAGCCGTGCCGTGCCCCCACGGTCCCGCCGCCCGCTCAACGTCCGATCAACGCGGGCTTGCAACCCGGAAGAACCCCTCGGCGATCAACGGGCGGAGCCCCGCCGGAGCGCGTTCCAGCAGTTCCTCGACGCCGCCTCCGGTGAGCTCCGCGATGGCGGCGAGCAGCGGGCGCAGCGGCAGGTCGCCGTCGCAGACCCCGGCCAGGGCGGCCTCGACCGTCCCCACACCCGCGGCGCGGCGCAACCCGCCGATCTGCCGCAGGGCGATGGACGACGGGTCGTCGGCTCCCGGGACGCCGACCCGCTCCTCGACGACCCCGTCCGCGAGCAGTAGGCAGGCGTCCAGCAGTTCCTCGTCCGAGATCCGGTGCGCGGCCGTGATCCCGGCCAGGACGTCGTCGACGTACGCCCCCACCGGAAGCTCGACGCGCTGGGAGAGCTCCTCCACGCGCACGACGGGGTCCATCGCGCCGGAGTTGTGCAGGGCGATCCAGCCGAACCCGACGCCTGTCACATCCATCGAGTCGAACCAGGCGAGCCATTCGTCGTAGCTTTCGCGGTAGGCGGGAGTGCCCTGCTCCGCCGCGTCCCGCAGCCACAACTCCACATATTCCGCAGGATCCTGCACATCGCGTTGTACGGCCCAGCCGTCGCACCCGGTGCCGGTGAGCCAGCCGCCCACCCTGTCCTGCCAGTCCTCACCCTTGACGTGCAGCCAGTTGGCCAGAAATCGGCCGTGGCCGTCCTGGTTGAGATGGCGGGGCGCGAGCCGTAGGAGATCGCGGCAGAACCCGTCGGCCTGGAAGCCCGACTCGCGGTAGGTGAACCGCCCCTGGGGTGAGATCACGAAGGGCGGGTTGGACACGACGAGGTCGAACCGCTCGCCGTGGACGGGCTCGAACATCGAGCCCTCCCGGGCCTCGACGCCGGGCACATCGGACAGCCGCCAGCTCAGCGCGGCCAGCTCCAGCGCCCGGGGGTTCACGTCCGTGGCGACGATCCGTTCGGCGCGACCGGCGAGATGCAGGACCTGGACCCCGCACCCGGTGCCCAGGTCCAGCGCGCTGCCCACCGGCCCGGTCCAGCCGAGCTGGGCGAGGTTCGCGGACGCGCCACCCGCGCCGACCACGTGGTCGGTCCGGAGCGCCGGATCGCCGGGCCGTACCTTGCGGTCCGAGACCACCCAGGCGGGAGCGCCGGCGCCGGTGTCCCACGGTTGCAGGTGGACGCTCGCCTGCACAGCGTCGCCCAGCCTGACGACCAGCCCGGCCTCCATCAGGTCATTGAGGGGAAGGTCGGCGGCGGCGGTGCTCACCGGGACGCCCAGCCACCACAGGCGGATGAGCGTGCCGAGGGGGTCGCCGTCCCGGGTCGCGCGCAGTGCGGGAACGAGCTCCTCCCGCGCCAGTGCCCCGGCCGCCACCTCGCCGAGCCGCTCCCGCACGCCGTCGATCGTGTAGCCGGACTGGGTGAACCGGTCTCGAAGCCGCCGGACCAGGTCATATGGCACGTCCACGGAGAGAAATCTATCGCGATCGCAAGCGTTGTAAGAGCGTTGCAAGTCATGTTCAAGCGGTTGGGCATATCACTAGTCGGTGAGCCGCCGTCCCGAGGACCCAAGATGCTGATCCCTTGTTTGGCCTGTGAGTCTCGTTTCCGCCCCGACGAGTACTTCAACGCCTGCCACGACTACAACCGTGGCAGGGATCTTGTCGCGTGGACGTGTCCGCGCTGCGGTAATCGGGATGAGATCCGTGTTCTGCCGGGGGAACTCGGCTTTGGATATCTCCTGCGTGGGCGATACGACGTCCACGACCGGATTCGCGTGCCGGGTATGCAGCGTAAGCGCCACGACCTGCGGTTGGACATCTCACTCGACCAGCAGGTCTGGCGCGTTCCCACCGGGCTGCTGTCGATGGCCAGGTAGTCCGGCCGCCACCGGACTGTGGGCCAGTGCCGCCAGTTGCCGCCAGTGCTCCGGCCTTCAGACTTCAGGCCGAGGGTGAAGGCCGCGTACCGCGACTCTTGAGGCTCTTCCAGACTGCAGGTCGGGCGCGCGGGCCGCGAGTCAAGGCGTCTTGAGGCTGTTCCAGGCGGCCTCGCACAGGCCACTGATCTCGTCCTCGGTGGGCACGTGCGCCCCGGCGAACCACAGGCGGCACATCTCCTGCGCGGGGCCGAGCCAGAGCACGTAGCACATGGTGGGGTGCACGGCCCGCAGCTCGCTGGCCTTCATGTGCGGCCGCCACCAGTCGGAGACCTGGCGGAAGAACGCCCGCCGGGACTCGCTCACCTCGGGGCCTCCCGGCTCCTCGCGGCCCGGCGGCCGCTCACTGATCACAAGCCTGGCCCGCTCGGGGTGCTCACCACACCAGGCCATGTGCAGCGCCACGATGGCCTCGATGCCCCCGCGGGCGTCCGCGTGACGCGTCAGCTCCGCGACGAACGCCTCTTGGTACATCTGCTGCGTCTCGGCGTACAGCACGCCGAAGACGTGTTCCTTGCTGGCGAAGTGGTGGTAGAAGCTGCCCACACTGACGCCGCTCTCCTCACGGAGGCTGGCGAGCGTCGTGGCGGAGACCCCGTCCTGGCTGAACCGGCGCAGCGCGCCTTCGATGATCCGGGTGCGGCCGTCACGTCCGTTCTTCGCGCTCTTCACACGGCCAATGGTGGCCTAACAGAACCTTGTTCTGCAAATGTGAGACCCGCTTTGACCTCAACAGATCCGGACTCCACTCGCATTATGGCATCCGGCCATGCGCGCCGGACCATGGACAGCACCTTTCGGTTGCCGCCCATGACGTCCATCCCGACGTGCTCCGCGCCGCCGGCGGCCGCCCTCCGGAGCAGGGTGCGGACGAGCCGGGAGCCGATCCCCACGTTCTGCCACTCGTCGGCGACGACCACCGCGATCTCGGCCGTCCCCTCCTTGTGGAAACTCATGGCGTGTCCGACGACCACCTCGTCGCCGACGACGGCGAGCAGGGCGTCACGCATCTGGTCCCGGGCCACCATGGCCTGGACCATGCGCGCGCTCGGCCTGGTCATTCCCATGAAGAAGCGGCGGGTCCGGGTCTCCTGGGAGAGCCCGAGGACGAAGAGCCGCACCCGCTCCTCGTCGTCCAGCCGAGCCGGGCGGATCTCGACGCCGGGGAGTGTCGGGCGGGGAGCCGCCGGGCGACAGAGCTGGGTTCTGTGCATGGACTCAGCTTTCTTGGAACCGCTGAGTATGTCAAGTAGACTCAGATGGCGTCGGAGGTGAATGACTTACCATGCCTGACATGCGCGCCTTCCGGGTGGACAACTGCTCGATAGAGCGAACGCTCGCCGTGCTCGGCGAGAAGTGGACCTTGCTCGTGCTGCGCGAGGCGTTCGCCGGCGTGCACCGCTTCGCCGACTTCCAGGCCGGCACCAACGCGCCCCGGCAGGTGCTGAGCGCCCGGCTGACCCGGCTCGTCGACGAGGGGCTGCTGCGGAAGGTTCCCTACCAGGAGCCCGGGCAGCGGCAGCGCGACGAATACCGGCTCACCCAGAAGGGTCTCGACCTCTATCCGATCATGGTGTCCCTCATGCACTGGGGCGATCGCTACGTCACCGACCCGGACGGGCCGCCCGTTCTGCTCACCCACCGCGACTGCGGCGCGCCCGTCGAGCAGCACCTGCGCTGCGCCCACGGCCACGAGATCGCCGGCCCTCGCGAGGTCACCGCCCTGCCCGGCCCCGGCGCCCGCTGGGTCGCCTCCGCCTGAGCCGCCCGCGACCCCGGCTCCACGTCACGCGCTCCCTGGCGCCGAACCGTACGGCACCCCCGGCTCCACGTCACGCGGTCCCTGGCGCCGGTCCGTACGGCACCCCGGGGCTCCGAGGCCGTCGGTGCCTCCCCGTAGCACGACCACTCACCTGCATGCCTACGCTGGGGACGTGTACCGGTTCCTCCTCACTCCGCGCTGGCTCGCGCTCCACGTGCTGGTGCTCGTGCTCATCCCGGCCTTCGTCTTCCTCGGGAGATGGCAGTTCGGGCGGTTCGAGGAGCGATCGGCCGCGAGCACCCGGACCAGCGCCAACATGGACGCCGCCCCGGTGCCGCTGAAGAGCCTCGACACCGTGGGCGGCGACGTCCCGGAGTCGCTCAAGTTCCGCGCCGTCACCGCGACCGGGCGCTACGACGCCACCCACGAGCTGCTCGTACGGCGGCGCACGCAGAACAGCCGGGTCGGCTTCTACGTCGTCACCCCCCTGATCACCCCTGAGGGAGCGGTGCTCGTCAACCGCGGCTGGGTGCAGGCGGGCGCGACGGCCGACAGCCTCCCCCAAGTCCCTCCGCCTCCGCCGGGCGACGTGACCGTCACCGGGCGGCTCCGCCCGGCCGAGACCGAGGACTCCACCGGAATCAGGAACAGGTCCGGTCTTCCCCAGGGCCAGATCCTGCTCATCAACACGGCCGACATCGGCAAGGCCGCGCCGTACAAGCTGTTCGGGGGCTTCGTGGAGCTGGCCGGTCAGCGGCCGCAGACCGATCCGGCGCCGGAGCCCGTGCCGGCACCCGACGCGGGCAACGGCGGCGGCCTCAACCTGGCCTACGGCGTGCAGTGGTGGCTGTTCATCGGCGTCGCGATCGGCGGCTGGGCGTTCCTGATCCGCCGCGAGGCCCACGATTTGAGAGCCTCGGGCGAGTCGGGGCGATCCAGCGGCGAAGAGGCCCCGGCCCACGTAGAGTGAGGCGTTCCGGGCCCACTGCTCTGCGGAGAGCGGTGGTGTGATCTGCACGACATCGCCGGGTGAACGAACGGATACCAACCGGAGACCTTGCAGCTTGTTAGGTGTTATTCCTTGGCTCTACCGTTTACTCCTGTGACTACGCCGCTGCATCCCGACCCAGAGCCGAGGCGGCGGGACTATGTGATCATCTCAGCCGACGACCATCTGATCGAGCCGGCGGACCTCTTCGAGGATCGGCTGCCGGACAAATACAAGGACCTCGCGCCCAAGGTCGTGGAGACCGACGCGGGTCATCAGGTGTGGCGGTACGGCGG
The DNA here is from genome assembly GCA_044868295.1 of Microtetraspora sp. Lineage (GTDB taxonomy): Bacteria > Actinomycetota > Actinomycetes > Streptosporangiales > Streptosporangiaceae > JBIOWF01. Next base: position 11,649 of record JBIOWF010000175.1, on the reverse strand, counting down.
CGCCACCTATCCGTGCGTGGGGCTCGATGTCGGGGCCGGGCTCCCGAAGGAGCAGTGGACACTCGACTCGGTCCGGTTCGAGGACATGCGGCCGGGCTGTTACGACATCGAGGCCCGGATCAACGACATGGACCGCGCCGGGATCTGGGCCGCGCTCTGCTTCCCCGGGATGCTGGCCAACCAGTCCGGCATGCTGTTCGCCAAGACGCGCGACCAGGACCTGGGCCTGGCGCTCGTCAAGGCCTGGAACGACTGGCACGTCGACGTGTGGGCCGGCAGCTACCCGGAGCGGATGGTCGCGTTGCAGCTGCCCTGGCTGCTCGACCCGGAGATCGCGGCCAAGGAGATCAAGGCCAACGCGGCCCGCGGGTTCAAGGCCGTGGTCTTCCCGGAGTTCCCGACGCGGCTGCGGCTGCCGTCCATTCACGGCGGGCACTGGGACCCGTTCTTCGCCGCCTGCGAGGAGACCGGCACGATCGTGTGCCTGCACACCGGCGCCTCCTCGTGGGCGCCGGTGCCGTCACCGGACACGCCCATCGAGGCGATCACGACGCTGATCCCGGCGAGCGCGATGTTCGCCTGCGCCGACTGGCTCTGGTCCGGGGTGCCGCTGCGCTTCCCGTCGCTGCGGATCCTGATCGTGGAGGGCGGCGTCGGCTGGCTGCCGATGCTGGCCGAGCGCGCCGACTACGCGCTGGACCACCCGGTCGCCGGTGAGGCGAACTGGGAGGGCGGGCTCAAGCCGAGCGAGGTGCTGCGGCGCAATTTCTTCTTCGGCACGCTGGACGACAGCGCGCTCAGCGGTGTCCGCCTGGCGGTCGGCATGGAACACGTCCTGCTGGAGAGCGGTTATCCACGCGCGGAGTCCTCCTGGCCGGACACTCAGCGCATGATCACTCGAACCCTCGGCAACCTGCCGCCCGCCGACATCGCCCGCGTCGCGTACGGCAACGCCGCCCGGCTCTTCGGCCACCCGCTGCCCTCGCGCGCCTGGCTCCGCATGGAGGAGATCTGAGCGATCACGAAACGGCGCGCTCGTTCTCCCACTCGACGTAACGGCCGCCCTCGCTGAGCAGCGAGGTCGTGAGCCACAGCAGCACGCCGAAGTCGTCGACCACGCCGATCCCGAGCAGGAAGTCGGGCACGACGTCGATCGGCGAGACGATGTACAGCAGGCCGAGGCCCAGCATCGTCAGCTGGCCCTTGCCCAGCCGGGGGTAATCGCCTCGCAGGCCGCCGCGGATCATCCTGGGCACCGCCCTGATCCGGGCCCCCAGGCCTGGGGAACCGGGCTTGGATACCTCCCGGTAGGCACGCCACGTCGCCGCCGCACGTCCTGCCTTCGCCATAACGGCCACCTCCAGCGGGCTTGTGCCCTCTTTACCCTCCCGGTTAACGTCCGGCGCCGACGCCAAGGTTCCTGATCTCGTACGGCTCGCGGCTCAATGCCCGGGGATCGTACCGCCAACGCGAGGCCGTGCAGCGGTTGAAGGCCTGCCGGATCGTACGGCTATCGCCGCGCCGCGTCGCATCCCCGGATCCGCGTCGGAAGGCCGATCGGGCATGGTTTTCCACAGCCTGTGGACAGATTTGCCGATGCCACACTCGTCCATGCTTGCTCTGCCCTTCCGCGCCGCGCGCCGCCGGCGAAGCCGGGCACGCCGCCCCAGCGGCCACCACGGCCAGACCGGTTAGGACGGCCTGGACGGCCTGGACCGTCGAGCGTTCCGCATCCCTATCCCAGCCCCGGGGCGAGATCCCGTACGGCCTGCGCCACCGGCACTCCCGCCCCCGGAAAGGGCGCGAGAACCGGAGTGTCCAGCCCGTTCGCGACATACTCGCGGATCCTGGCCCGGCACGTGGCGGCGTCTCCGTGCACGATCAGGTCGTCCACGACCTCGTCCGGGATCGCCTTCAGCGCCGCCTGCCGGTCGCCCGCCGCCCACGCCTCGTGCATCGGCCGGAGCAACTCCGCACGGCCCAGCCAGTCGTGGAAGGCGGCGTAGACGGGCACCGTGAGGTAGGTCGCCAGCATCCTGCGGCCGATCTCGCGGACCCTGTCGGCGTCCTCGCTCACGATCACGAACAGCCGGGCGATGAGCTCGGTCCCCGGATCGATCTCGGCGCGGACCTTCCGTACATCCTGGGGTGAGAGCCAGTTGGTGATCGCGCCGTCCGCCTCCGCGCTCGCGAGGCGCAGCATGCGCGGGCGCAGCGCCGCCAGCACGATCTTCGGAGGGATCTTTGGGGCCCGGTCCAGCCGGAAGCCCCTCACCTCGAAGGTTTCGTATTTCTCCGAGACTTTCTCACCGGCCAGCGCCGTGCGCAGGAACCTGAGGGTGTCGCGGGTGCGCGCGTACGGCTTGACGAATTCGCCGGCGTTCCACCGCTCCACGATGACGGGCGAGGAGGAACCGATGCCGAGCACGAACCGGCCCGGTGTCAGATCCGCCAGGGTCGCCGCCGACATGGCGAGCAGGCCGGGGCCGCGCGTGTGGACCGGCACGATCGCGCTGCCCAGCCGCAACGACGGCGCCCACTCACCGGCGAGCGCGAGCGGGGTGAAACCGTCGGCGCCGCTGACCTCGGCAGACCACGCGTCGGTGTAGCCCAGCGAGGGGAGTTCGGCGATGAGTTCCTTCGACTCGCCCAGCGTCCGGTCGAAGAAGGGGATCGTCATGCCCCAGCGGTCCACAGGCCACCCCTCTCGGCAGAATGTCCTTCTACTTCCCAGACCATACCAACCGGACGGTACGGCCTTTGGTTTCACGCCCGAAGTTCTCGCACGACCTCGATGAAGTCCCTGGCGACACCCCGCAGACCCGGCAGGTACGAGAGGCCGACCAGCCGGTCGATCAACGGGACCGTCCGGTCGATCAGCCGGTGGGTCCGCTCACAACCCGGCGAGGTGTCGTGCACCCAGAACAGCACCACACCCATCGACAGCAGCCACAGAAGCTCCGGCAGCTCGGCGCGCAACTCCGAGTCCATCCGGTCCGCCGAGCCGTCCACGACCTCACGGTAGATGGCGATCGCGGACTCGCGCGCGGGCGTCGACTCGGCGCTGAAGGGACTGAGCGGGTTGCTCGGCTCCGCCGCGTGTTTGTAGAACTTGACCGCGAACTCGTGATACGGCTCGGACACCCGAACCCACGCCCGCAACACACCCGTCAGCCGCCCGGCGAACGACCTCTCCACCGCCAGCAGCTCCCGGCAGGCGGCCTCGTGCTCCTTCTGAGCCCGGTCGTAGTAGGCCTGGATCAGCTGTTCCTTCGAAGCGAAGTAGTAGTAGGCGTTTCCCACTGAAACGCCCGCTTCCGAGGCGATTGCCCGCATCGTTGTCGCCTCGAAGCCTCGCTCCCTGAACAGCCGAAGTGCCGTCTCAACGATGAGCTCCCTCGTGTTCTCGGCCACGTGGGTCACTGTACGGCTCCGGCCCCGGTTAGGTCATGCACCCGCCAGATGATCGATTCGTCCTAGCAAATTCCGACTTCCGACAGGCATGGCGACTGGCCGGACGTGGGATTGATCACCTTGGCGACCTCCCGCCACCGACAAGGGAATCGAGCAACGGGGAACCAGGATGGACTTCAAGCCATCGTGGTGGGGGCTAGCCGGGATGAGCGTCGTCGTCCTGATGTCCCTTGCCATGAACACCGAGGCACCGGCGACCGTCCGGAACGCTCAACGGATCTCCAACAAGATCGCTACGCCGGTGCATTTCGCGTCGCTGACAGCGATCCAGGCGCGACCGGCGACCACCTCACAAGCGCGCGGCCGCATAACCGCGGCCCGGCGGATGGCCCACCAGACCGCCTTCCGGAGCCTCCAAGGCGCGGGAGTGAAGTGGAGGTCCACCGGGCACTGCACCGACCGCACGCGGCCGACGTGCACCTCCTTCGACGGCATCCGGTACGGCACGCTCACGCAGACCATCGACCTCAAGCGGCGCAGCCAGTGCCCGATGGTCATCACCGGAGGAACCGAGGTGGGCCACGCCCGTGGGCGTTACAGCCACGGCAACGGCTTCAAGGTCGACATCGGGCACAACCGGTGCATCAACTCGTACATCACGCGCAAGTTCCACTACTGGAAGGTCCGCGGGGACGGCGCATCGCTGTATCGTCCCTCATCAGCCGCCACCGCGGACGTGTACGCGGACGAGCCCAACCACTGGGACATCCTCTTCCGCTGACCCCGGCGGGCGTCGCGCCCGCCGCAGGCCCGGGGATCAGCCGGCGAACTCGGCCGCGACCAGGGCGGCGATCTCCGCGGTGTTGAGCGCGGCGCCCTTGCGCAGGTTGTCACCGCACAGGAACAGGTCGAGCGTGTTGGGGAAGTCGAGCGCCTGCCGGATCCGGCCGACGTAGGTGGGGTCGGTGCCCACCACATCCGCCGGTGTCGGAAAGACGCCGTTCGCCGGATCGTCGAGGACGACCACAGTGGGCGCCGCCTCCAGAATCGCCCGGGCGCCCTCGACGGTGACCGCCCTGTCGAAGGTCGCGTGGACGGCCAGGGAATGGGTGGTCACGACCGGGACGCGGACGCAGGTCGCCGAAACCTTCAGATCCGGGATGCCGAGGATCTTGCGGGACTCGTTGCGGACCTTGAGCTCCTCCGACGACCAGCCGTCGTCCTTCAGCGAACCGGCCCAGGGCACCACGTTGAGCACCAGCGGCGCCGGGAACGGCGAATCGGACAGGTCCGGCACGGCCTTGCGGACGTCGCCCGCGACGGTGCCCATCGTCCGGTCACCGGAGACGGCCTCGATCTCCTCGTAGAGCCGCTCCGGTCCGATCACTCCGGCGCCGGAGACCGCCTGGTAGGAGGCCACGACCAGCTCGCGCAGGCCGTACTCACGGTGCAGGGCGCCCATGGCGGCCATCATCGACAGCGTCGTGCAGTTGGGGTTGGAGATGATCCCCTTGGGCCGGTTGGCCGCCTGCTCGGGATTGCACTCCGGCACCACGAGCGGGACGTCCGGGTCCATCCGGAACGCGCCGGAGTTGTCCACGGCCACCGCGCCGCGGGCCGCGGCGATCGGCGCCCACTCGGCGGACACCTCGTCGGGAACGTCGAACATGGCGACGTCGACGCCGTCGAACGCCTCAGGCGACAGGGCCTGGACGACGACGTCCTCACCCCGGACCCGCAGGACCTTCCCGGCCGAGCGCGCCGAGGCGATCAGCCTGATCTCCCCGTAAACATCGGAGAGATCCGTGCGAGCGGTCAGGATGTCGAGCATGACGGTGCCGACCGCGCCGGTCGCGCCGACGACTGCGAGAGTGGGCTTGGTCATCGTCCGCTACCTCCGTAAACCACGGCCTCAACCTGGTCGGCGTCGAGATCGAACGCCCGGTGCGCGGAGTTGACCGCCGCGTCCACCTCGTTCTGCCCCACGATCACCGAGATCCGGATCTCCGAGGTGGAGATCATCTCGATGTTCACCCCGGCGTCGGCCAGGGCTCCGAAGAACTTCGCCGTGACGCCCGGGTGTGACCGCATCCCGGCGCCGATCAGCGAAACCTTCCCGATCTGGTCGTCGAACAGCAGCGACTCGAACGCGACCTGGGTCTGGATCTTCTTGAGCGCGCTGAGCGCCGTCTGGCTGTCGTTCGTCGGCAGCGTGAACGAGATGTCGGTCCGCCCGGTGGCGGCGGCCGAGACGTTCTGCACGATCATGTCGATGTTGACCTCGGCGTCGGCCAGCGTCCGGAAGATGGCGGCAGCCTCTCCGACCTTGTCGGGCACCCCGACCACAGTGATCTTGGCCTCGCTCCGGTCGTGCGCGACGCCGGAGATGATGGGCTGCTCCACATCGGTTCCTTCGATATTGGGGTCGGAGACGACCCACGTGCCTTCCCTGGTACTGAACGAGCTTCTGACGTGAATCGGCAGGTTGAACCTGCGCGCGTACTCCACGCAACGCAGGTGCAGGATCTTGGCGCCGCACGCCGCCATCTCCAGCGTCTCCTCGTAGGAGAGCCGCGGGATCTGCCGGGCCGTACGGACGATGCGGGGGTCCGCGGTGAAGATGCCGTCGACGTCCGTGTAGATCTCGCAGACGTCCGCTTCGAGCGCGGCGGCGAGAGCGACGGCCGTGGTGTCGGAACCGCCCCGGCCGAGGGTCGTGATGTCCTTGGTGTCCTGGGAGACGCCCTGGAAGCCGGCCACGATGGCGATCTGGCCGTCGTCGACGGCCCCCCGGATCCGCCCCGGCGTCACGTCGATGATGCGGGCCTTGCCGTGCGTGGAGTCGGTGATGACACCCGCCTGCGAGCCGGTGAAGCTGCGCGCCTCGTGACCCAGATTGGCGATCGCCATGGCCAGCAGGGCCATCGAGATCCGCTCACCCGAGGTCAGGAGCATGTCCAGCTCGCGGCCCGGGGGAAGCGGAGACACCTGCTGGGCCAGGTCCAGCAGCTCGTCGGTGGTGTCACCCATGGCGGAGACGATCACGACGACGTCGTTGCCGGCTTTTTTCGTCGCGACGATCCGCTGGGCGACCCGCTTTATGCAGGACGCGTCGGCGACGGACGAACCACCGTACTTCTGGACAACGAGCGCCACTGGAAATCTCCGAACGAATCTGGACGTGGAGCTCACAGTCTACTGGCGGGCCTCGGCGACCCAACTGAATTAGACCAGCATGTGGACGATCACACAGTTGGCCTCCGCCACGCTGTCCCTCAGCTGACCGTGCTCTCCTCGACCACGTCGAGGCGGGTGTGCGCGACCAGCGCGTGCAGAGCCCGCAGCGCCGCGCCCGCGTGGTTGCCCCAGGTGTTGAAGTACGAGTACTGCCACCACCAAAGCGCCTCAAGGGGACGGCCCGCCCGGTAGTGCCGCAACCCGTGGATGAGATCGGCCGCCACGGCCGCGAGATCGTCCGACAGCCGGTAGGGCGTGACGCCGGTGTCCTTGTAGGGGTCGAACACCTCGGCGTAGTCGTCCACCGGGCCAAGCCTGGTGGCGAGAGCCGTGCGGACCGGATCGATGTCGGGGTCCGCGCTCAGCGCCGGCTCGAAATTGCCCTGCAGGATCACGTCCTGGACCGCTCCCAGCTGGGTGCCGGCCAGGCTGACCTGGGCGACCTCGACCAGCAGCAGCGGCAGGATCGCGTCTCCGCCCTCGCCGCTCGCCAACCGGGTCAAGCCGTCCAAATAGTTCTGCGCGTGCCCGGCGATCCGATCCGCCAGGTCGTCCCACTCATCAGACATCCAGCAGCCTCCGTCCTTCGAAAGCGCGGCCCAAGGTGACCTCGTCGGCATATTCGAGATCACCGCCCACCGGCAGACCGCTGGCCAGTCGTGTCACTTTCAGTCCCATGGGCTTGACAAGCCTAGCCAGATAGGTGGCCGTCGCCTCGCCCTCGAGGTTCGGGTCGGTCGCGAGGATCAGCTCCGTGACCTGGCCGTCGGCCAGCCGGGCCAGCAGCTCACGGATCCTCAAGTCGTCGGGGCCGATGCCGTCGATCGGGCTGATCGCACCGCCGAGCACGTGATACCGGCCGCGGAACTCGCGGGTCTTCTCAATCGCCACGACGTCCTTGGACTCCTCGACGACGCAGATCACATGCGGGTCGCGGCGCTGATCCCGGCAGATCCGGCACTCCTCCTCTGCGGCCACGTTGCCGCAGACCCGGCAGAAGCGGACCTTCTCCTTGACCTCGAGCAGCGCGTGGGCCAGCCGCTTCACGTCCACCGGATCGGCGGCCAGCAGATGGAAGGCGATGCGCTGCGCGCTCTTCGGACCGACGCCGGGCAGCTGCCCCAGCTCGTCGATCAGATTCTGGACGACCCCTTCGTACATGGCTTCTAGAACCCGGGCAGCTGCCCGAGCCCGCCTCCAAGTCCCTGCGCCAGCGGGCCGAGCGTCTCCTGCTGCAGCTCGGCGGCGGCGCGAACCGCGTCCCGGACGGCGGCGATGACAAGGTCGGCGACCGTCTCCGCGGTCTCCTCCGGATCACCGGCGTCGATGGCCTTCGGACTGATCCTGAGCTCCAGCAGCTCGCCGCTGCCGTTGACGGTCGCCACCACGAGGCCGCCCCCGGCGCTCCCCTCGATCTCGGCCTCGCTGAGCTCCTGCTGGGCCGTGACGAGCTGCTGCTGCATCAGCTGGGCCTGCTCCAGCAGCTGTTGCAGGTTGACATCTCCTGGGTTCACGATCGTGCGCTCCTCAGCATCCATGGTCGCGCTCGCTTCGGGCCCTGGTCGGACCCGGCTCGCTGCCCGTCCCGACGAGCCTACGGGGTTTGGCGCGGTTCTGGCACCGGGGCACGTACGTGTCCCACGCGAATGGCGGCACTAGGAATGGTCGATCTCCTCGATGATCCTGCCCCCGAGCTCGCGCTGGATCAGCGCCATGCCGATCAGCTCGTCCGCGTCCGCCTCGCTCCCCGGGTCGGCCTCGTGGGCGTCCGGCCCCGCTGCCGTTCTCCCACGGCCTGGCACGGACTCCGGCCATGACTGACGCGGACCCGCCACAGCCGCGGCCCGCGCGGCGGACTTGGCCGCCGCCAGGCCGGAGCCGGACATGCCCCCGGGCGCGGGAGTGTCGAAATCATCCGTCGGCTCATCCGGCCACGACTCGTCCGTGGTCGCCGCCGCCCCGGGCGCGCGGGTCATGCCGGGACGAGCCACCCCGTTCTGTACGGCTTGCGCCTGCTGGCCTGCCTGGCCCGGCCGGTCGGCCTGCCCCGCCCCGACTGACCCAATGCCGCCCGGCCCCGGCCCGTGCTGACCCCCTGGTCCCGGGTTAGCCCCCGACGATGCGGTCTCACCTGCGGCGGGAACGTCTCCATGCGGCGCGGCAGGAGATCCCCCGACGCCTCCAGCGGCGCTTCCGGTATCGCCCGCGGCGCCGGACGGTCCGCCAGACCCTCTGCCGCCGGAACCACCCGCGGGATCGTCCGGACCCGCCGGGCCTCGCGCCGAAGCACCGCCGACGCCGGAACCCGGGCCCGAACCTGATCCATGGCCTGAGCCTGGGCGTGAACCCGGACCCGGAGCCGAGCCTGAGGCCGGTCCTGAACCTGCGCCCTGGCCGGGGCGTGGGCCCTGGCCGCCGACGACCACGTCGACCCGCCAACTGCCGCCCAGCACGTCGCCGAGGGCGGCGGCCACCACCTCGTCGCGCTTGCCCTTGAGAAAGCCCTGCACGTCACCGGGCTTGTCGAAGCCGACGGTCACGACGTTGCCCTCGACGCCCAGCAATCGTCCCTGAGCGTTGATGATCATCCAGGCGACCCGCTGCCTGCCCTTGATCGCTTCGAGGACTCGCGGCCATGCCTGCTGGACCGGCCCCGCCACGCCCCCTTGGGCGATCGGAGCCGCCGGGGCGGCCTCCTGCGCCTGGCTGGGTACGCCCGGCCTGGCCGGTGCCGGCCAATCACCGTCGTCCGCCACCGCCGAGGCGGGAGCCGTACCGGCCGAGGGGCCGCGCTGGGGACCTGGGGAATCCTGGTGCGCCACGCCTGCGGCGTCGGGGGCCGAAAGATCCCGCCCAGCCGCCGCGGCGGCCTCCGGGACCGACGAGCCGCGTGCCGTTCCGGGAGCCCCAGGCCCCTGGGCGGTCACCGGCGTCGTAGAACTCGTACCGATGCCGGGAGAGCTTCCAGCGGCCCCCGAAGCCACAGGGCTTTGAGAACCGGCAGCGGCGCCAGAGCCGGGGACATGCCCGACGACAGGCGCCGGAAGCGTGAACCCACCGCGCTCCAGGCGTTCGAGCCGCGCCAGCAGCGACGCCTCCCCCTGATCGACCGCGGGCAGCAGCACCCGGGCGCACATCAGCTCCAGGAGCAGCCGGGGCGAGGTGGCGCCGCGCATCTCGGTGAGACCCGCGTTGAACACCTCGGCGGCGCGGGTCAGCTCGGCCGGTCCCATGGAGACCGCCTGCGCCTGGAGGCGCTCCAGCTCGTCGGCGGGCCGGTCGAGCAGGCCGTTCGCGGCGGCCTCCGGCACGTTCGCCAAAATCACCAGGTCGCGGAACCGCTCAAGCAGGTCCATGGCGAACCGGCGGGGATCGTGGCCTCCCTCGATGACCCGGTTCACGGTATGGAAGACGTGCGCGCCGTCACGCTTGGCGAACGCGTCGATCACCTCGTCGAGCAGATCACCGTCGGTGTAGCCGAGCAGCGAGACGGCCCGCTGATAGGTGATGCCCGCGTCGTCGGCACCGGCGAGGAGCTGGTCCAGTATCGACAGCGAGTCACGGGCCGACCCGGCTCCGGCGCGGACCACGAGCGGCAGCGCGGTCGGCTCGTACGGCACCGACTCGGACTCGAGGATCTCCTCCATCAGCTGGCGGAGCGTCGCCGGAGGCATCAGCCGGAAGGGATAGTGATGGGTCCGGGACTTGATCGTCCCGATGACCTTCTCCGGCTCGGTGGTCGCGAAGACGAACTTGAGGTGCGGCGGGGGCTCCTCGACGAGCTTGAGCAGCGCGTTGAACCCTTCCCGGGTCACCATGTGCGCCTCGTCGATGATGTAAATCTTGAATCGCGCCGCGACCGGGGCGAAGAAGGCCCGCTCCCGCAGGTCGCGCGCGTCGTCCACACCGCCGTGGGACGCGGCGTCGATCTCGATGACGTCCAGGTGCCCCGGCCCGGTCGGAGCCAGCGCGACACACGACTCGCACTCGCCGCACGGGTCGGGGGTCGGCCCCTTCTCGCAGTTCAGGGAGCGGGCGAGGATCCGGGCGCTGGAGGTCTTGCCGCAACCGCGCGGGCCGCTGAACAGATAGGCGTGGTTGATCCGCCCGCTCCGCAGCGCCTGGCGTAGCGGTTCTGTGACGTGCTCCTGCCCCTTGACCTCGGCGAATGTCCCGGGCCTGTACTTGCGGTACAGCGCAAGACTCATGCCGTCTCCTCGGGGAGTTGTCCCGGCCGGCGGTTCCGCTAACTGAGAGACCCCCCGCACACCCGCCAGAGCCCGCTTATCCTTGCTGCCTTCCGGCCCTGGGGAGGTTCACAGGATGACGCCGCGCGAGGGGTCCTGGAACAGTCTAGCCGGGTACGGCAGCGCGCGAGCCAGCACTTGGCCGGACAGTGCATGGCCGAAGTCATGTAAGCTTCTCGGCGGAGGATTCGCCTAGTTGGCCTAGGGCGCACGCTTGGAAAGCGTGTTGGGGGCAACCCCTCAGGAGTTCGAATCTCCTATCCTCCGCCATGGCTGATCAGCCAAAACGCCAAGGCCGGTACCCATGGGTACCGGCCCTTGTCGATCTTCTAGTCTCTTTCCTAGTCTCATACGGCCTTTCAGGACAGGCCGGTGAGGCGCTCACCTTCCTCCGTGTCGTCGCTGGTGGGGGTCGCTTCGGTGGGCTTGTCGATCTCCCAAAGCAGTCCGCCGACCTGCTGTGCGACGTCCTGTCGGATCGAGTCAATGACGTGCTGGTACCGCTTGGCCATGGCAGCGCTGGACCAGCCCATGATGCTCATGACGGTGGGGGTCGGGACCCCCAGGATCAGCAAGACGGTAGCGGCGGTGTGCCGGGCGTCGTGCAGCCGGGTTTCCCGCAATCCGGCCTCTATGAGTAGGTCCTTCCACTCGTGGTAGTCGCTGTTCGGGTTGAGTGGGTTGCCGTCCCGCTTGGTGAAGACGTAGCCCTTCTCCGTCCAGAGCTGGCGCGCTTCCCTCTTCTCCGTGG